>NZ_JBFBCB010000059.1:0-39721 GCF_040682975.1 Streptomyces sp. NPDC051051
GAGGCGGGGGATGGCCTGGTGGTGGTCGCGGACGTGGAGTGGGAGCGGTTCGTTCCCGCGTTCACCGGCCGCCGGCCCAGCCCGCTGCTGAGCACCCTTCCGCAGGCGGTGGCCGCTGCGGACCGGGAGAACGAGACCGCACGGCAGGGCACCGGGGTCGACCGTCCCGCACTGGTGGAACGAGTGATGTCCCTGTCCGCCCAGGATCGGTCGGCCGCCCTCCAGCTCCATGTGCGGCAGGTCGCGGCCGCGGCACTCGGCCACGCCGATCCGGACGTCGTCCTCGCGGACCGGGCGTTCCGCGACATGGGCTTCGACTCCCTCACGGCCGTCGAACTGCGCGACCGGCTCACCAAGGACACGGGCCTGCGTCTGCCCTCGACGCTCGTGTTCGACCATCCCACACCGGCCGCCCTCGCCCGTCACCTGGACGCCGAACTCGCCGGTGAGGGCGGGACGACGGTGGCGGGCCTGCTGGCCGACCTGGAGACCGGCATCCAACGCGTCATGCAGGCCGATCCGGACCGCGACGCGCGCACGTTGCTCGGCACCCGGCTCAGGGCGCTGCTCGCCGAGATCGAGGGCGGTGCGGCCGACGACGCGGACGCGGGCGGTGCGTCGCTCAGTGACCGGCTGGACGGCGCGAGCGACGACGAGCTGTTCGACCTCATCAGCCGCGAGCTCGAGCAGTAGACGGCCGACTCCGGGGCGGTGGACGACCGCCCCGGGTGCACATGCCGGGCGCCGTACCAGCCCGGGTACACATGCCGGCGGCCGTACCAGTAGGGGTGGTACGGCCGCCATTCGTTCGGTGTGGGCCGGAGCCCGTAGGAGCCACTGTCCACGGAACTCTCCGGCCTGCGCGCCCCCTGCGAGACGGGCCCGCTGGTCTGTCCCGGTCCGCGCCGTCCGGCCGTCGCGGTGGACCGGACCGGTCCGGCTGCGGAGTCGCTCAACCGACCATGGGGGAGGACTTACTTGATGAAATCCGGCAGGACGCGAGGTGGCCACTGACCCACCGTCAGCATGCCCATGGAGTGAGCGCGGGCCACCAGCGCTGCGCGGTTGGGGGCCTTGAGCTTCCGCAGCATGAGACCGACGTGGTACTCGACGCCCTGACGGCTCAAGTAGAGCCTGGCGGCGAGCTGTACGGTCGAGGCTCCCGCCGCGATCCCTTCGAGGACCTGCGCGTCGAGCTTGCTGAGCAGCCGCTCGCGCGGGTGGCCGGTCACGTGCTTGATGTCCGCGTTGTCCGCCTCCGTGTCGGGTCGGACCTGTACGACGATGCCCGCCAGATTCCCGGTGGTGTTCTGCACGGCGATACCGGTCAGTTCGCCGGAGAAGACCCGGCCTGCGTTGCCGAGACCGACCATGCGCTCGGCGAAGCGGTTGGAGCGGCCCTCGGCGAGCCGGACGAAGTGGCGGTTCAGCACCGAGGGGGCGGAGGGATGGAGCAGTTCGTACAGGTTGCGGCCGCAGGTGTCGGCCGGGGTGCGGCCGAACTGGCGGGAGAAGTCGGGCTCCGCAGCCACGATGTGCATTTCAGGATCGATGTGGGCGGTGTAAAGGCGGCGGTTGCTCACCGCAAGGGCTCGGGACTCCTGGGGGTTTCGGAGAGGGGTGGCCTGATGCGGTATGGATGTCCTGTCTCTGGTCTGCAGGGAACTCATTACGTGCGTGGTCACTACCTGCGTGGTCACTGCGACGCACCGTCTTTCTGCGTTCAGATGTGGGGGATGCACGCACCACCTGGCAGCGCATCTGATCACAGGTGGTGCGGACTCGGCGGGTCTCGGTCAATGACCCGTCGAGTCATTCTCTGATCAACTGCGGGAGAGCCTAGAAATACTCCTACAGGCCGGTCAAGCAAACCTTTGCGTGCCCGGAAAACACTGTGGTTCGGTGGTTCGGTGGTGCGGTGCGGCGCAGCCCCCGGAAGTTCTCCCTGGCGTACTGCCACCCGACCTGATCAGCGCAATCGACGCCGAGCGCGAAGGTTCGGTTGCCCTCCAGGACCCGGTTCTACGGCCGCTGTGGTGCGCTTGTCGGCATGATCGTCCGAAGGATCGGTCGAGCACGCGTGACCGTTTGGCTCCGACAGTTGCCCGTTTGCTGCCCGATTCGCGGGAAGGAGCGGCGGGTTCTGGAGCGGCATAGCGGGGAGAGAAGGAATGGCTTGGGTCACACGGATGGTGTTTCGCCGCGTTCTTCGAGGGCTTGGGCGAGATCCGGGCGGCCCCCTATTCCGAGTTTGCGGTACGACTTGGTCAGATGCTTTTCGACCATGCGAGACGACGTGCCGAGCTTGGCTGATATCTCGGAATTGCTGAGACCGGTGGCCGCCAGGTGCGCCACTTTACGCTCGGACGGGGTGAGCCGGTCGGCGGTCGAGGGACTCCGGCTCATGTGCTCGTCCCTCTTTCGCGCGATTTTCTCCGCCAGGGCGTCGGCTCCCTGGTCGACCGCCAGTTCGTGTGCCCGTTTGAGTGCGGCGGAGCGCCGTCTGCGGTCCGTTTCGGGACGGGTGCCGAGGGCGTACAGCGCCCGGCACAGCTCGTGTTCGTTGGTGGCGTTCTCCAGCACCTCGACGGCCTCTTCCAGCACCGCCACGCTCTCTCGCCCCCGGGAGACCCTGCCGAGGGCCACCAGGGCACGCCCCAGCCGGACGGGAGCGCCCCAGGCGCGTGAGCGCTCGACCTCCAGGAGCGCTGCCCCCACCGCCTCCTCGTGCTCGCCGAGACGGTGGTGCATCAGGGCGGCGCAGGAGGACCAGGGAACCGCGACCGGGTTGTGCCAGCCGATGCTTTCCGCACGCCGGCCCGCGGTCTGGAAGTGGACGAGCGCAGCGCGGGTTTCACCGCGCCCGGCCGCGAGGGTGCCCCGTGCCAGGTGCAGCAGCGCCGCCAGATGCTGGTTCTCGATGTGCAGCCGGTGCTGGGTGAGGATCTGTTCGGCGAGCTGGGGTTCCTCGGTGCGCAGGGCGACGATGGCCAGGACGGCGGCGCAGACGGTCGGCAGGCCGCCGGTGTCGGGTCCGGCCAGGGCGTCGGCCTGGACCACCTTCTGCCGGGCGTAGGCGAGTTGCCCGTCGGCGAGGGCGACCAGGGCCTGCTCCGAGCGGATGACGGCCTGCTCCACGTCACCGCCCGTGCGCTGGGCGAGCCGGTGTGCCTCGCGCAGCCAGCCGGCCGCGCCTTCCGTCCGGCCGGCGCCGGCCAGGATGTTGATGGCCAGGGGCGTGGTGCCGTGGACGTGCTCGGGGACGGGCATCTCGTGCTCCAGCAGCCGGGTGCACAGCCGGGACAGCTCCTCGGCGGAGGCGGCGTTGGCGACGAACGCGATGTGCATGAGGGACGTCACCAGTTCGCGTTCGCCGGTGGTGTGCAGGGAGGGGGAGGGGCCCAGTGCCCGGAAGCGGCGCAGGGCACGCTGCACGTGCGCGGGATCCTGCGCCGACAGCACGTGCTCCCGGGCTTCCAGACGCAGCGCGAGTTCTCGTTCGATCCAGTCGTCCGAGTCGGACCGGCCCAGTTCCTCGGTCACGGCCCGCCGTACGGAGTCGATGCGGAACGCGGCCGGGTCCATCAGGAGAGGGCCCAGCCGGGTCACGGCGCCGGCGCGTTCCCGTACCGACTCCAGCAGCGGTACGGCCTCCGCGACGTGCCGCAAGGAGGCGGCGGAGGCGAAGCTGCGCTCGGCGGTCGCCAGGTCGATCAGCAGGCGGCCGCGATCGCGGCCCATGGGGGAGGTGTCGAGCAGCGCACGGCGCAGGTAGCGGGCGGCGTCCCGGGGCGAACCGCGGCGCAGCGCGCTGTCCGCGGCGGTCCGCAGGATCTCCACGGCCTGCGGGCCGTGCAGCGTGACGACCGACATCAGGTGCTCCGCGGCCAGTTCGGCCGGATGACCGGTGCGGTGCAGCAGTTCGGCCGCCACGCTGCGCATGGCGGTGCGTTCGGCCGCGGGCATGGTCTCTTCCAGCAGGTCACGCAAGAGCGTCCCGGGGATGAGGAAGCCGGAGTGCGGCGTCACGAGTCCGGTCAGGCGCAGGACGTCGACGGCCTCCGCCCGTCGGTCGTCGTCGATCTCCGCCAGGAGGGCCACCAGTTGGGGGTCGGCGGCGTCAACGAGTACGGTCAGCGCGTAGGCGACGCGTCGGACGTGGTCCGGCTGCGAGCGCAGGAAGGTGGCGAGACGTCGGCGGGCTCGTTCCGGACGGAGGGCGGCCGCTGCCGCGCAGTTGGCCTCGGTGGGCTCCATCTGCTCGTACAGAACCTCCTCCACCAGGGCCTTCACCAGCAGGGGGTTGCCGCCGGAGCGTTGCAGGAGGGTGTCGATGAACGCGCCGTGGGGTGGTGTGCCGCAGGCTTCCTCGATCAGCAGGCGTACGGCGTTGCGGCTGAGCACGGCCGGCTCCACGGTGCGGTCCGCGGGCTCCAGCAGTTGTCGGACCTGATCCCTGGTGCCGCGTACGTCGCCGGGCAGGACGGACAGGGCGAACACGAGGCGGTTCTGTCTTCGCCGCATGAGGGACGGCAGCAGCGCCAGCAGGGACTCGCTGTCCGACCACTGGAGGTCGTCCACCATCACCATGACCGGCCGGTCCGACGCCATGGACTCGAGGAGGGCGGTCAGCCAGCGGGGTGCCTGCTGAGGGGTGATCGTGGACCACAGGGGGAGTGGTCCGGTGCCCTGCGGCTGCGCTGTGCCCGCCGCGGCCGCCGCGTCCCGCAGCCAGCGTCCGCTGTCGTCGGCCGGTGCGGTCACGAGGACCGAGTCCGCCAACTGCCGCACGACCCCGAGGGTGAAGTGCTCCTCGGCTGCGGCCGCATGTGCCCGCAGCGTCAGGAATCCCTCAGCGTCCGCGAGTGCCGCCACCGTCTCCAGGAAGGTCGACCGGCCGATCCCGAGCGGTCCCCGGACGACCAGGAGGCAGCCCTCTCCCTCCGCGGCGCGGTGCAGTGCCGTTGTCGCCTGCGTCAGTTCGGACTCGCGCTCCAGCAACAAGATCGTGGTACCCCTTCAATGACACGGACCACCGGCCACCGCCCCGCGTGCGGCTGGACGGGACTCCGTGAGCGTTGCGCAGCGTGCGGGCGATGTGGCGGGACCGCCGGGCTCCTGTGTGCACAGCACCGGTTCCCGCGGGGGTTGGTCGCCCCCCGGGCCCGGAACGCCGAGACCTGATGTGTGCCGGGTCCGCGGAATCGCTGACGCAAGGGAAGTCCTGAAGTTCGGTCATTGCTGCTTGGAAACGTGAGGTGAGCAGATCACAGCAAGGCACGCTGCGGCAAGGCCAGTTGGACGTCAAATACTTAACTGTGCACCGCGGAAATCTGAAGGATCATCACTTTTGGTGTTCCGCAAGCCCAAGCGGAACAACGTGAAGCGTCGGTTGCCGGGCGTGGTGGAGGGCGGACGGAGGGTAGGAGCGTCGCTGGACGGTGCTTCCAGTTGCGTGTCACCGGGCGTTCGCGTGCCGGCGGCGGTTGCTGCCAGGCGCGTACGAGTAAGGGCGGTGAAGCGAAGCGGAGTGCCGAGAAGGAAGGCCGGGTGGGGGAGTGGAATGGAATGCGCTTACAGTTCCGTAAGAACTGCAACCGCTTACCAGAAGGCGGACGACTCGCCGACAGGGCGTTTAGCACAATTGCGTTTGCCGCACTCGGCCTCTCCGGCATTGACAGCAAAACGACAGCTGCCCGGCCTGCGGCAGGTGCGCAGGACCGAGCAGTCGGATCACACCTGTCGGGTTGAGCCCTGGGCGTCCGCCGGCTCCAGCGCGTCGCGCAGCTGCCGTCTGCCGGACAGGCCGAGCTTGCGGTAGACGGAGGTCAGATGGACCTCCACGGTGCGTTGCGTGACGAACAGGGTTTCCGCGATCCACGCGTTGGAGCGGCCGTCCGCCGCCAGCCGGGCCACCTGTGCCTCGCTGCGGGTGAGGGCCCCGAGCCCCCGCGACACGGGCCGGCGCGGACGGGCACCCGTGGCCAGCAGCGCCCGGTGGGCGACCTCGTGCAGGGAGCGGGCGCCGAGCGCGTACGACTCCTCCCACCCCTGCCGCAGCACCTCCCGCGCGGCCTTGCGGTGACCGAGGGCGTGCAGGGCGCGGCCCCGGGCGACTTTCACCCGTGCCGTCAGCAGGGCCGCCCCCGTCTCGCCGAGCACGTACTCGGCCTCCTCCAGCAGCTTCGCACGTTCGTCGTCGTCCACCGTCGCAGCCCACAACTCCAGCCCGGCGCCCAGTGCGAGCGGCAGGTGGGCCGACCGGGCCCCCTCGACGGCCTGTTCGGCGAGCGCGCGGGCCGCACGGCGGTCGTCCAGGGCGAGGTGCGTCCGGCCGGCCCAGTACCACCAGTGCGAGACGGCCGGACTGGTGCGCTGCCAGGCGGCCTGTCGGCGTCCGCACTCCCGCAGGTCGTCCAGCGCGCGCACGGCGTCCTTCTGCGCCAGGCGGAGCCGGCCGCGGGCGCACAGCACCTCGTTCCACTGCCAGGCTTCGCTCCGGGCCGGATCGGGCACTCGCTCGCACAGGTCGGCGGCCTCCGGCAGTTGGCCGCGGTCCAGGAGTGTGTGCAGTCGCACGGCCAGCGGAAGCGCCTGGTGCGCGGTGGCGCGGGCCACGGTGGTGTGGCGCAGCGCGTCGGTGGTGTGGCGCAGCGCGCTGTCGAGGGCACCGAGCCGTTCGTGCGCCTCGGCGCTGAGCGCGAGCAGGCTGGCGTAGGTCTGGTCGGGCAACGGGTCGGTTCCGTCGATGAGTTGGCGGTAGACGTCCTGTGCCTCGTGCGGTAGGTCGGCGTAGAGCAGGACCGAGGCGGCGGCGGCCAGGAAGGCGGGGGCGTCCGCGGTGGATGTGCCCTGCCCGGTGATCCTGCGTGCCGCCGCGACCGATTCGGCCACCTGGTCCATCCGGGACACCGCGATGACGGCCCGGGCGGCCAGCAGCGCCCGTTCCCCGGCGGCGTCGCCCGGCAGTTCGAGGTCGAGGGGCACCGCGTCGAGCAGTCGGGTGAAGGCGGTGCGGTCGACCGTGGATGCGAGCAACAGCTGTGCTTCCAGCAGGCGGGTGCTCTCGGCACCGGAGGGCAGGATGGCCGGGTCCGCGCGGCACAGCTCCAGCAGTTCGACGGCACGATCCACCCGGCCCTGGCGGGTCAGCGCGTCGGCGAGGGCGCTGAGGGCCGTGAACCGCAGGTTCGGGGAACTCGCCCGGTCGAGGGCCGCCGTCAGGTGCCGGACACCGGCCGCCGGGTCCAGTCGTGCTTCGGCCGTGCCCAGCTCGATCAGCAGCCCGGGATCGCAGTCGTCGGCGCCACCGTCCGGAACACAGGACCGCAGCAACTCCACCGCCCGGCCCGGCGAGCCGCACACCACCGCCTCCCGGGCCGCTTCCCGCAGCACGGCCGTGGCCCACGGCGTCGGCGCCGACGCCGCGGACCGGCACAGGTGCCCGGCGACGTCCGCGGCGTCGGCGCCGACGTCGTGCAGCAGACGGGCCGCCCGGCCGTGCGCGGCGGCACGCTCGTCGGCCGTCAGGTCGTCGAGCACGGCGCGGCGCACCAGCTTGTGCGTGAAGGCCCAGGTTCCCTCAGCGAGGTCGCCGTTGACGAGTCCGAGGGCGCCCAGCACCGACAGGGACCGGTCGAAGGAGGTCGCGTCGACCAGGGCCAGACGCGCGCACAACTCGTGGGCGGTCCCGTCCCCCAGCACTGCCATGGCACGAGCCGCGTCCACCGTGGCCGGCGCCTGGTGGTGCAGCAGACGTACCACACGGGCCCCGAAGGCCTGCATGTCCTGCTCGCTGACCGCGCTCAACTCGCCGCCCGTCAGCGGCAGGTCCTCCGTGTGCAGTGTCTGGATGAGCCGGGTCGCCAGCAGTGGATTGCCGTGGGTGGCCGTGAGGCATGCCCCCGGGAACGTCGCGTCGGGCTCGGTGCCGGTGAGGCGGCGGGCGAGTTGGGCGATGCCCTGGCCGGTGAGCGGTCGGGGCCGCAGCACCCGGCAGGACGCCAGGGTGGTGATCTCGGTGAGGGCCGGTGTGTCGGAACCGCTGCGGGACACGAGCACCAGCAGCACCGGCAGGCCCGCCAGCCGTCGCGCGGTGTGGGCCAGCAGGCGCTGGGAGGCGGGGTCGGCCTCATGGGCGTCGTCCACGGCGATCAGCAGGGGAGTGCGTGCGGCGGCTCGTCTGATGACGTCGTGCAGCCGCGTCAGCACACCGAACGAGACCTCCACGGCATCGTTGTCGCAGCACAGCAGAGCGGGGGGACGTCTGTCGGTGAAACCGTGTTCGGCCAACGTCCCGGCTGTCGTGGGAGTCTGAGTGTGATCGCTGTCCGGCAGACCGGACAGCAGGGTGTGCGCGGTACTGAGCGGCAACCGGTGCCCGTCCGCTGCCTCCGCGTGAAGGACGCACAGGTCCAGGGCGCGTGCTTCGGCGATCATGGCCCGCAGCAGGGCGGTCTTCCCGATGCCGACCGGGCCCTCCAGGACGAGGAGACCGGACCGTCCGGTGGCGGTGCGGCGGGCCAGCTCACCGAAGAAGGCGAACTCCCGTTCCCGCTCCACGAGGGCCGGGGGCGGAGCAGCGGTGCCGGACTCGGGGGGGCTGTGACCTTCCGAGGCGACGATCATGACCGTGTTCCTCTCTCCCGGCGTTGCGAGGCAGAGCGCGCAGCCAGTTCACCCTGGCCGATTGCCGCGCGCGTACGCCCGGCGGTTCGACCTGACGCTCCGACCGCTGCCCGCCATTTTGGCCCAGACCAGCCCGACCGATCTCGCGTACTGCCCATTTCCTGTCCGGAGGGCTCCATCCGACTCGGTTTCCCGGCCGACGCGTACCCCGGCCGACCGCTCGCCCCACGCGGTCGCGCCCTCTCACCGCACCCGCCGGGATCTCACCCCACGCGACTGGAGACCGCGTGCGGATGCAGCCGCTCCTGCCAGGGACCGGTGCGGGCCAGGGCCGCGTGCGGCTCGGACAGACACAGGTACACGTCCCGGCCTCCGTCCTCCTCCGGTGTCGGGGTGACGTGCACGGTGGGCACCGGCAGGTCGGGGAACTCGTACCAGAACGGCTGCCCGGCGCCGAGGTCGATCCGGTACAGCGGGAAACGCGACCAGTTGTTGACCGACAGGGACGTCTCCCGCATGTCGAGGGCGTGCACCGCCATCACGTGCCGGGACACGCCGCGCCGGCGGTAGGCGCCGAGGAAGGCGATCTCGTCGCGCAGTTTGTCCTCCGTGTTGCTCCGCAGGCACCGGCGCACCTCGCCCGCCACCGCCCCCAGGGGTCGGGCGCGCAGTTCCCCGGCAGGTAGCGACGTCCAGCTCTTGCTGACACAGTTCCCCCAGTACGACGACGGCAGCGCGCCGCCCAGCACGGACTGCGCCCCGACGACGAGGCCCAGCCACTGCGCCGCCTCGTCCGGGTGCCCCCGCAACTCGCTCAGGACGCGCCACAGATGAGCCGCCAGCACATCGTTGGTGGACACCCAGGCGCCCGGATCCGTCAGGGCGCCCAGCGCCTCGCTCTTCATGGCCGCCAGCTCGGCCGCCTCGAACCGGGTGGTGACGGTGGCGCGTCTGCGCAGCCCCGGACGCAGGGTGGACAGCAGGTACCGCATCCGGCCGACACCGGCGAACACACGGCCCTCCCGCGTCGCCGGGTCGTCCGACATCCGGCCGAGCGCCTCCAGCGCCCCGCGGTCGTGGCTGGGCTCCTGCCAGGGCAGCCCGAGGTGCTCGCGCGACCAATTCTCCAGGAAGGCGAGGGTGCTGCCGCCGTCCGCGAGGCTGTGGCTGATGAGCACGCCGAGCACCGATCCGCCACCGCGCATCTGCGTGAGCCGGACCTTCAGCAGGGGGGCGTCCCGGTCCACCACGCCGAAGGGGCTCACCTCGCGCAGCAGGTCCCCGTTGACGGGCTGCGCGCGCAGCCCGTGACCGTACTCGCGCATCGGGTCGGGGCAGGACGCCTCGGTGAAGCGCACCCCCGCGTCGTTGCACAGCACGCTCAGTCCGCCGTCGGCGTCCCGTCGCAGCCGGCCCGAGAGCGGCGGGTAGCGCAGCAGCGTCCGGGCCAGTGAGGCGCGCAGCGCCGGACCGTCGAGGGTCTTTCGGTAGAAGAACGTCAGCGGTGTGTACCAGGGACCGGTCAGCAGGTCGTAGGCGGTGAGCCGGACCCGGCCGCCGTCGGCCGCCCCGGCCCGGACCGTGTGCACGCTCTCCACCCGGCTGTCGACGACCGTCCGGAACGGCGGGGTCTGTCGTGTGGCCACGGCGGCCTCAGTCCCAGCCGACGAGCAGCCGGTCCACGCCGTAGTGCACGGCACGGTCGCGCAGCGGCACCTCCTCGGCCGGCTCCGCCAGCCGCAGTGTCGGGAACCGCTCGAACAGCCTGCTCAGCCCGATGCGCAGACTCGCGCGAGCCAGGTGCTGGCCCAGGCACTGGTGGGCCCCGAAGCCGAGCGCCAAGTGCTTGCGCGGCACCCGGGTGACGTCGAGCCGGTCGGGGTCGTCGAAGGCCTCCGGGTCACGGTTGGCCGCCGGCAGGGACAGCACCACCGTCTGGCCCGCCTTGATCGTCGTACCACCGATCTCCACGTCCTCCAGCGCGCACCGGCTGGAACCCATCTGCGAGATGGTCAGGTAGCGCAGCAGCTCGTCCACCGCGCCTTGCGCGTACAGCTCGGGCCGCTTGCGCAGCACGGCCAGCTGGTCGGGGTGCTCCAGCAGGGCGAACGTGCTCAGCGCCAGCATGTTCGGGGTGGTGTCCAGCGAGCCGCCCAGGGTGAGCACCGCCAGGTTGACCAGCTCCTCCTCGGCCAGTTCACCGGTCGCCGCCAGCCTGCCGAAGAAGTCCTGCCCGCGTTCGGCCATGCGCGCACGGACCATGGGGCGGATGAGGGCGTCCATCGACTCCACGTGGTGGATGAACTCCTCCAGCGTGTAGGTGAGGGTCATCAGCGCCGAGAAGTGCTCCTGGATGCCGTCCATCAGCTCCGGCGACACGTCCATGAGCGAGCACACCGAGCGCAGGCTGACCTTCTCCGCGAACGCGGTCACCAGGTCGGCCGGCGAGCCCTGGGCCGCCATCTCCTCCAGCGCCTCGTCGACGATGCGGGTCAGGTGCGGCTCGTACTGCTGGATGCGGCGCAGCGTGAAGTGGCCCGCCAGCAGCCGCCGGTACTTGGTGTGCTCCGGCGCGTCCATCTTGGCGAACGAGCCGGGCGGAGAGGGCTGCGGCGCGTACTCGGTCATCGGGAACGGCGGTGCGACGACGTGCGCGAGGAGTTCGTTGCGGTGGCTGAAGCGCTCGTCGGCGAGGATCTGGCGGACCAGGTCGTGGCGGGTCACCAGCCAGCCGGCGGTGTCCTTCGGCGCGACCCGGAAGGTGACCGGACTGACCGGTTCCTCGGCGCGCAGCCTGGCGTAGGCGGCGGGCGGGTCGAAGGGGCACTTGCCGCGGTCCGAGGGGATCACGGGCGGATCGGGCCGGGTCTTCATGAGGTCACTCCGTCGGAATACGGGGGCGTGGGTGCGGGGGTGGACAGGTCGCTGCCGCGGGAGCGGCGGGCGGGGGGCCACGCGGGGCGGCCGGTGCCGGCGAGGAACGAGGGAGGCCACCACGCAGGCGGCCGGTGCTCGGCAGGGGCAGCTCGAGCACGGCGGCCGGTGCCGGGTACGGGCAAGGGTCAGGCGCGTGCCACGCACAGCGGCAGGTGCCGGGCGCCGAAGACGTTGGTGCCGTGCCAGGAAAGACGCACCGAGGGATCGACACGGATGCGCGCGTACCGGTCCAGCAGGGCCTCCAGGGCGATCCGGCCCTCCAGCCGGGCCAGCGGGGCCCCGATGCAGTAGTGGATGCCGTGCCCGAACGCCGCCTGCCGGGCGTTGGCGCGGTCCGGGCGGAACACGTCCGGGGCGTCGAAGACCCGCTTGTCGCGGTTGGCGGCCAGCAGCCACAGATGCACCGGCGTGTCGGGCCCCACCTCCAGGCCCGCGACGGTCGTGGCGGTCGTGGTGACCCGCTCGATCCGCGTGAACGGCGGCCTCAGCCGCAGCGTCTCCTCGATGACCTCGGGGATCAGCGAACGGTCCGCGCGTACCTTCGCCAGCAGGTCCGGGGCGGAGTCCAGGCAGAGCAGCGCGTTGCCGACCAGCACGGACGTGGTGATGTGCCCGGCCAGCAGCAGGAGGGTGGCGAAGCTGGCGATGTCCTCGTCCTCCAGGCGTTCGCCGTCGAGTTCGGCGGCGACCAGGGTGCCCAGCAGGTCCCCTTGCGGTTCCGCGCGCCGGGCCTCGATGAACTTCTGCAGGTAGGCGGTGATGGTGACCGCGGTCTCCTCCATGCGGCGCACGCTCTCCGGGTCCTCCGGATCGGTGGACAGCAACTGGTCGGCCCAGCCCTGGAACAGGCCGCGGTCCGCCGTCGGCACACCCAGCATGCGGGCGATGACGGTCACCGGCAGCGGATTGGCCAGCGCGTCCACCAGATCGAAACGATCCTCGGTGACGGCGTCCAGCAACTCGCCGGTCAGCTCGGTGATCCACGGTTCGAGCCCGGCGACGAGGCCGGGCGTGAACGCCTTGCTGACCAGCCGGCGCATCTTTCCGTGCAGCGGCGGGTCCAGCAGCAACAGCGTGCCGCGCGGCGCCTTCTTCTTGCCGCCCGAGAGACGGCCCACCGTGTCCGAGGAGAAGGTGGCGGGATCGGACAGCACCTGCTGCACGTCGGCGTGCCGAAAGACGTGCACATGGCCCGAGTCGTCCCGCCAGGCCCGCTGCTCCTCGCGCATCCGCGCCGTCCACGCCAGCAGGGTGATCCCGCCGTCCGGTTCCACGGACGGCGCGCTGCCGGTCCGGGGGGCCGCCGCGGGCGTAGGGTCGAGCAGGTCCGAAGTGCCTTGCTGCGCCACCCGGATTCCCCTTTCACGAAGTCGTCGTACGGCCGCTCGCGTGCCCCTTCCACGGCCGCCTGGGAGCCGGTCCGGGCAGATGTGCACCGAGACGGCCGGTCCGGGAGCGGGCCTCACCGGGTACTGGTCGCCGCCCGGTCCGGTTGCGCGGGCCGCCGTTCCTGTCGGCCACTCCAGCACGGCCGGTGCGGGCCGGGCCAGCGGCGCCGGAGCACTCTAGGGATTTTCCGAGTACCGGCCGGTCAGCCCGCTCGCGGAACCGCACGGAGCGCGTGAATAACTGGAAGAAACCCCAGACAGCGCCCGGGCGCGGCCCCGGTCGCGCCGCAAGCCCGCAAGATGGGCGCGACCCGGCATGCGGACCGGACCCGATCGGCTGACAGGGGGCGGCATGGACATCACCATCGACCACGACCGGTGCATCGGCGCCGGCCAGTGCGCGCTCATCGCACCCGCCGTCTTCGACCAGCGCGACGAGGACGGACTCGCCGTGCTGCTGGTCGACCGGCCCGGGAGCGACCTGCACGCCGCAGTACAGGAGGCGGCCGATTCGTGCCCGCTCAGTGCCATATCCGTGCGGGAGGACCGGGAACCGGCGGCCTGAAGGTCCGTCGCGTCCCGCCCCGCGGCCCCGACGAGGAGACAAACCCATGCGCGTCCTGTTCGCCGGCCTGCCGGAGAAGTCGCACGTCTACACGATGGTGCCGCTGGCCTGGGCCCTGGCGGCAGCCGGGCACGAGGTGCTGATGGCCAACGCCCCGTCGCTGACCGAGGTCATCACCGGCGCCGGCCTGGCCGCCGCCCCGGTCGGCAGCGACCACGACCTGCACCGCGACATGGCCGTCGCCCGGGACTCCCAGGACGCCGACGTCGCCAACTGGAGTCACCTGGGCTACGGCGACATCGACCACGCCGGCCTGGTCGCCCGCTACCGGATCAGCGTCCCCTACGGATTCGCCCGCTACAACGACCCGATCCTCGACGACCTCGTCGCCCTCGCCCGCGACTGGCGGCCCGACCTCGTCGTACGGGACCCCATCGCCTACGCGGGCGGCATCGCGGCCAGGGCCTGCGGTGCCGCCCACGCCCGTCTGCTGTGGTGCGCGGACGTCTACGGTCAGGCCCGCGCCACCTTCGTCGAACTGGCCCGGGACATGCCCGGAGAGCAGCGCGTGGACCCCCTCGCCGACTGGATCGACGAGCGCGGCCGCCCCTACGGCGTGCGCTGCGACGAGGAACTCCTCAACGGGCAGTTCACGCTCGACACCCTGCCCCCGAGCCTGCGCCCGTCGAGCGACCTGAAGACCGTGTCCCTGCGGTACATCCCCTACAACGGCCGGGCCGTGCTGGACGGTTGGCTGCGCCAGGAGCCCAAGCGACCTCGGATCTGCGTCACTTTGGGACGCACCAACACCGAGGCGTATGGCGGCGACTACGTGGACGTGCCCGACGTCCTGCGGTCCCTGTCCCGGCTCGACGCGGAGATCGTCGCCGCACTGCTGCCCGAGCAGACCGAGCGCCTGGGCGAACTGCCCGACAACGTACGGGCCGTCAGCGGCGTCGCCCTCAGCACACTGCTGCCCAGCTGCGCCGCCGTCGTCCACCACGGCGGCTGGGGCACCTTCTCCACCGCCCTGGTCAACGGCGTGCCGCAAGTGGCGGTCTCCACCCTCGTCGCCGACCAGGAATGGCGCGGCCGGGCCCTGCAGGAGGCCGGCGCCGGATTCTTCCTGCACCACACCGAGGGCGACCCCGACCGGGTCGCGGACCTCGCCCGACGGCTCGTGGACGACCCCTCCCACACCGCCGCCGCCCGCAGACTGCGCGACGAGTCCGCCGCCATGCCCAGCCCCTACGACATCGTGCCGGAGCTGGCCGGTCTGGCCGCCGGCGGCTGAGGCGCGCCGGGTCCGCGTCCCGCCGGGCGGCCACCCCCGCACAACCCAAGAGGAAGGAGGACGGCGCACGCTCGGTACGCCCGGTGACGCGCCGCATCCACATGAGTCACACGCGCATCCTGGTGACCGGCGGTGCCGGCTTCATCGGTTCCCACTACGTCCGCACCCTGCTCGGGCCCGACGGCCCCGACGACGTCACCGTCACCGTTCTCGACGCCTTCACCTACGCCGCCAACCCCGCCAACCTCGACCCCGTCCAGGACTCGCCCCGCTACCAGCTGTGCGTCGGCGACATCTGCGAACCCGCCGTGGTCGACACGCTGATGGCCGAACACGACCAGGTGGTGCACTTCGCCGCCGAGTCCCATGTGGACCGCTCCCTCTTCAGCGCCGCCGAGTTCGTCCGGACCAACGTGCTGGGCACCCAGGTCCTGCTGGACGCCGCCCTGCGCCACGGCGTCGAGCGGTTCGTGCACATCTCCACCGACGAGGTCTACGGCTCGATCCCCGAGGGCTCCACCTCCGAGGAGCACCCGCTGCACCCCAACTCCCCGTACGCCGCCTCCAAGGCCTCCTCCGACCTGGTGGCACTGTCCTACCAACGCTCGCACGGACTCGACGTGCGGGTCACCCGCTGCTCCAACAACTACGGGCACCACCAGTTCCCGGAGAAGATCATCCCGCTGTTCGTGACCCGCCTGCTCACCGGCGCGAAAGTGCCGCTGTACGGCGACGGCCTCAACGTGCGCGACTGGCTGCACGTCGACGACCACGTTCGCGGCGTCGAGCTCGTGCGCACCCGCGGCCGGGCGGGCGAGGTCTACAACATCGGCGGCGGCACGGAGCTGGACAACCGCCGGCTGACCGAACTGCTGCTGCGGGCGTGCGGGGCCGACTGGGACAGCGTCGAGTACGTCACCGACCGCAAGGGCCACGACCGCCGCTACTCCGTGGACTGGAGCAAGGCGCGCGCCGAACTCGGCTACGAGCCGCAAAGGGACTTCACCGAAGGCCTGGCCGAGACCGTCGCGTGGTACCGCGACAATCCCCAGGTGTGGGAGGCGGCCGCCCGCCGAGCCGCCCTGCCCGAGCCGCGCCCGGGAGCCGTGCCGTGCTGAGGTGGCGAACCCTGGGCCCGCTGCGGGTCACCTGCGACGGCCGGGACGTCACCCCGACGGCGCCGAAGGTGCGCCAGGTCCTGGCCCTGCTGCTGGCCCGCCGCGACACCGTCGTCCCGCTGACCGCCGTCGCCGAGGAACTCTGGTCGGGCCGGGCGCCCCGCAGCGCGATCACGACCGTGCAGACGTACGCCTACCAGCTGCGCAAGGCGCTGCACGAGGGCGAGGAGCAGGACGGTCCCGACGGCGGGCCGCTGGTCACCCACACGCACGGCTACCTGCTGCGGGTGGGACCCGGCGAGTGCGACGCGGAGGAGTTCACCGCGCTGACCGGTGCGGCGCGGACCGCGCTGGCCTGCGGGGACCCCGCCGCCGCCGAGACCCTGGCCGGCCGTGCGCTGGACCTGTGCGACGGACCGCTCTTCGCGGACGTGGCCCACGGCCCCCTGCTGCGCGGATACGCCCTGCGCATGGGGGAGTTGCACCTCCAGGCACAGGAACTGCGCATCACCGCCGGCCTGCAGCTGGACCGCCACCGCGAACTCGTCGGGGACCTGAAGGAACTGGCGTGCGCGCACCCGCTGCACGAGTGGTTCCAGGGCACTCTCATCATCGCCCTCCAGCGCTGCGGCCGGCGCAGCGAGGCGCTTGAGGTCTACCAGCGCCTGCGCGCGGTCCTGCGCGACGAACTCGGTCTCGACCCGTCGCCCGGGCTTCAGCAGCTGCGCCAGCACGTCCTGACCGACAGTGTCAGCACCGCGGACCTCGACCTGCTGCCCGGCTGAGGCTCGGCACCCGCCCGCGCCCTCCCTCCGTCCCGCTCCTTTTCGCACTCGTGTCCGTGTCCCGGCGTCCGGGTGCCGGGGCGATCAGTCCTGACGTACGGCGGCCCCCCACAGGTCCTGCACCATGTCCCGCGGAGTGCGTCGCGGCTGCCAGCCGAGCACCGCGCGGGCGGCCGACACGTCCACCCCGGTCCAGTCGTGGTCCGCGGCCGGACGCAGCCCCGGGGTGCCCCGCTCCACCAGCGTGGCCTGCCGCCCGCTGATCGTGAGCAGCAGGTCGACCATGTCCCGGACGTGCTGCGAGGTGCCGCTGGCGATGTTCAGCACCCGCCCCGAGGCGCCGGGGACACGCAGCGCCGCGACCACCGCGCGCGAGACGTCCTGCGCGTCGACGAAGTCACGGCTGCTGCGCAGGGGGGCGACCCGGACCTGCGCCGGTGCCCCGTCCCGGCCGCCGGCGAGCAACTGCGCCGCCACCTGGCCCAGCAGACTGGCCCTGGGCGTACCCGCGCCGATGACGTTCGACAGCCGCAGCACCACCGCGTCCGCCTCCCGGGCCCGCACGGCGCGCAGGACCGCCCGGGTGCCCCTCAGCTTCGTCCGTCCGTAGTCGGAGACCGGCTCCTCCGGCGACGACTCGGTCAGCCACACCCCGTGCGGCTGTGGCGTGTACTCGTGCACCGACCCGAGCTGGATGAGCCGTGGCCGTGCCCCGGACGCGGCGAGAGCGGCCAGCAGCCGGTCCACCAGTAGTTCGTTGTTGCGGCGCATGCCCTCGGTGTCGGGGGACCAGACCTCACCGGCGGCGTTGACGATCGCCACCGGCCGTTCGGCGTCGAGCAGTTCGGCCAGGGCCGCCGGGTCGCCGTGCGCCAGGTCCATCGGCCGCAACCGCCAGGAAGAGGGAGTCTTGAGCGGGCGGCGGGCGACGGCGACGATCTCGTACCCGGCCGCCTCCAGCGCGGCTCCCACGTGCCCGCCGACGAAACCGGTCGCTCCCAGGACGACCACCCGGCCGGACCCCGTATCAGGGCCGTCCGGTCGCCCCAGCACACCGACCTCCGTCATGCCGTTCTCCTCCCGGGCCCGCCGACGCGTGCCCGTTCGTCTTCCGCACCCGCGACGCGGACGCGCGGGCCTCGGCGGCCACCCTGGCATCCGCCCGTCCAGGATCGCTCCAGGCTCCGTCGACCCTATGCGTTCACGGCCGGTCCTGGATCGGTTCTCGAACGGGATTGCCTACGGTGTTGCCACCATGAAGGTTCGAGAGATGGCCGTGCCGGACGCGTACCACATCACCCCGCGCCACCTGCGTGACGCGCGCGGCAGCTTCTACGAGTCGTTCCGGCACGACCGGCTGGCCGAGGAGATCGGCCGCCCCGTGTCCGTGGCCCAGGTGAACTACTCGGTCTCGCGCCGCCACACCCTGCGCGGGCTGCACGGGACGCTGCTCCCGCCGGGCCAGGCCAAGGTGGTGTGCGTGGTGCGGGGTGCGGTGCTCGACATCGTCGTCGATCTGCGGGTCGGGTCGCCCACCTGGGGCGTGCACGAGGTGAACGAGCTGTCCGCCGAGTCCGGCGAGACCCTGTTCGTCGCCGAAGGGCTGGTCCACGGCTTCCTGGCCCTCACCGACGACACCTGCGTGTCGTATCTGTGCTCCACCGAGTTCGTCCCCGGCACCCAGGTGGACATCGACCCCTTCGACCCCGAACTCGACCTGCCCTGGGGCCTGTCGGAGGCGCCGCTGATGTCGGCCAAGGACTCCTCGGCCATCTCCGTCGCCGAGGCCCGGGACGCCGGGATCCTGGCGGGGTACGAGGAGTGCCTGGCGCACTACGCGGCGCTCCGCGAGGCCATCCGCTGACGACGCCGGGCGCCGCCGCCCGCCCGCCCCCTAGGAGAGCTGATGCCGCCCGGCACCCCCGCACCCGTTGTGCACTACGCCCTGTTGCTCTTCGCGGACTTCGGCCACATCGCCCCCACCCTGGGCGTGAGCCGCGAGCTGCTGAGCCGCGGACACCGCGTCACCTACGTCGTCGACGAGAAGTTCGCCGCCACCGTCGAGGAGACCGGCGCCCGGGCCGTCACCTACACCTCCGCCCGCGGCGACTTCTACCGCGCGGCCGAGCCCACTGCGGACCGGCTCGCCGCGGACGGATACAACCTCCTCGTGGACACCGTGCGGACCGTCTTCCCCACGGCCATGGAGGCGTTCGCCGACGACCGGCCGGATGTCGTGCTGTACGACTTCGAGACGGTTGCCGCCGCCCGGGTCCTCGCCCGTGAACTGGACGCGGTGCCGGTGCAGGTGTCCCCGAGCCACGCCGCCAACGAGTCGTTCTCGCTCCGTGCCCAGATGTGGGACGCCGACCACCCGGTGATGATCGAGGGCGCCAAGGTCATGGTCGACTTCATGGGCGGGCACGGCATCAGCCTGGACGAGATGGCGCGCTACGGCGCCGAGTGGGACCAGCGCAACCTCGTGTTCCTGCCGCGCGCCTTCCAGATCGAGGGCGACAGCTTCGACGACCGGTTCGCCTTCGTCGGCCCGACCTTCACCGAGCCGGCACCGGACTCCGGCCGGTGGGTCCCGCCCGCCGACGGCCGGCGTGTGGCGCTGGTGTCGCTGGGGACCGAGGCGGGGGACCGGGGCGACTTCTTCCGGCTGTGCGCCGAGGCGTTCGACCTGGCCGACTGGCAGGTGGTGATGACGCTCGGGCGCGGCAACGACCCGGAGCTTCTCGGGCCGCTGCCCGCGCACGTCGAGGCGCATCCCTGGCTGCCGCACCCGCAGGTCCTGCCGCACGCCGACGTCTTCGTCTGCCACGCGGGCATGGGCAGTCTCATGGAAGCCCTGTATTACGGCGTCCCTGTCGTGGCCCTGCCCCGTGCGCACGAACTGGTCGTCAACTCCCAGCAGTTGGAGCGGTGCGGGGTGGGCCGGTCGCTGTCCCGATCCGGGCTGAGCGCCCCCGGCCTCGCGGCGGCGGTGGCCGGCCTGCTCGACGACCCGGAGGTTCCCGCGGCACTCGCCCGTATGCGGGACGCGGTCCGTGGGGCCGGTGGCGCCGCCCGGGCCGCGGATCTGCTGGAGACCTGGGCCGCCGACCGTCGAGCGGTGCCGGCCGCCGGCTGATCCCCGCGCTGCCCCGTGCACACGCCTGTTGCCCCGGCACCGTACAGGTGCCGGGGCAACAGGCGTCGAGGAGGCGTGGCTGGAGTCAGTGCGGCAGCGTCACGTATTCGCTCACCGTGTTGATGCTGTGGTCGATCATCTCGTCGGTGAGACCCGGGTAGACGCCGATCCAGAACGTGCACTCGGTGGTGACGTCGCTGTTCGTGAGGGGCCCGCTGACGCGGAACCGGCGCCCCTCGTAGGCGGGATGACGGGTGAGGTTGCCCGCGAAGAAGCGCCGGGTGGCGACCTTGCTGGACTCCAGGTGATCGATGAGCGCACCGGGGGCGAAGGGCGCGTCCGGGTGGACGGTGATGGCGAACCCGAACCAGCTGGGGTCGCTGCCCTTGGTGGCCTCGGGCAGTACCAGGTGCGGCAGCCCGTCCAGGCCCTCCCGCAGCCTCGCCCAGTTGCGCCGGCGTGCGGCTCCGAACTCCTCGATACGGCTGAGCTGCTGAAGTCCGAGCGCCGCGGCCACGTCGGTCGACTTCAGGTTGTAGCCCACGTGGGAGAAGATGTACTTGTGGTCGTAGCCCCGGGGGAGCGAGCCCATCTGGTGTTCGAAACGCTTGAAGCACCGGTTGTCCTCGCCCGGTTCGCACCAGCAGTCGCGTCCCCAGTCGCGCATCGACTCCACGATCCGGGCCAGGATCAGGTTGTCGGTCAGCACACAGCCGCCCTCGCCCATCGTGATGTGATGCGCGGGGTAGAAACTCTCCGTCGCCAGATCGCCGAAGGTACCGGTCAGCTGTCCTTCATAGGTGCTGCCCAGGGCGTCGCAGTTGTCCTCGATGAGGAACAGGTCCCGGTCCTGCGCCAGTTGGGCGATCTCACGGACCGGGAACGGGTTGCCCAGCGCGTGCGCCATCATGATCGCCCGGGTGCGCGGCCCGATCGCCTGCTCCACCCGCTCCAACGAGGCGTTGTAGGTCCCCAGTTCAATGTCGATGAAGACCGGCACCAGCCCGTTCTGCAGGATCGGGTTGACCGTGGTGGGAAAGCCGGCCGCCGCCGTGATCACTTCGTCGCCGGGCCTGAGACGGTGCTCGCCCAGTTGCGGCGAGGTCAGCGAGCTGAGCGCCAGCAGGTTCGCCGAGGAGCCCGAGTTGGTCAGATGCGCCTTGCGCAGGCCGAAGTACTTCGCCAGTGACCGCTCCAGCCGGCGGGAGCTGACGCCTGCGGCGATGCGCATGTCGAGGGCCGCCTCGACCAGGGCCACGCGGTCGTCCTCGGTGAGCACGGCGCCGGAGGCCTGCACCGGCGTGACGCCCGGCACGAACCCCGACGAGACGGCGGAGCGGTGGTATTCGCGAACCAGGTCCAGGATTTCGGTCTTGTCGTACCCCATCGGCTGATGGCCTCCTGAGTGTGCCGGTGGGGACGACACGTACGGCCGGCTCGCAGTCGAAGCGGGTCCCCACGCCCGTATCGATCGATCGGGGGATCCCAGATCAGCACGTGGGCACAGGCACGGGCCAGCGCTGCCGGGCGACTCTAGGGATCCCCCCAGAGCGCGGGCCGCCGCTCGCCCGGTCTAGGGAATTCCTCGCCTCGCAGCGGTCACGCTGGAGTGCCAGGCCAGCCCGCCTTCGACCGACCATCCTGGAGACGCTCATGCAAAGCGGCCCCGCGGCAGGCGACGCCGACCGTACCGTGCTCCTGCGCGCCGGAGGGGCAAGCGGTGAACGTGTCCGACTGAGCGTCTACGACGTGGTGAACGGCACCTT
The DNA here is from genome assembly GCF_040682975.1 of Streptomyces sp. NPDC051051. Classification (NCBI taxonomy): domain Bacteria; kingdom Bacillati; phylum Actinomycetota; class Actinomycetes; order Kitasatosporales; family Streptomycetaceae; genus Streptomyces; species Streptomyces sp. NPDC051051. Next base: position 21,618 of record NZ_JBFBCB010000059.1, read on the forward strand.
CGCCACGTCCCGCACCTTCTACTACCGCCGGCGTCTGGACACGGAGGCACTGCGGGAGTCCCTGCGCCGGACCCTCGCGCACCACCCCGTGCTCACCGGGCGCCTCGAACGGGACGCGGACCGTGGCCTGAGCGTCGTGTGCGACGATGCCGGCGCCCTGTTCGCCGAGAGCCACTGCGAGCGGCCCATGCCGGACTACGGTCCCGGCCGCTCGGCCAAGGACGACCTGCGCCGGTACCTCCACTCCGTCAACCCCTTCCGTGTCGTCGGGCACGACACTCCGCTGCTGACGGTCAAGGTGACGCACATGCGCGGCGGCGGTTCCGTCCTCGGCGTCTCGATCAACCACAGCGTGGTCGACGGCGCAGCGTTCCTCGACTTCCTGGTGCACTGGTCGCGCACGCACAGAGGACTGGACCATGTGGCGCCCCCTTACGACCGCACGGTGCTGAACGGTCTCGCCGCGGGCACGGTGCCCGCGCCGGAGGACCCGCAGTACGCGGTGGTCACCGGACGGGCCAAGTTCGGCTTCATCTGGCGCGTCAACGCGCGTGCGCGCCGGGTGCGGACCCTGACCACCCGGTTCTCCTCGGCGGAGGTCCTCGCGCTGCGGGAGGCGGCACGCGCCGGAGGCGACAACGCGCGGGCAACGAGCGGTGACGCCCTGAGCGCCCATGTGTGGCGGGTGCTGGGCGCGCTGCGCGACCGGGAACCGGGGGCCACGGAGCGGCTGGGCATCGTGGTCGGTCTGCGCGCTGCGCTGTCGGAGAGCCTGGCGCACGGGTACGCGGGCAACGCGGTCTCCAACACCACCGCCGCCGTGCCGGCCCGTGCGCTGCGGGAGGAGCCCTTGGCGCACACCGCCGCAGCGGTCCGTGAGGCCCTCGACCGTGTCACCCCGCACCGGATACGCGAGGAGGTGGCGTTCCTCGACGCGCAGCGGAAGGCGGGCCGGCTCAACCGGGTGCTCAGCCGTATGTCCCTGGACGCCTTCGAGGGCACGGTCGCCCTGAACAACGTCAGCCGGCTTCCGGTCTACGCGATCGAGTTCGGGTCCGGCCGGCCGTTCTGGTTCGAGTACCCCGCGAGCCCCGTCCCGTGGACCGTCCTGATCACTCCGACACCGGAGGGCGAGTACAGCCGGGATGCGCACCTCAGTCTTCCCCGCGAAGCGGCCGCGGCCCTGAACGCACCTGAGTGGGCGCGACGGCTTCACCCCCGAGACCACTTGCTCGACCGTCCCTGAACGGCATCCGGCCCGGCTTCTCCGAGACCGAGGGAGCCGGGCCCTCCTGTGCGGTGGGGACCTGCCCTTCGGGTGCGGTACGGGAGCCACGGTTCGGCCGTCCTGCGCAGCGCGGCGGCGCGGCCGGTCATCCCAGCCCACGTCGGCTCGACCGCGGTGCACACCTGGGGCGCGACTTTGCAGCGGAACGGCGCGATCCCGTCGATTCGGTCGAAGTTCGGTCAGTCGAAGTCGGGTCGAGGTCCGGCGGAGACCGGCGCGGTCAAGGGGCTGCGCGGCGGGTGGAATGAGCTCCCTGCGGTCGTGTTCCCGGCCGCGTCGGCGGTCTCCACCAGGGCCGGCCGGGGAACCAGGCTTCGGGCACGCCCACCTCGTGCGTGCCGGCGACGGCGGGCTGACGGCACGTCAGCCCACCCGCCGCCGATTCCAGGAGAACGACGGACAGCACGACGATGACGGCGACGGCTACGTGGTCGGGGCTCATGCGATGCTCCGGAGCGAGGTGTGCGCGGTGTCCGGTCGCCTGTCATCGTCTCGTCGGTGCGACCAGGAGATCCCTGGAGTCCGGAGCGGTCTCCCGGGCATTGCTGAGAGCGGGTTCATCATCTCGTGCATGCTTTGCGGAGCGATCGTGCACATTTGCACAGCGGAGGCGCTGACGATGGCATAGTTGAACCGTGTTCATCTCGGATCACGTGGGCGTCGTCTTCTTCTCCGTCGACTGCGTCCTGAGCGAAGGGCGCGACCTTACCCGCCTCGTCGAGAAGCGCCTCGGACTGTGCGCGTCCGACGGCACCGCCGAGCCGGACGACACGGGTCCCGACGCAGACCGCTGGGACGGAGTCTCCGAGAGCGCGCTGCGCGCCGAACTGGAGGGGCTCGCGCTGCGCACCGGTGTCCAGGAGACCGTGGACTGGTGCTGGCGCAACGGGCTGGTGCCGATCGCCCTGTCCCTGTCCTGGACGCCGATCGTGGCCCAGCTGGCCGACCGGTTCGGCTTCCACTCGTACTCGGGCCGGCCGCTGGAGACCAGCGAGGGTCTGTTCGTCGGCGACACGGCCCGCCCGGTGAACGCCGCCGACCAGCGGAGATTCGCGGTCCGACGGGCCGACGAACTGGGTGTTGCCCTCACCGGCTGCGCCGCCGTCGGCGCATGCCACGCCGAGGGCCCGCTCTTCGACGCGGTGGGCATGAGCATCGCCTTCGACGCCCCGGACGATGTCCGGGTCCTGGCGGACACGGCCGTGGACGGCGACGATCTCCGTATGCTCATCCCCGCACTGGAGCAGTTGAAGGCCAGGACGAGGTAGCTGACGGCCCGGTCCCTCAGCCACCGGGCCCGCACCGTCGGGCGGCGACTGCCACCCGACGGTGAACGACCGCTCCGCACACCTGTGTCCGGGGTGTGGTGGAGTCGGGGCCGAAGGGGTCGAAAGCCCGTCACCCGCGAAGCGCACCGGGTGTGCCGGCAGGGGTGCTGTCGTGGACGGGGCGGTGGCAGGGGAGGAACGAGGCGTGTGCGTGCCATCCCGGGTGCCGGCTGGCTCCGTACCGATGCCGTCGCGCCGTTCGGCGGGCGTGAGCCGGCGAAGTGCGGGCTGACCGGGCGGCCGCGTCCTCCGCTCTGCGTCATGGCTTCCGGGACCTTGCACGGGCTGCCCGGCTGGAAGTGCCGGTGTGCCTTGCGCCGCTGGGGTGTTGTGCGCTCAGGTGCTCGTGCGGACGGGCTCGTCGCGGGACCTCGAGCTGGACCGGACGGCTGCGATCCGCTGGGTCCCCCGCAGGACGGTGCACGTACTGCTCGCCGCCGCGACCGTCGCCGCGGTGCTGTCGGCGGTGCAGACGACGGGGGAGGACCTGGCCACCACCGCGTTCGTCGTCCGCGACAGCGGGGGCTGATGGGGCTCGCCGCCGTCGGGGCGGCGGCGTGCGGACGGCAGTATGCGTGGACGCTGCCGTTTGCCTGGCTCTCGTACGCGTTCTTCGCCCCGCCCCCGCCCTCGGCGAGTGGGCCGACGCAGGTGGCGTCCTGGATGCTGCTGCCACCCGACACGGCGGTGGGCACCTGGACGGCCCTGGTCCTCACGATCGCCGGCGCTACGGCCTACGCCGTCGCGGGACCGAGACGGTAACCGGTCCGGGCCGCCGGGCGCGAAACCCGGTAGTCCGGCCCGGACACCGGGGCAGGGCCTCGAAGCATCGTTCTCACTGTCGACCGATGCTCCGGCCGATGGCCGGCTGAGTGCACGGGAGCGATCAAAGACGCCGGAGAGCGGGCCCGGAGCGAGATCACGGCGAGCGTCAAGGAAGAGGTGCGACGTCAGCGCGCCGCCACTGGGCGGCCCAGCTGTCGGTGAGGGCGGTGGCGCGCACTCGGCATGGTGTCGTCTGCCGGCTACCGCTACTTCCCCAGCCGCGACGACCTCCTGACCACGCTTCATCATCGACGCCTATGACGCGCTGGGCCGGCAGGCCGGGAACGGGCGTCGTCACGATGTCGGGTGTGGTGGTGTCGGGTTCCGGCTGTGTGCTCACGGCGCGGTGGGCAGGCCTGCGATGTCGGTGATCTGCTCCCGGATCACGAAGCGGACGGTCATCTCGGCGCGGTGGTCGGCCTCTAACAACATCGGCCTCTAACAACAGGGGCGTCATGGTGAGCGCGGTCATGGCCGGCCGGGGATCGTCAGTCGCTTGAGTGTGGTGCGAGGGCCTGGGGCGTGGCTGCCCATGAGGCGAGCAGGCGTAGGCCCTCTTCGGAGGGGGAGGCGGGTTCGGCGGTGTAGATGGTGAGGGTGAGGCCGGGTTCGGCGGCCATCTCGAGGCCCTCGTAGGCGAGGGTGAGCTCGCCGACGGCCGTGTGGTGGAAGCGTTTGGTGCCGGTGCCGTGGTGGCGGACGTTGTGGGCGCCCCAGCGGGTGCGGAAGGCGTCGCTGCGGGTGGACAGTTCGCCGACGAGGTCGTGGAGGTCCTTGTCGTGGGGGTTGCGGCCGGCTTCGGTGCGCAGGATGGCGACGGCGACGTCGGCAGCGAGATCCCAGTCGGGGTAGAAGCGGCGGGAGGCGGGGTCGAGGAACTGGAAGCGGGCCAGGTTCGCCTGGTTGTGCGGCGAGGCGTAGACGTCGGCGTAGAAGGCGCGGGCGAGCTGGTTGGCGGCCAGGAGGTCCATGCGGCCGTTGCGGACGAAGGCGGGTCCGGCGGTGATGGCGTCCAGGGTCCACTGCAGGCTGCGGTGCGGCTTCCACTGGTCCTTGGTACGCCGTCGGCGGGGTCGGGTGAGGGCGTCGGTGCCGTCGGCGGCCTGGGCCAGGTGGAGCAGGTGGGCGCGTTCGGCGTCGTCGAGCCGGAGGGCGCGGGCGACGGCTTCGAGGACGGCGGGGGAGACGCCGGCGAGGTTGCCGCGTTCCAGCTTGGCGTAGTACTCCACGCTCACGTCGGCCAGCGCCGCGACCTCGCTCCTGCGCAGGCCCGGGACGCGTCGGCGGGGTCCGGCGGGCAGCCCCGCCTGCTCAGGGGTGATCTTCGCGCGCCGCGAGGTGAGGAACTCGCGGACCTCTTCCTGGTTGTCCACCCTCCGACCGTACGTCCGGCACGCCATGGGAGGGATGTACTGCCGGTACACCCTTTGTCAGTGACTCGTAGCGCCCGCGAGATGCGGGTTACCTGGATGGCGTGGCGTTTCCCCGGGCGGTTCCTGCGGCCAGACAGAAGCGTCACGGTCCCATGGTGTTCCTGCTTCCGGGAACGCCGGCACGCGGGCCGTCCCAGGTGGTCCGGCCCCTCGTACGCAAAGGAACTCCTGATGCGCGGAGCAATGATCTACGCCCCCGGTGATGTGCGCTTCGAGACCGTGGACGACGCGAAGATCCTCCAGTCGACCGACGCTGTCATCCGGACGGCCGTCACCTGTGTGTGCGGCTCCGACCTGTGGCCGTATCGCGGTGCGGAGCCGATCGGCGACCCGCACCCGATGGGCCACGAGTACGTCGGTTTCGTGGAGGAGGTCGGCTCCGAGGTCACCGCGGTCAGGCCCGGCCAGTTCGTCGTCGGCTCCTTCGCCACATCCGACAACACCTGCGCGAACTGCAAAAACGGCTTCCCGTCGAACTGCCTGCACCGCGAGTTCATGTCGACCTGCCAGGCCGAGTACGTGCGCATCCCCAACGCTCAGGGCACCCTGGTCGCCACCGACGAGGTGCCCGGCGAGGAGTTCTGGCCCGGCCTGCTCGCCGTCTCCGACGTCATGGGCACCGGCTGGTGGGCGGCGGACGCCGCCGGGGTCAAGCCCGGCTCGACCGCTGTGGTCGTCGGCGACGGCGCGGTCGGGCTGTGCGCGGTGATCGCGGCGAAGGAGCTGGGCGCGGAGCGGATCATCGCCATGTCGCGGCACGAGTCCCGGCAGAAGCTCGCCCGCGAGTTCGGCGCCACCGACATCGTCACCGAGCGCGGTGAGGAGGGCGTGGCCCGGATCAAGGAGCTGACCGGCGGAATCGGCGCCGACAGCGTGCTGGAATGCGTCGGCACCGCCCAGGCCATGCAGCAGGCGCTGCACTCGGCCCGCCCGGGCGGCAGCGTCGGCTTCGTCGGCGTCCCGCACGACGTCGCCGTCGACGGGCAGGAGCTGTTCTTCTCCCACGTCGGCCTGCGCGGCGGCCCCGCCCCCGTACGCCGCTACCTCCCCGACCTGATCGACCGCGTCCTTACGGGCCGGATCGACCCGGGCAAGGTCTTCGACCTCACCCTGCCCCTGGCCCAGGTCGCCGAGGGCTACAAGGTCATGGACGAGCGCCGCGCCGTCAAGACCCTCCTCAAGCCCTGACCCTCCCACCGCCCGAAGGAGCAACCGTGCAGATCACCCGCAGCTCGATCGACACCGCCAAGGGCCCGGCCGACTGGTTCACCGGCGACGTCTACATCGACGCCGTCGCCGCCGCCCCCGAGCCCTCCCGCGTCAGCGCCAACCTGGTGCACTTCATGCCCGGCGCGCGCACCCACTGGCACCGTCACCCGCTGGGCCAGACCGTCTTCGTCACCGAGGGGATCGGCCTGTGCCAGCGCCGGGGCGGGCCGGTCGAGGTCATCCGGCCCGGTGACCGCGTCCTGTTCGAGGCCGACGAGGAGCACTGGCACGGGGCCGCACCGAACCGGCTGATGGTCCACCTGGCCCTCAACGAGGCCGACGCCGACCACGATGTCGTCCACTGGCTGACGCCCGTCACCGACGAGGAGTACCACGCCGCCCCGGCCACCGGCTGAACCCGGACAAGGCCTTCGACCTCATCTCGTCGCCGGAGCAGGCACCGTCGAAGCTGCCTCCTGACCTGGGTGACCGTTCGAGTCCCCTCTCCGAGAGAAAGTGAAGTATCTGTATGGCCTCCGCAGCCAGCACCCGGGCGGGCAAGCTGCCCTTCCTCGTGTGGGTGCTCGCCGCCGGCACGTTCCTGATGGGCACCACCGAGTTCGTCATCGCCGGACTGCTCCCGAAGATCGCCGGTGACCTCGGAGTCGGCGTCTCCCACGCGGGCCTGCTGATCACCGCTTTCGCGATCGGCATGATCATCGGCGGGCCTGCCATGGCCCTGGTCACGCTGCGCCTGCCCCGGCGCCTGACCCTCGTCTCGGCTCTTGCGGTCTTCGCTCTCGGGCACGTCGTCGCCGTGCTCAGTTCCTCCTTCACGGTCGTCCTCGCGGCCAGGGTGGTGACGGCGCTGGCCACCGGCGCGTTCTGGGCCGTCGGATTCGTCATCGTCATCGTCACCGCCGCCGCGGGCCCGGCCCGGGCCACCCGGGCCGTGGGCGTCATGATGGGCGGCCTGACCCTGGCCAACGTCGTCGGCGTGCCGATCGGCTCCTTCGTCGGCCAGTACACCGGCTGGCGCGGCCCCTTCTGGGCACTGGCCGTCCTCGCGGGAGTCGCGGCCGTGTTCGTCGGCCGGTTCATCCCCGCCACGGGGCAGCGAGCCGAGGTCTCGGTACGGGCCGAGGTCCGTGCCCTGCGGCAGGGCCGGCTGTGGCCGGCGCTGACCGCCGCCGTGCTGATCATGGGCGGGGTCCTGGCCACGTACACCTACGTAACCCCGCTGCTGACCGACCGCGCCGGCATTCCGGCCGGGGCCGTCCCGCTGGTCCTGATCGTCTTCGGGCTCGGCGCCCTGGGCGGCACCGCCATCGGCGGCCGGCTCGGCGACCGCCATCCGATAGCCACCACGACCACCGCCGCCGCCGTGACCGCCTTGGCCCTGTTCCTGCTGATCCCGCTGTCGACCGGCCCCGTCACCGCCGTGGTCCTGGTCTTCGTCATGGCCCTGGCCGGTTTCACCGTCAACCCCGTCGTCACCTCCCTCGCCGTCCGCTTCGCCGACGACGCCCCCCCCCTGACCTCGGCGCTGACCACCTCCGCCTACAACACCGGCATCGCCGCCGGCTCCGCCCTCGCCGGAACAGCCCTGGACTCCTCCCTCGGCCTGACCGGCCCGGCCCTGGTCGGCACCGTCTCCGCCACCCTCACCCTCCTGCCGCTCATCGCCCTCGCACTCAGCGGCACAGCACGTCCGGCGCGGATCGTCGCCCAGCGCACCGCTCCGGCCCGCGTACACGACGACACCACCGCGCCGGTGCCCTCACGGCACTGACTCACCCCCTCGGGCCCCTCGACCACGGCCCGGCTCTCGACGGGAGAACACACGTGACCACCACCTACGACTTCCATGACAAGACCGCCTTCGTCACCGGCGCTGCCTCCGGTATCGGCCGGGCCACCGCCCTCGCCTTCGCCCGCGCCGGAGCACAGGTCGCCCTCGTCGACCTGTCCGCCGACGGGCTGCGCGGGACCGCCCGCCTCATCGAGGCCGACGGCGGACAGGCCCTCACCCTGACCTGCGACGTCACCGGCGAAGAAGACGTCCAGGCCGCGGTCGACCGCACCGTCGAACGCTTCGGGAGCCTGGACGCCGCGTTCAACAACGCCGGCGTCGAGCAGCCCGTCCAGGCCGCAGCCGACACCGCCAAGGACGACTGGGACCGCATCCTCGGCGTCAGCCTCACCGGAGCGTTCCTATGCACCAGGGCGCAGGTCCGGCAGATGCTCCGCCAGGGCGGCGGCGCGATCGTCAACGTCTCCTCCGGCGCCGGCGTCAAGGGCTTCAAGGGTCAGGCCGCCTACGCCGCCGCCAAGCACGGGATCATCGGCTTCACCCGCTCCGCCGCCCTCGACCACGCCGCACAGGGCATCCGCGTCAACGCCGTCTGCCCCGGCATCATCGACACCGAGATGATCCGCCGCTTCGACGACACCCGCCCCGGCGGACGCGAAGGACTCATCGCCGACGAACCCGTCGGTCGCCTCGGCAGGCCCGAGGAAATCGCCTCCGCCGTGCTCTGGCTGTGCTCGGACGACGCCGCCTTCACCACCGGCACCGCCCTCGTCGTCGACGGCGGCCAAACCGTCTGATCTCACCAGCACCCCCGTACAAGAAGTCCCTGCCGAAGCGCTGCCCCATCGAAACCCTGCGGTGAGGAGCCGTCCCGCGTGCCCCCCGGCCGACCAGCTCGACCGGCAGGTCGCGCAGGACCCAGGCGAGGCGGGTGACGTCGTAGCCTGCATCGCTCACGATCACGATGGCCGGGTCCCCAGCCTGCCACTGGCCGGCGGCGACGAGCCGTTCGACGACTCCTCGGAGCTGGGCGGCGGTGACCGCGGTCGCGTCGTCCGCAGGGCGGAGCCGGACCGCGTCAAGGATCGCGGTCCAGGACGTGGCGCCTGGCTCCAGCACGGCCACGAAGGGGTAGGGCCGGCCCGGAATGAACTGCGACGCCGTCTTCGCCCGGCCGTGGACGTGGCAGAACAGTCGCTCCGACGAGCACGGCGCGTCCGAGCGAAGCCACGGCGACACATCGACCGCCAGGACCAGGCGCCCACCGTCGAAACGCGGCAGCGGCAGACCGGCCAGTACCGTCCGCAGGCGGTCGACGTCGAGCCGGCCGTGGTTCGAGCCGCCGTACATCGCTCCGTGCCCACGACGATGCTCAGGCAACAGCGTCAAATCCACCGGGGACTTCACCGCACCATCCGCACACAGCACCGCGTCCGCCGGCTCGAACAACTCGTCACGCCGAGCGGTCAGACACTCGTAGAACTCGCCCCGGAAGCGTGACGCTTCCGCGAACGCTTACCTCCGGACACCATCAGGCAGCAGACTCACCCTCACGGCCTTCGTCGTGGTCACGTGCACCTTGGTCGGAGCACAGGATCAGACGAAGGCCGCCCTCACATCTGGCGAACCCCCAGGTGAGCGACTCAGTTCGAGACACCATTCGAGGACGGAAGACAAAGAACAAGCCTGGTGCCTGTTTCTGAGTCCGGTGGCATGACCACGATGAATCGGGGCAGGCAGGGCCCGGTGCCGTCTGCTTCGTCCAACCTGCTCGTGCAGGTTCGGCATGTCTTGATCCGGGCGGGGTTCCACCTGGTCGCGGACCACGCGGAGGACGGCACGCCAGGGCTTGCGGTGACGGAGGCGCCGACCGGGGTGCTGGTGAAGTGGGCCGCCTCGGACGGGTTCACCTGGCTGGCGAGGGACCAGCCCGCAGTCTCGGGCGACAGCATGCAGGTGATCGTGCAGGCCGCGCAGTGTCGGGCCTGCTGGTCCACCTGGGACACACGGTCACAGAACCGCCCGATGGCGGTGACCTGCTCACGTCGGCCGAGCCTCTTTGGTGTGGCCGGGGTCGGTGATGCCGGTGGCGTGGGCTGAGAGGCGCGACGGACAGGGCTCCCGTGCCGCTAAGGATGGTGACCGACGCCTCAACTCAGAAGCGCAGGAGCCCTGCTGGTTCCGTTTCCTGCCGCACTTTGCGGGGCAGCGGTGCGTACTCCCGCCGCACCGGCGTGCCGCCGTCCGTGTCCACCGGGGAGTGCGAGTGCTTGGCGTTGCCGGACCCCGGCGGGCTGTCAGGGCCCTTGCGTCCCCCGCGGGCTGTCAAGCGCGTGGGCCCAGGCCAGCAGTTCGGGAGCGTCCAGCGCCGGTAACCACAGGTCGGCCCGGGTGGCGCCGTCGCCCTGCGGCCGGGGACCGACGCCCAGGACCCGCAGGCCGGCCCGGCGGGCCGCTTCCACACCGGTCAGGGAGTCCTCCACCGCCAGCGCCCGGTGCGGGGGGACACCGCAGAGCCGGGCCGCCACGGCGTACACGTCGGGGTGCGGCTTGGGGCGCACGCGGTCCCCGGTGTCGGGGACGACGAGGTGCTGGAAGTGCGCGAGCAGCCCGGCCCGTTCCAGGCTGCCTTCGACCACGACCCTCGGGCAGTTGCTGGCGACCGCCAGCGGTAACCGGCCGGAGAGCAGTCGTACGAGCCGGACCGCACCTGGCATCGTCACCGGTTCGTCGGTGACGAGTGCCAGGAAGTGGTCGAGAAGCGCGGCTGTCAGGTCCTCGGTCAGTTCGGGTTTGTGCACGGACTGTGCCATGAGCCGGCCGCAGTCCTCGTAGTGCAGGCCAAGGGCCTGCTCCGCGAACCCGGGCGGTGGCTGGAGTCCGTGCTCCCGGAAGGCCCGGCTGCGAGCCTCCTGCCAGTGGCGTTCGCTGTCCATCAGGGTGCCGTCGCAGTCGAAGACGACGGCTTCGGGCGACCAGTCGAGCAGATCGTGGTCCGAGGTGGTCACTGGGGCCTCCCATGCCTTCGCATGCACGCATGCGGCATTTCCGGCTATCCGCAGAAAACGGAAAGATAGCTTCCACTACGTTATTTCCGTCCAGGCAAATCGAGCAATAACCCTTTTCAGTGACTCGACGGGCGTCGGAAACAGGCGTATGGCCGTGCGGCGGCGACAGCCGTGATGCAGCCGCCCGGACCGTCAACACCACCTGCGCGCAAGCCAGTTGTCACGCCTGTTTGGCCGCGCGGGGCCCGGAGCGCCTTGCGTCCTTTACCACTCGCGCGCGTTCGCATTCGAAAGAACTGCGTAATTACCGCACTAAAGTGCCCGTTTGGACTCCGGGCGTACGCCGGCGCACTAAATTCGTGGCCGGCGTGAAAACAGAGCGAGGGCGGACGGGACGTTGCAGGAACGGGCGAAGACAACCCGCAGATCACTGCTGGAAGCGGCTGCCCAACTGTTCGCTGAACAGGGGTACGCGGCCACCAGCGTCAACGACATAAGCGCCAGGTCGGGCCGGACCAGTGGCGCGGTCTACTTCCACTACACCGGCAAGGAGGGCATCGCCGTCGCCGTCGTCGAGGACCGGTTCGCCACCTGGTCCCAGCTCGCCGCACGCTACGGAGACGAGACGGTCCCCCCGCTCGAACGGCTCGTCGCCCTCAGCTACGACATCGCCCATGCCCTCACCCGGGATCCCGTGACGCGTGCCGGTGCCCGTCTGTGGGCCGAGCGCACCGTCATCAAGGCACCCCTTCCCGACCCCTTCGCGCTGTGGACCGCCGCCGCCACGCGACTGCTCGCGCAGGCCCGGCTGTCAGGGCAGGTCAACGAGCACGTCCGCCCCGCCCGCGCGGCCCGGACCCTGGTGCGCGCGTTCTTCGGCCTGTGCACCCTCACCGAGGCCCTCGAGGGTGCGACCGTCCTCAACGACCGCCTGACCGACTGGTGGCACCTGACCCTGCCCTCCCTCCAGCCGCAACCGTCCCGCGGGAACCTCCCGGCAGGCCGGTGACGCGCATACTCCAGGGGGGAGGCTTTGCTGGCCCGGTGCGGTGGTCGTGGACCATCTGGGGCTGCCGGGGGCCGCGTCACTCTCGTACCCCGGCTCGGCTGCGCTCGCCCGCCTGCTGGCCGCACAGCATGTGTGGGTGAAGGCGTCCGCACCATATCGTTCGGCGCCACGGACGGCCACGATGATGTTGCGGGGCCTGCTGTGCGTCGGAGGCGGCGAGCGGATGGTGTGGGGGAGCGACTGGCCCTGGACCCGGCATGAGGAAGGCCGGGTCTACGGCACCACCCTGACATGACTCACAGCGGAACTCGGCACCACGGAAGTCCAGCGGATACTGCGTGCCCATCCGGCCCGGCTGTTCGGCTGGGCGCCTTCCGCCGCAACGGTCGGGCGAGACCGCACAGACCTCCACCCCTTACGGCCCATACCTGGCAACCGGTGCTCAAACGCTGTCGGTTGCGCCTCAACTCGGCCAAACACCACGTCGGTTATGGCTGAAAACACCAGCAAATCCGACGCAACCATCCGAAGGGGTCGCACGTCACATATGGGAGGAGCAACCAACTCCTAAGATTACAAGGGGGAAATATGCGCTTCACTCGGTCCATGTTTGGCGCCGCCGCACTGGCCGCTCTGTCGGTCGGAGCCACCACCGCCCTGGCGGCACCCGCGTCAGCCACACCCAACACCACACCGCAGAAGGTCTGCGGAAGCGGCTACAAGACGGTGAACTCCGCCGCCATCGGCTCGCTGGGCACCGTGTACCTCGCCTACAACGCGACCAACGGCAACAACTGCGTCGTCACCATCCGCACCAACCCCGGCACCACCCTGGACATGTCCTCCTGGATCTACGTCCCCGACACCAACGAGGGCGACGACGACTACGGGCGCTACACCTCGTACGCCGGACCCTCCTACGTCATCGGCAAGGGCCACTGCGTCGACTGGGGCGGCGGCATCGCCAACACCTACGTCCAGGTGACCGGCTCCAACTGCGGCTCCCTGACGGAACACCGGACCACCTACACCCGCTGATCCACCCGGCACGCGCACAAGGCCGTAGCGATCCGGCCTGCCCTGGCGGAGCCCACCCGGCTCCGCCAGGGCCACCACGGGAGCGGGCGAGCGGCCCCGACCGAGGATCGCAACTCTGCAGGGGCAGGTACTGGAGATCCGCCTCTTCGGCTGGCGGTTGCCCTCCAGGACGACCGAGCATCGCAACTGGACCGGCCCGGCCGGACAATACGAGGACATGGCCCTGGCGGTCGCCTTCCGGGGCGGCCGAGGATTGCAACGCCACGGCCGCCCCGGCGAGCCAGGGAGACCAACATGATCAGCAGTGGTCGCGCAGCCTGCCCCGCTCCCCGAAAACCGCCCGCCACCAGCTGCACTTCGCCCTGTCCGTGTTCACCCGCCTCGCCGACGCCGGCACCTTTCATACACACATGCTGACTCTCCGGTCCCGGGCCGGGCCGTGGACGGTGTGCCGCACGGCCCTTGAAGGTCGGTGGCGAAGGACGTCGACCAGCGGTGCGGTCCGGCCCGGGCGCCCTCATGACCCGGACGCAGTCGTGGTCGGGCGCCGTGTCGCGAGGTCCGCCCCTCCCACAACGTGCGCATCATCGCTTCTCTCGGAGCGATCGGGTTGCCGACCAGGGAAGGCGAGACGGCTCTCGCCTTCCGGGCGCCGCTTGGGCGGAGGCTGGTCGGCTACGGCGGCGGACCCCAGGGCCAAGACCTTGGGGGAGCAGGGTGTCCGGTTGTGCTGTTACCTGGATCTGTGCCAGGAATGTACCGCCGTGTTTGCCATGGGGCATGGACTCGGCTGTGGTGCGGCTGAGCTTGTGGTCAGGGGGTGAGGGCATGGTGGAGGGTGGGGCGGCAGTCGATGAGCTGGTCGATGCCGACGAGCTGCAGGACGCGTTGCACGGGGTGGGCGGGTGCGGCCAGGCGGAGCCAGCCGCCGGCGGCGGTGACCGTCTGGTGGGTGGTGATGAGGATGTTGATGCCGCTGGAGTCCATGAAGGTGACCTGGTGCAGGTCGATCACGATGCGGGGCCGGGCAGCGTCGGAGACGTCGAGGGCCTGCCGGAGCTGGTCGCCGGTGTGGTGGTCGATCTCCCCGGTCACGGTGAGGACGCGGATGCCGTCGGTGGCGGTGGCCACGACCGACAGTCCGCGGGACTGTTCGGCCGGTGTGGTTTCCGCCCTGTGGTTTTCGGCCATGTCGGTGATACTTGCACACCAAGACTCTCGCCCGGCAGTGTGCCCTGCACGGCCTGGGTGATGCCCCGTGCGCTGGTGGGGGAGCCGGTGCGCAGGGTGTGGAACGTGTACCGCGTGGGCGCGGGTACGCGCGGGGGTGTGAACGGGGGAGCGAAAGCGGGCCGTGGTGGAACCAGTCCCGGTGAATGAGGATGGCACCGTCCCAGGCGAGCAGACCATGCGGACCACAGTGGCCCTGGACGGTGACGGCACGGTCATCGCCCAGGCCCGCCACCTGGCAACGCAGTTCCTCACCCGGGTACAGGCCGAGCACGGCCTGCCCGTCTCGCAGCGCGCACTGGACTTGACGCAGTTGGTGGTCAGTGAGCTGGTCACCAACGCCCGCAAGTACGCGCCGGGCCCGGTGCTGCTGGACCTGCGGATCGTCGGGGACCTGGTCGAGGTCGTGGTGTGAGACTCCGATCCGGTCCTGCCGGTGGCCCGGGCCGCGGATGTAGGCCGGGTCGGCCAGCACGGCCTGGAAATCGTGATGGCCGTCGCCCAGGGCTTTGAGGTTCAGCGGGAGCCGGTCGGCAAACGCATCACCACACGCCTCGCTCTGGCCGACGACCCTGGCGGCGCTGTCGACGGCCAGCGCCCGCTGTAGGGCGTCGGCGGTCGGATGCGGCGGCTCGGCGGTTGGGTGGGGTGAAGCCGCCCCAGGGCGGTCACCAGTAGTGTCGGCGGCCGGCGAACGCGTGTCCCGTGGAGCCCATGATCCACAGGATCGCGCCGATGACCGCGAGGACGATGCCGATCGTCCACAGGATGGATATGCCGGTGACGAAGCCGACGACCAGCAAGACGATGCCGAGGAGGAGCATGGCGGCCTCCGGTGTCCATGTGGTGGTGCTGCCTCCACTGTGGACCCACGGCGCCGCGCCGGGGAAGAGCCTGGCATCCTGAACTTGAGGGAGCAGTCGGGGCGTCGGTGCAATGGGGGAGCGGTGGTGATCGGCTCCCTGAGAGGTTCGTGCTGCTGGAGTGCGTGTCGGTCGGCAAGGCTGAGGAGGCAGGCGTTTCTGCCGATGGGGTGATTATCGCCAGCGCCGTATGAGCAGGTGTGGGGCGTGCCGGGTGAGCCGGGCGCTGAGCAGGCCGATGGCGGCGTCGGCGGCGACATCGCCGGCGTAGTGGGCGTACGGGTGCCGAATAATCATCCGGCCTGGTCAAGCAGCGTGGTGATACTCGTGCAGGGTCCCGCCGAGCCGGTCTCGTCGGCGGAGCTTCAAGCGTGTGGTCTGTCCTGGTTCGGTGATCGGTTTGGGCAGTGAGCGGAGCGGGGCGGCTTGGCTCAGGGCCCGGTGAGGCCGATGCCTGTTGTGCAAGGACTCGAACGTGCGTAGGGCGTCGAGCAGACGGCACTGGTTCCAGCTCAAGGTGTGGTCCAGCGGATCGCGTCGGCAGGTCTGGATCCACCGTTCCATGATGGAGTTCATCCAGGGCATCCGGATGCCGCTGAGGACGACCTCCGGCCCGGCATCGGCCGGCACCGCGTCGAAGACCTGGGTGAACCTCGAGTCCCGGTCGCGGATCAAGAACCTGGCCTTGCTGCCCGCGTCCTCCAGGTCCATGGCGAGTGGCTCTGTACGTCAGTTGCGACAGCGGGTGTACACCGGGTCGAGCAGCACCCGGGTGGGGGCGTACTCGACGTGCACGAGAACGGGCAGCGCCTCCGCTGTGTGTTTGCTCAGGCGATCTGCAGTTCACGATTTTCTGAATTCAGGAATCTGTGTACTGTTGTGGTGTGCTCGCTGTTGCCTCTGACATCGAGGTGCTGGTCCGGTTCGGCCGCGCGCTCGCCGATCCGATCCGCTGCCGTCTCCTGCTCGCCCTGCGCGAAGCCCCCGCCTACCCTTCCGATCTTGCTGACGCTCTCGGGATCTCCCGCACCCGGTTGTCGAACCATCTGGCGTGCCTGCGCGACTGCGGCTTGGTCGTCACCGTGCCCGACGGTCGGCGCACCCGCTACGAGCTGGCCGACGAACGCCTCGGCCACGCGCTCGACGACCTGCGTACCGCCGTGGTGGCCGTCGAGACCGACCGCGCCTGTGCCGACGCCGACGAGAAGGGCTGCTGCTGATGACTGCGGACATATCCATGTCCCTCGGCCCGTCCACGGCCCGCCGCGACGCGCTCGTCCGCCGGATACGGCTGCTGGTCGCCGCGACGATCACCTACAACGTCATCGAGGCGATCGTCGCGATCACGGCCGGTACGCTCGCCTCCTCAACCGCTCTGATCGGCTTCGGCCTGGACTCGGTCATCGAGGTCTCTTCTGCCGCCGCGGTGGCCTGGCAGTTCTCGGCCCGCGAGCACGCGGTGCGCGAGGCGCGGGAAAAGGCCACCCTGCGGATCATCGCCGTCTCCTTCTTCGCGCTCGCCGCGTACGTCACCGTCGACGCCGTCCGCGCCCTGAGCGGCTCCGGGGAGGCCGAAGGCTCCATCCCCGGTATCGTCATCGCCGCTCTGTCCCTGGCCGTGATGCCGTTCCTGTCCGCGGCCCAGCGCAAGGCCGGCCGCGAACTCGGCTCCGCCTCTGCGGTCGCGGACTCCAAGCAGACCCTGCTGTGTACGTACCTATCCGCCGTCCTCCTGGTGGGCCTGGTCCTCAACGCCACGCTCGGCTGGTCCTGGACCGACCCGATCGCCGCCCTGGTCATCGTCGGCGTCGCCGTGAAGGAGGGCCGCGACGCTTGGCGGGGCAAGGGCTGCTGCGCGCCCTCCACCCCCGCCACGGCGAGCCCTGGCCTGGCGATGGCCGAAGAAGACGCGTGTGGCTGCCGTCCCGGATGCGACTGCTGCACATGACAGACAGCTCTGCTGCTGTCGTAACTCGGGTTTTGGCACAGCTTCTGTGGACCCGTGGCAGCGGTTGCCGGCGACCAGATAAAGATTCGTCCGCAGAGAACGGTGTCTCTACGCTTAGCCAGAACGGGAGTGCGCGCATTTCCGCAGGTTGCGGTGCCGTGGCAGAGCGGTCCATTGCGATCGCCGTGGGCGAGGTCCCTCCCACGGCGACTGACGGAGACGGGGCGGACCTGCTCCCATCTGTCTCGCGGGTTCAAATCCCGTCGGCACCGCAGCCGACCAGGACGTAGTACGGCGCACGGACCTGCCGCCTCGCTTCAGGTCCACAGAAGTTGCGCCAGAACCGTAACTCGTGAACATCAGTACCGGCACCGACGCTCGGCCGCCGCCCGAACCGCTGTCGAAACGCTGCCCGTTCTCAGGTTCTGGCTCAACTTTTGTGGTGTCGGGCCGTGTGAGGCAGCACCTGCCTCTGCGTAAGGCGCTGACCTGTGGATTCCTTCGCTCATCGGTTGTGGTGCGCCGAGCGGTCGTGCCGCACCACAGAAGTTGAGCCAGAACCCGTTCTCACATACAAAGCCAGACGGTGGGCGTCGAGGGGTTCGCCGACGGCTCACCTCCGCTTACGCGGAGCGCACTGGTGAACTTCCCGTCGGCCAGCTTGCGCAGCCAGTCCCGCTCGGTCAGCCGGTTCAGCTTCGCCCGCATCGCCCGCGAGCGGGCCGGCTCCAGGGAGGTCCCCAGGTCACCGCAGACCTGCTTCACCATGACCGGGCCGTCGGCCCGCCGCACCACGTCCATGATCCGTACCCCCCCGCCCGGATCGTACGGACACCCACCCCGCACACGCCGGGGAATCCGCAGACCCGTGAACGCCGGAACGCCGGAACGGCAGACGATCTTGAGCACAGACAGCCGCCCTCGACCAGCACGAGTATACGATCAACGGCTCACACCAGCCCCGTGACCAGCGACTTCAAGATGGTGGATCTTCCGTGGGGTGTGGGGTGCTGGTGGGGTGGTGTGGGGGTGGTGTGTGGGGGTGTGGGTTATGTCTGTGGGTTATGTCTGTGGGGTGGGGGTGGGGAGTTGGGTGAGGATGTGTTCGGTGG
>NZ_JBFBCB010000060.1:0-18215 GCF_040682975.1 Streptomyces sp. NPDC051051
TCGGGGCGACCCTCCGCCTTGCGATCGCACGCACCAGACGCCGCCGGGCCTGCCCTTCGGGCAGACGACGCTACTTTCGAAACACGCCCTAGAGGCTCCCGCTCGGACCACGGTGCAGCCGCAGAAGCTGACCCGGCCCGGCCCGGCCCGGCCCGGCCCGGCGAGACCAGCCTCCGCAGGGCCGGCCCCCCTGGGCTCGGCCGCCCGGGCGGCCGCCGCTCGGCCGCTCACCGGGCGCCGTCGCCACCCGCCACCCCGCCACCCGATCGACGGGACCGGGCATTAGCGTTCACGGTGATCCCCCCCGCGCGGCGCGCGGCGGGCGGCGGTGACCGGGACGGGCGGAAGGAGTCGCGCATGCGGGCTGTGGTGTTCGAGCGGTACGGGGAGCCGGCCGCGGTCCGGGAGGTGCCCGACCCGCGGCCCGCCGACCACGGCGTGGTGGTCCGCGTCGAGGCCACCGGCCTGTGCCGCAGCGACTGGCACGGCTGGATGGGCCACGACCCGGACATCACCCTGCCGCACGTTCCGGGCCACGAACTCGCCGGCGTCGTCGAGGAGGTCGGCGACCGGGTCACCCGGTGGAGCCGCGGCGACCGGGTGACCGTGCCCTTCGTGTGCGGCTGCGGCAGCTGCCCGTCCTGCGCGGCGGGCGACCACCAGGTCTGCGAGCGCCAGACCCAGCCCGGCTTCACGCACTGGGGCTCCTTCGCCCAGTACGTGGCGCTGGACCACGCCGACGTGAACCTGGTCGCGATCCCCGGCGACCTGTCCTACGCCACCGCCGCCGGCCTCGGCTGCCGGTTCGCCACCGCGTTCCGGGCGGTCGTGCAGCAGGGCCGGGTCGCGGCGGGGGAGTGGGTGGCCGTGCACGGCTGCGGCGGGGTGGGCTTGTCCGCGGTGATGATCGCGGCGGCC
This sequence comes from Streptomyces sp. NPDC051051, assembly GCF_040682975.1. Lineage (NCBI taxonomy): Bacteria > Bacillati > Actinomycetota > Actinomycetes > Kitasatosporales > Streptomycetaceae > Streptomyces > Streptomyces sp. NPDC051051. The sequence continues at coordinate 919 of NZ_JBFBCB010000060.1, forward strand.
TCGGGGGCGCGGGTCATCGCCGTGGACGTGGCTCCGAAGGCCCTGGGCCTGGCGCGGACGTTCGGCGCGGCCGTGTGCGTGGACGCGCGGGACACCCCGGACACCGCTGCGGCGGTCCGGGAACTGGCCGGCGGCGGGGCGCACCTCTCCCTCGACGCCCTCGGCTCCCCGGCCACCTGCGCCGCCTCGGTGAACGGCCTGCGCCGCCGCGGCCGGCACGTCCAGGTCGGCCTGCTGCCCTCGGCGGACGGCACGACCCCCGTCCCCCTGGCCCGCGCCATCGCCCTGGAGCTGGAACTGCTCGGCAGCCACGGCATGGCCGCCCACACCTACCCCCCGATGCTGGAGCTGGTCCGGGCGGGTGTGCTCCGGCCCGACCTGCTGGTGACGTCCACGATCGCTCTGGACGCCGTACCGGACGCGCTGGCGGCGATGGGGACGGCGCCGGCCGCCGGGGCCACGGTCATCGAGCCGTGGCGGTGAGGGCGGCCCACTCCCGGTCCAGGAGCGCCATCAGTACCTTGTCCACCCAGCCCCCGTCCCGCGGCGCGGCCTCCCGCCGTACGCCCTCCACCACGAAGCCGACCTTCTCGTAGACGCGCCGGGCCCGGGGATTGTCGCTGTACAGCTCCAGCTGGATGCGGTGCAGGCCCAGGTGTCCGAAACCGTGGCCGACGATCAGGCGGGTCGCCTCGGTGCCCAGTCCGCGGCCGCGGCCCCGGGGACCGATCAGGGTGCGGAAGGTGCAGGTGCGGGTGTGCGCGTCGTACTCGTGGAGGACCACCTCGCCGACGAGTTCGCCGGTGGCCCGGTCGGTGACGGCGAGGTCGAGGCGGTCGGGCTGCGCGGAGCGCGTGGCGTACCAGGAGCGCAGCCGCTCCAGGGTGAGTTCGCCGTTCGCCGGGAAGGTGAAGCGGACGACCTCGGGGTCCCCGATGATCTCCCACATGATCTCGGCGTCCGCCTCCGTGAACGGCCGCAGCACGGTCGCCTCGCCGGTGAGCCGGGGTTTGACGGAGAAGCCGGAGGGGGCGGAGAGGTCCATGCACAGCACTGTGCCCCACCCGAGGGTGGGGCACGGAACGGTTTTTCCGGCGGGGCGGTCAGTCCCGGCGGCCCCGGTTGCCGGGCCGCGCGGCGACCCAGGTCCGGACGGTGTCGGCGTACCAGTAGGGCTTGCCGCCCTCCACGTGGTCGGGCGGGGGAAGCAGTCCGTGCTTGCGGTAGGACCGCACGGTATCCGTCTGCACCTTGATGTGTGCCGCGATCTCCTTGTAGGACCAGAGCCTTCGGTCGGTCATGAGACGCACCTCCGTGCGCGTGCGGGGCGGCGGCCGGGAGGCCGCCGGGGGGGAGCCCGGCGCTGCGCTGGCGATCACCAGGGCTGTGCCCGTTCAACGACGCACGGTGACAGGGGGGAAGCGGCTGTCGACAGCGTGCGACGCGGCGCTCGCGTAGCCGCGACATCGGTGACGGAAGGCGGACTTTCGTGACGTGAGTGACACAAAAGAATCCAAGAGGTGTGAGGGACGGGACGACCGGCCGCGTACCCGCCGCGCCCGCCGCATCCGCCCCCGCATCCCCCCGCATCCGCCCCGCCGGGGCCTACGCCCCGCAGGACCGCAGGAACGCCCGGGTCCGCCGGGCGATGGGCAGCGGCGCGTCCGGCTCGCACGGGTACATGTCCTGCTCCACGATCGCGAACAGGTCGACGTCCAGCTTCTGCGCGGCCTCCAGCACGGGCCCCAGGGGCGGCACCCCCGAGGGCGGCTCGCACATCACCCCGCGCGCGACGGCCGGTCCGAAGGGCACCTCCTGCGCCCGCACCTGCGCGAGGATCTCCGGGTCGACCTGCTTGAGGTGCAGGTACCCGATCCGCTCCCCGTAGGTCTCGATCAGCTTGACGCTGTCGCCGCCGCAGTAGGCGTAGTGCCCGGTGTCGAGGCACAGGGACACCAGGCCAGAGTCGGTGCCGTCCAGGAACCGGACGACGTTCTCCTCGCTGTCGATGTGGGTGTCGGCGTGCGGGTGGACCACGATCTGCAGCCCGTACCGCTCCCGCACCTGCTTGCCGAGCCGCTCGGTCAGCGAGGTGAGGTTGCGCCACTGTTCGGGCGTGAGTGTGTCCGGCTCCAGCACCTCGCCGGTCTTGTCGTCCCGCCAGAAGGACGGGATGACCACCAGGTGCCGGGCCCCCATGGCCTGCGCGAGCACCGCGTTGTCGGCGACGTGCGCCCAGGTCTTCTCCCACACGGCCTCGCCGTGGTGCAGCCCCGTGAACACCGTGCCGGCCGACACCTTCAGGCCGCGCCTGGCGGTCTCCTCGGTGAGGACGGCGGGATCGGTCGGCAGGTAGCCGTAGGGGCCGAGTTCGATCCACTCGTAGCCGGAGAGCGCGACCTCGTCGAGGAAGCGCTGCCAGGGCACCTGCCGCGGGTCGTCCGGGAACCAGACGCCCCAGCTGTCGGGGGCCGAACCGACCCGGATGCGGGAAAGCGAGGGCTGAGGTGACAACGACGTCATGGCCGTCAGCGTGCGGTCTGTCCGTAGGGGTGTCAAGAGCTGGTCCGAATGTCTGGACAAAACATTGACAGGGCCCGTCGTGCGGGGCTAGAAAGCCGTGGAGAGCCGATACGAAGGGAACTCGATGGCCTACGACCTGATCACCATGGGGCGGATCGGAGTGGACCTCTACCCGTTGCAGACGGGTGTGCCGCTGCCGCAGGTCACGTCCTTCGGGAAGTTCCTCGGCGGCTCGGCCACCAACGTCGCGGTCGCCGCCGCCCGTCTCGGCCGGAACACCGCGGTGATCACCCGCACCGGCGACGACCCCTTCGGCACCTACCTCCACGAGGCACTGCGCGACTTCGGCGTCGACGACCGGTGGGTGACCCCGGTCCCCGGCCTGCCGACCCCCGTCACCTTCTGCGAGGTCTTCCCCCCGGACGACTTCCCGCTCTACTTCTACCGTCGGCCCAAGGCGCCCGACCTGGAGATCGACGCCCACGACCTCGACCTCGACGCCGTCCGCGAGGCCCGCGTCTTCTGGGTCACCGGCACCGGTCTGAGCGAGGAGCCCAGCCGCACGGCGACGCTGGCCGCCCTCGCCCACCGCGCCAAGGCCGGCACCACCGTGTTCGACCTCGACTGGCGGCCCGTGTTCTGGTCCGACCCGGACGCGGCCCGCCCCTTCTACGCCGAGGCCCTGAAGCACACCACCGTCGCCGTGGGAAACCTGGACGAGGTGGAGGTCGCCACCGGGGTGCGCGACCCGCACGCCGCCGCCCGCGCCCTCCTCGACGCCGGAGTGGAACTCGCCGTCGTCAAGCAGGGCCCCAAGGGCGTCCTGGCCGTCAGCAGCGCGGGCGAGCGTGCCGAGGTCCCGCCGCTCCCCGTGCACGTCCTCAACGGCCTCGGGGCCGGCGACGCCTTCGGGGGCTCCCTCTGCCACGGCCTGCTCGCGGGCTGGGACCTGGAGAAGACCATGCGCCACGCCAACGCCGCCGGCGCCATCGTCGCCTCCCGCCTGGAGTGTTCCTCCGCCATGCCGACGCCCGCCGAGATCGAGGAAGCGCTCGCCGCCGGAGCGGTGCTGTGAGGGCGGACCGCGGGGGAGCGACCCCGCCGCCGGACACCGGCCCGGCAGCCACCGCCGCGACCGTTCCCGCCCCCGCCCCCGCCCCCGCGACCGTCGACGTCTCCGAACTGGTCCGCCTGCGCACCCGCCGCCCCGAGGCGGTCGCCGAGGCCGCCGCCCGCCGCACCCGCCGCCCGCTCGTCGACACGACCGGCCGACTGATGATCGTCGCCGCCGACCACCCGGCCCGCGGCGCCCTCGGCGTCGGCGACCGCAAGCTGGCCATGGCCAACCGCGCCGACCTGCTGGAGCGCCTCTGCCTGGCGCTCGGCAGACCCGGCGTGGACGGCGTCCTCGCCACCGCCGACATCCTCGACGACCTGCTCCTCCTCGGTGCCCTCGACGGCAAGGTCGTCATGGGCTCGATGAACCGCGGCGGCCTCCAGGGCGCCCGCTTCGAACTCGACGACCGTTTCACCGGCCACCGCGCCGAGGACATCGAGCGGCTCGGATTCGACGCGGGCAAGCTGCTCCTGCGCATCGACTACGACGACCCGGGCTCGCTCACCACCCTGGAGTCCACCGCCCGCGCGATCGACGACATGGCGGCCCGCCGGCTGCCCCTCTTCGTCGAGCCGTTCATCAGCCGGCGTGCCCCGGACGGAAAGCTGACCAACGACCTCTCCGCCGAGGCCGTCACCAAGTCGATCGCCATCGCCTCCGGCCTGGGCGGCACCTCCGCCTACACCTGGCTGAAGGTCCCGGTCACCGACGACCCCGACGACATGGCCGAGGTCATGGCGACCTCCACGCTCCCCGCCGTCCTGCTGGGCGGCGAGGTGGGCGACGACCAGGACGGCGCGTACGAGAAGTGGCGCGGGGCGCTGCGGCTCCCCACCGTCCGGGGCCTGGTGGTCGGCCGTTCGCTGCTGTACCCGGCGGACGGCGATGTGGCCGCCGCCGTGGACACCGCCGTAGGACTGCTGTGAGGGCCGCGTGCGCCGCGAGCGTCGCGGGGAACGCGAGGGTGGCAAGGAGCGTGAGGGCCGCATGAACGACCGGTTGTACATTCCGCACGGCAGCACCGCCGACCCGCGGCACGTGCTCGACATCGGCCCCGAGCGGGCCGGCTGGACGCACAGCAGTCTGCGGATCGTCGAGCTGCCGCCGGGCGGCACCCATGACTTCACCACCGGTGACAGCGAGTGGATCGTGCTTCCGCTGGACGGCGGATGTACCGTGCGCACAGCCGACGAAGAGTTCCAACTCCTGGGCAGGGAAAGCGTATTCGCGTCGGTCACCGACTTCGCGTACGTTCCCCGCGACGCCCGGGTCCAGATCGCCTCCGGCGCGGGAGGCCGCTTCGCCCTGGCAGGAGCGAAGTGCGAGCGCCAACTCCCCGCCCGCTACGGCCCCGCGCCGGAGGTCCCCGTCGAGGAACGCGGCAGCGGCAACTGCGCCCGTCTGGTGCGCAACTTCGCCTCCGCCGACGCCTTCGACTGCGACAAGCTGATCGCCGTCGAGGTCGTCACCCCCGGCGGCAACTGGTCCTCGTACCCGCCGCACAAGCACGACGAGCACCGGCCGGGCGAGGAGTCGGAGCTGGAGGAGATCTACTACTTCGAGATCGACGGCCCCGACGGCTTCGGCTACCAGCGCGTGTCCCCCTCGCGCGAGGGCGGCTCCGACGTCCTCGCCGAGGTCCGCTCCGGCGACGCCGTCCTGGTTCCCGACGGCTGGCACGGTCCGTCGATCGCCCAGCCCGGCCACGCCATGTACTACCTCAACGTCATGGCCGGACCCGGCGAGACCCGCGAGTGGCGGATCTGCTTCCACCCGGCCCACACCGCGACCACAGGGGGTTACCGATGACCACCAGGCTCACCGTGGCCCAGGCGCTGGTGCGCTTCCTCGCCGCCCAGTACACCGAGCGCGACGGCGTACGGCGGCGGCTGATCGGCGCGACCTGGGGCATCTTCGGCCACGGCAACGTCGCCGGTCTCGGCCAGGCGCTCGTCGAGTACGCCGACGAGATGCCCTACCACCAGGGCCGCAACGAGCAGTCCATGGTGCACGCGGCGGTCGGCTACGCCCGCCAGTCCAACCGCCTCTCCACGCAAGCGGTGACCACCTCCATCGGCCCCGGCGCGACCAACCTGGTCACCGGAGCCGCCCTGGCGACCGTCAACCACCTCCCCGTCCTCCTCCTCCCCGGCGACACCTTCGCGACCCGGGTCGCCGACCCCGTCCTCCAGCAGCTCGAGGTCCCCTACGCGGGCGACGTGTCCGTCAACGACGCGCTGCGCCCGGTGTCGAGGTACTTCGACCGCGTCACCCGCCCCGAGGCCCTGATCCCGGCCGCCCTCCAGGCGATGCGGGTGCTGACGGACCCGGTGGAGACGGGCGCGGTCACCCTCGCGCTGCCCCAGGACGTCCAGGCCGAGGCCCACGACTGGCCCGACGAGTTCTTCGCCGAGCGCACCTGGACCGTACGGCGTCCGGGCGCCGACCCCGCCGAACTCGCCGAGGCGGTGACCGCCGTCCGCGCGGCGAAGCGTCCCCTGCTCGTCGCGGGCGGCGGCGTCCACCACAGCCGCGCCGAGGAGGCCCTCGCCGAGTTCGCCGCCGCCACCGGCATCCCGGTCGCCTCCACCCAGGCCGGCAAGGGCTCGCTGCGCCACGACCACCCCCAGGACGTCGGCGGCGTCGGCCACACCGGCACCGCGACGGCGGACGAACTGGCCCGCACCGCCGACCTGGTGATCGGCGTCGGCACCCGCTGGACCGACTTCACCACGGCCTCGAGCACCCTCTTCGGCCACCCCGGCGTCCGCTTCCTCAACCTGAACATCGCCCCCTACGACGGCCACAAGCTCGCCGGGCTGCCGCTCGTCGCGGACGCCCGCAGCGGCCTCCAGGAGCTGACCGAGGCCCTCGGCATGCACGGCCACCGCGTCGCGGACGCCTACCTCGCCGAGTACGCCGAGGACAAGGAACGCTGGGAGCAGCGCGTCGACGCCTGCTACGAGGCCGAGGAGCCCGACGTACGCCCGACGCAGCCGCAGGTGCTCGGCGCGCTGGACGCGGTCGTCGACGAGTCGGACGTGATCATCAACGCGGCCGGCTCGCTCCCCGGCGACCTGCACAAGCTGTGGCGGACCCGCTCGCGCGACCAGTACCACCTGGAGTACGGCTACTCCTGCATGGGCTACGAGATCCCGGCCGCGATCGGCGTGAAGCTCGCTGCGCCCGACCGGCCGGTGTGGGCGCTGGTCGGCGACGGCACCTACCTGATGATGCCGACGGAGATCGTCACGGCCGTGCAGGAGGGGATCGCGATCAAGATCCTGCTCGTGCAGAACCACGGCTACGCCTCCATCGGCGGTCTGTCCGAGGAGACCGGCGGCGAGCGCTACGGCACCGCCTACCGCTACCGGGCCGACGACGGGACGTTCACCGGCGCCCCGCTCCCCGTCGACCTCGCCGCCAACGTGGCCAGCCTCGGCATGCGCGTGCTGCGTGCGAGGACCGTCCGCGACCTGCGCGAGGCCCTCGCCGAGGCGCGTGCCGCCGACACTCCCACTTGTGTCTACGTCGAGACCCGAACGGCAGACACTGTGTCGGGCGCGCCTCCGGCGCAGGCCTGGTGGGATGTACCCGTGGCCGAGACCGCGACCCGAGCGTCCGCGGTGAAGGCCCGTGAGCTGTACGAACGGCACGTCTCGACCCGACGCCGCCATCTGTGAAGGAGTACTCGGTCATGACGAAGATCGTCAACCACTGGATCGGCGGCAAGTCCGTCGAAGGCGCGTCGGGTGTGTACGGGCCGGTCACCGACCCGGCGACCGGCGCGGTCACCACCAAGGTCGCGTTCGCGACCGTCGACGAGGTCGACGCCGCCGTGGCCGCCGCCAAGGACGCCTACGTCACCTGGGGCCAGTCCTCGCTGGCCAGGCGGACGGAGATCCTCTTCCGCTTCCGCGCCCTGCTCGACGCCAACCGCGACGCGATCGCCGAGCTGATCACCGCCGAGCACGGCAAGGTGCACTCCGACGCGCTCGGCGAGGTCGCCCGCGGCCTGGAGATCGTCGACCTGGCCTGCGGCATCAGCGTCCAGCTGAAGGGCGAGCTGTCCACGCAGGTCGCCAGCCGCGTGGACGTGTCGTCGATCCGGCAGCCGCTGGGCGTCGTCGCCGGCATCACGCCGTTCAACTTCCCGGCCATGGTGCCGATGTGGATGTTCCCGATCGCCATCGCGTGCGGCAACACCTTCGTGCTGAAGCCGAGCGAGAAGGACCCGTCGGCGTCCCTGAAGCTCGCCGAGCTGCTCGCGGAGGCCGGCCTGCCGGACGGCGTCTTCAACGTCGTCCACGGTGACAAGGCCGCCGTGGACCGGCTCCTGGAGCACCCGGACGTCAAGGCCGTCTCCTTCGTCGGCTCGACCCCGATCGCCCGTCACATCCACACCACGGCCTCGGCCCACCACAAGCGCGTCCAGGCCCTGGGCGGCGCCAAGAACCACATGCTGGTCCTCCCGGACGCCGACCTGGACGCGGCGGCGGACGCGGCGGTCAGCGCGGCCTACGGCTCGGCCGGCGAGCGCTGCATGGCCATCTCGGCCGTGGTCGCGGTCGGCGCGATCGGCGACGAGCTGGTGGCGAAGATCCGCGAGCGCGCCGAGAAGATCAAGATCGGCCCCGGCGACGACCCGGCCTCCGAGATGGGCCCGCTCATCACCAGGGCCCACCGCGACAAGGTGGCGTCGTACGTCGAGGGCGCGGCCGCCGAGGGGGCCGAGGTCGTCCTGGACGGCACCGGCCACACCGTCGAGGGCTTCGAGGACGGCCACTGGATCGGCATCTCGCTGCTCGACAAGGTGCCGACCACCGCGAAGGCCTACCAGGACGAGATCTTCGGTCCCGTCCTGTGCGTCCTGCGCGTGGACACCTACGACGAGGGCGTGGCGCTGATCAACGCGTCGCCCTTCGGCAACGGCACCGCGATCTTCACCCGCGACGGCGGCGCCGCCCGCCGCTTCCAGCTGGAGATCGAGGCCGGCATGGTCGGCGTGAACGTCCCGATCCCGGTCCCCGTCGGCTACCACAGCTTCGGCGGCTGGAAGGACTCCCTCTTCGGCGACCACCACATCTACGGCAACGACGGCACGCACTTCTACACCCGCGGCAAGGTCGTCACCACCCGCTGGCCGGACCCGGCCGACGCCCCGGCGGGCGTCGACCTGGGCTTCCCGCGCAACCACTGACCCGGCGGCACGGTGCTCCGTCCCTCCGCGGGGGCGGGGCACCGCCGTGTCACCGCGCCGCGCCGGCCTCCTTGAGGGCCTCGGTGAGGTCGCCGGTCTGCGCGGCCGGCGGGGCCTTCACCGCGGCGGTCCGGCCGAACCCGGCGAAGTCCATGGTGACCTTCACGGCGCCGAACTCCTGGACCATGCGGACCGGAAGGTCCCCGGCCCCCACCCAGACGTCCATCGTGATCGAGGTGGCACCCGAGTCCGTGAGGGTGCCGAAGGCGTCCTTGAACTTGCCCATCCGCTCCTGGTCGACGACGGCCCGGTAGTGGGTCGTGGCCTTACCGTTCACCGTCTCCGAGCCGAGGTTCTCGACGTCGTCGGCGTACTTCAGGCCCTTCATGGACGCCGACGGGCTGCCGTTGCTGCCGCTGAGGGCCTGCGAGCCCTGCTCGCCGAAGACGGCGGAGCTGTCGACCTTCATCCACTCCTTGCCCTCCAGGGGGCCGGTGGCCTGCGGGTCGACGTCGTAGTAGTACGCGCCGTCCACGAACAGAACCCGCGTCGTCGGGGCGTCCTGGAGCTGCTGCATCTGCGCGGCCGCGGTGTCCATCTGGACGTCGAACGCGTACCCGTCACCCCAGGAGTACGTGCCGTCCATCGCGACGGGCGTGCCCGTGCCGATGTCCGTGGTCATCCTCACCTCGGCCGAGCCGAGCTGCTCGGTCCGGTCCGTCGCGCGCGTGAGCGCCGCCATGATCTGCTCGGAGCCGTCGGCCACCTCGGCGGCCTTGCGCGCGGTGTCCCTGACCGGGTCGGAGCTGCACCCCGTGGCCGCCACCAACGCCGCCGCCGTGAACCCCACCCAGGCAGCGGTGTACTTGACCTTCATTCGTCCCCACCCCGTTGCTGTGAATCAACTGTGGCCCAGACTCTAGCGGCCCCCACCGACACGTCCGGATAGCGGACGGCGGCACGTTTTTTCACCCCCTCCCCTACGGTTCCCGTACGCCCCACCACCCCTTCAGGGCTTGCCCGTCACTGCGGAATACCTCTATCAACTCGCCTGCGATCAACGGATTCCGTAGATGAACACCTATTGACGCAGCGGTTTTCGTCGGGGTTCCATGCAGCGCCGGGAGCGGCCACAACGAGTACCACCCCAGCCGCCGGAGGCGATAGCGCTCCCGACCGAACCTCGCCGCACCAGTCGATCGGAACTCCATGACCGACACGCTCCGCCCCGTCCAGGCATCCGCCCAGGCCCCCGCCGACGGGACCGCCGTCCCCGACGCCCAGGACGGCCCCCAGAAGCTCAAGCGTTCCATCGGAGTGGTCGGCGGCACCCTGCTGACCCTGTCCTGCGTGACCCCCGCGTCCACCCTGTTCGTCGTCGTGCCCGACCTGTTCGGCTCGCTCGGCACCGCGACCGCCCTCACGATCGCGATCGGCTCCCTCCTCTGTATCGCGGTGGCGTTCTGCTACTCGGAACTGGGCACCCTCATCCCCAGCGCGGGCGGCGAGTACGCGATGGTCTCCACGATGGCCGGGCGGCTGGCGGGCTGGCTGGTGTTCGTCCTCTCCCTCCTGGTCGTGATGATCGTCCCGCCGGTGATCGCCATGGGCACGGCCGACTACCTGGCCCCCGTCGTCCACCTCGACCCGTCGCTGGCCGGCGCCGCCGTGATGCTGCTCGCCACCCTCGCGGGCCTGCTCGACCTGCGCGCCAACGCCTGGATCACCGGCGTCTTCCTGGTCCTGGAGGTCATCGCGGCGGCCGTCGTCGCGGTGCTGGGCTTCGCGCACAGTGAGCGCGGCGCCGGCAGCCTGGTCTCCCTGGAGGTCGCGGGCGCGGACGGCCACGCCGACACCGTGACGGCCATGCTGATCGTCTCCGGCCTGGCCATCGCCCTCTTCGTCACCCAGGGCTTCTCCACCGCCGTCTACCTGTCCGAGGAACTGGAGAACCCGCGCCGCAACGTCGCCCGCACGGTCCTGGCCACCCTCGCCATCTCCACCGTGATCATCCTGGTCCCGGTCGTCGGCATCACCCTCGGCGCCTCCGACCTCACCGAGCTGACCGGCGGCGACATCGGCGCCATGGTGACCGCCTGGTCCAACTCCGCCGTCGGCACCTTCGTCAGCCTCTGCGTGGCCCTCGCCATCGTGAACGCCGGCATCGTCATGGTCATCCAGAACTCCCGCGTCCTGTTCGCCTCCGCCCGCGACAAGGCCTGGCCGCAGCCGGTCAACACCGTCTTCTCCAAGCTCGGCCGCTTCGGCTCCCCGTGGGTGGCCACCCTCGCCGTCGGCGTCCCCGGCGCCCTGCTCTGCTTCGTCGACCTGGACACCCTGTACGGCGTCACCGGCGTCTCCGTGACCGGCATGTACCTGCTCGTCGCGGTCGCCGCGCTGCTCTCCCGCCGCGGCCACCACCGCCACACGCACGCCTGGCGCATGCCCCTGTGGCCGGTCGTCCCGGCCCTCCTGATCGCGGTCCTGGCCTACATCCTGACCCAGCAGGAGACCGTCTACCTCCTGTGGACCGGCGGTATCACCGTCGCGGCCAGCCTCTACTGGGCGTTCTACCTCCGGCCCCGCCCCGGCACCCGCTGGCTGGTGTCGGTCCCGGACGACGGGCGGGACTGACCCGTACCGCGCCTGGTGTACGCCGGCACCCCTCCGTACGCCCACGGGAGGTCGGGGAGTTCGGTCTCCGGTCGACAACTCCCCGACAGTTTCACCCCGTACCGTTGACGCATGGATCTTCGACTGCGCGGACTGCGGCGGCCGCGGCGGATCATCGCCGCCGCGGCCGCCGTCGCCGTGCTCGCCGCCGGCGGCACCTGGACGGCCGTGGCCTCGGACGACGCGCCCCCCGTGCACCGCGCCGACCGGGTCATGGCCGTGAACGGCGTGCGCCTGGACACCTCCTGGTTCACCTCCGGCGGCTCCGGCCGCCGCCCCGCCGTCCTGCTCGGACACGGCTTCGGCGGCAGCAAGGAGGACGTCCGCGAGCAGGCTGAGGACCTGGCCGCCGACGGCTACGCGGTACTGACCTGGTCCGCACGCGGCTTCGGCAGGTCCACCGGGAAGATCGGACTGAACGACCCCGAGGGCGAGGTCGCCGACGTCTCCCGGCTGATCGACTGGGTGGCGAAGCAGCCCCAGGTCCGGCTCGACAAGGCCGGCGACCCGCGCGTGGGCCTGGCCGGCGCCTCCTACGGCGGCGCGATCGCCCTGCTGGCCGCCGGACACGACGACCGCGTCGACGCCATCGCCCCCGCGATCACCTACTGGAACCTCGCCGACGCCCTGTTCCCCGGCGGCGTGTTCAAGAAGCTGTGGACCGGCGTCTTCTTCAACAGCGGCGGCGGCTGCGCCAAGTTCGAGCCCGCGCTGTGCGCGATGTACGAGCGGGTCGCCGAGTCCGGCACCCCCGACGCCGCCGCCCGCGCACTCCTCGAGGAGCGCTCCCCGTCCGCCGTCGGCGACCGCATCGAGGCGCCCACCCTGCTGCTCCAGGGACAGACCGACTCCCTCTTCACCCTCGCCCAGTCCGACGCGGCCGCCAAGGCGATCCGCGCGAACGGCGCCCCCGTCGACGTCGACTGGATCGCGGGCGGCCACGACGGCGGCGACCCGGAGTCGAGCCGCGTCCAGGCCCGCGTCGCCTCCTGGTTCGACCGCCACCTCAAGGACGACGAGGGCGCCGGCACCGGCCCCGCCTTCCGGATCACCCGCACCGGAGGCGTCGACTCCACCGACGGCGCCGCCCTCCTGCGCGGCGCGAGCGGCGACACCTACCCCGGCCTCACCGGCGCCGCCCGCCCGATCGCCCTCACCGGCCGCGAGCAGTCCTTCGCCAACCCGCCCGGCGCCAGCCCGCCCGCCGTCTCCGCCCTGCCTGGGCTCGGCGGCGGCGGCCTCTCCCAGCTGTCCTCCCTCGGCGTCGGCGTCTCCCTCGACTTCCCCGGCCAGTTCGCCGCCTTCACCTCCGCCCCCCTCACCGCGGACCTGCGCGTCACCGGCTCCCCGACGGCCACCGTCCACGTCAGGTCGACCAGCGAGGACGCCGTCCTGTTCGGCAAGGTCTACGACGTCGGCCCGGACGGCCGCCGGCAGGTGCTGCCCTCCCAGCTGGTCGCCCCGATCCGCGTCGAGGGCGCCAAGGCAGGCAAGGACGTGACGCTCACCCTCCCGGCCATCGACCACGAGGTCGACAAGGGCCACCGGCTGCGCCTGGTCCTGGCCTCCACCGACCTCGGCTACGCCTCCCCGGCCGCCCCGGCGACGTACACCGTCTCCCTGAAGGGCGACCTGAAGGTGCCCACCGCCGCCGGCGTGAGCACCGCGGCCGCCCCGCTGCCGTCCTGGGTGTGGTGGCTGCCCCTCGCGGGCGCGGGCCTCGCCCTGGCCCTGCTGGTCACGGGCCGCCGCCGCACCGCGACCCCGGCCCCCGACCCGGAGCTGGCCGAGGTCCCGCTCCAGATCACCGACCTGAGCAAGAAGTACGCGGGCGGTGACCGCTACAGCGTCCGCGACCTCTCCTTCCGCGTCGAGAAGGGCCAGGTCCTCGGCCTGCTCGGCCCCAACGGCGCCGGCAAGACGACCACCCTGCGCATGCTGATGGGCCTCATCAAACCGGACGGCGGCGAGATCCGCGTCTTCGGCCACGCCATCCGCCCCGGCGCCCCCGTCCTCTCCCGCGTCGGCGCCTTCGTCGAGGGCGCCGGCTTCCTCCCCCATCTGTCCGGCCGGCAGAACCTGGAGCTGTACTGGCAGGCCACCGGCCGCCCGGCCGAGGACGCCCACCTGGACGAGGCCCTGGAGATCGCCGGCCTCGGCGACGCCCTGGCCCGCGCCGTGCGCACCTACTCGCAGGGCATGCGCCAGCGCCTGGCCATCGCCCAGGCCATGCTCGGCCTGCCCGACCTGCTCATCCTCGACGAACCGACCAACGGCCTGGACCCGCCCCAGATCCGCGAGATGCGCGAGGTGATGATCCGGTACGCCGCCGCCGGCCGCACGGTGATCGTCTCCAGCCACCTGCTGGCGGAGGTCGAGCAGACCTGCACGCACCTCGTGGTCATGGACCGCGGCCGGCTCGTCCAGGCGGGCCCGGTCGGTGTGATCGTCGGCTCCGGCGACACCCTCCTCGTCGGCACCGCCCACCCCGTGGAGGAACCGGTCGCGGAGAAGGTGGCCGCGCTGCCCGGCGTCGCCTCGGCCGTCCGCACCGACGACGGACTCCTCGTCCGCCTCGACGCAGACGGCAGCGCCCAGCGCCTGGTCGCCGAACTGGTGCGGCTCGACGTGCCCGTCCGCTCGGTCGGCCCGCACCGCCGCCTGGAAGACGCCTTCCTCACCCTGATCGGAGGCTCCGCATGAGCACGACGACCGAGCCGTCCCGGCACACCGGACCCACCGCGCCCGTCGCCACCACCACCGCCACCGCCTCCGGCTACCGCGCCGCGCGCACCCTGCCGCTGCGCGTCGAACTGGCCCGCCAGCTCAAGCGCCGCCGCACCCTGGTCATGGGTGCCGTCCTCGCCGCCCTGCCGTTCGTCCTGGCCATCGCCTTCGCGATCGGCGGCGAACCCGGCGAGGGCGGCGACCGGGTGAACCTGATGGACACGGCCACCGCGTCCGGCGCCAACTTCGCCGCGGTCAACCTGTTCGTCTCCGCGGGCTTCCTGCTGGTCATCCCCGTGGCCCTGTTCTGCGGCGACACCGTGGCCTCGGAGGCCGGCTGGTCCTCCCTGCGCTACCTCCTCGCCGCCCCCGTCCCGCGCGCCCGCCTGCTGTGGTCCAAGCTCGTCGTCGGACTCGGCCTGAGCCTGGCCGCGATGGTCCTGCTGCCGCTGGTCGCCCTCGCCGTCGGCACCGCCGCCTACGGCTGGGGCCCCCTGGCGATCCCCACCGGCGGCGCCCTCGACGCGGGCACCGCCGCCCAGCGGCTCGTGGTGATCGTCGGATACGTCTTCGTGTCCCAGCTGGTCACCGCCGGGCTCGCGTTCTGGCTGTCGACGAGGACCGACGCCCCGCTCGGCGCGGTCGGCGGCGCGGTCGGCCTGACCATCGTCGGCAACGTCCTCGACGCCGTCACCGCCCTCGGCGACTGGCGCGACTTCCTGCCCGCGCACTGGCAGTTCGCGTGGGCCGACGCCATCCAGCCCACCCCCGAGTACGCGGGCATGATCCAGGGCACCGTCGTCTCGGTGACGTACGCGCTCGTCCTGTTCGCCCTGGCCTTCCGCGGCTTCGCCCGCAAGGACATCGTCTCGTAGACATCCGGAAGATCCCCCACCGGTCTCGACGGCCGCCTTGCCGACATGATCGACCCGGCCCGCCGACACGATCGGCCCGGCGGAACGATCGGCCCGGCCCGGCGGAACGGCGGCCGGTAGCCGGACCGGCACGCGGAAGGGGCGGGCACCGGCACCGGTGCCCGCCCCTTCCCCGCGTCGGCGTCAGTCCTCGCTGTTCGCGGACAGGATCGACACGTCCTCCAGGAGGTGGGCCAGTGCACCGTCACGCTTGGTCTGGGTGGAGTTCTCGGCGCACTGCTGCGTCAGGTCGTCCGACAGGATCGGGATGTTCTGGACCGGGACGAGGTTGACGACGGCGACGGGAATGTCGTTCACGGCGATGCACGGCTTGTTGAACGAGCCCTGGATGAGCGCCATCTGCGGGCTCATGTTGCCGTACGTGGCGGAGTTGCCGTAGCTCTGCATCGCGCCGTTGCCGTTCGACAGCGTGGGGCCGCTGTCGTCGCCGATCGCCAGAGCCTGCGGAGCGGCGGCGGCGGAGACTCCCATGACGGAAGCGGCGATTGCCGTAGTGGCAAGAACCTTCTTGAACACTGGCCTGTCCTTTCTGCGGAAACCCCGTCCACCGGAGCCTCCTGGTCAACTCCGAGCAGGCGAACCGGTTTCTCCCGTTCACCCGGTTGGCTCATGACCGCGGCCGGCGGGCGGTCCGTCCCCGGCCGATTCCACGGCTTCGCGGCCAACCGGGTGAACCCCCGCAACCAAAACCACTGAGTTGGGTTGATCCCGCCGTAGGACAGTGCGTCGCTACGAGGAAAGGAACGCGAAGTGCTCAAGAAGGCAATGGTCGCTGCGGCGGCCGCCGCTTCTGTCATCGGTATGTCGGTTGCGGCCGCTCCCCAGGCTCTTGCCACGGGTGACGACTCAGGACCCACCGTGTCCAACGGCAACGGAGGTTCGTCGGCGTTCGGCAACTCGTCCACCAAGGGCGACATGAGCCCCCAGCTCTCGCTGGTCGACGGCTCGCTCAACAAGCCCTGTGCGGCCCTCGACGACATCAACGTCGCCGTCGTCAACCTCGTCCCGATCCAGGATGTCCCGATCCTGTCGGACGACCTGACGCAGCAGTGCTCCGACAACTCCACCCAGAGCAAGCGCGACGGTGCCCTGTCGCACATCCTGGAGGACCTGTCGGTCCTGTCGGCCAACGGCGACTGAGACCGAATCGTCTTCGCGCGGCCCGCTGACCCTTCTGCGGGCCGCGCACTCGTGTACCGGCGGGAAACACGCCGAGCGGACGGATCGGCGTCGCTACTCCCACCGGGGCAGCGGCGCTTCATGGCGTGGGGCATTCGTATGAATTACTCGTGCCGCACGTTCCGCGATCGCTTCGGTCGTCAATCCCTCGTGTGCAGGCTGCGGTCATGGTGCGGGCCGTCCCCGTTGTGCTCGCTCGGTTCCGACCGTCATCTAGGCATGACCGCAGAGAAGGGAAAATCATGAAGAAGACCGCTGTCGTCGTCACAGGTCTGGTTCTGGCCCTCGGCGGGGCTGCCCCCGCTTTCGCCGATTCCGGTGCCAACGGCGCGACCATCGGCTCCGGTGGTGTCCTCTCCGGCAACGTCATCCAGATTCCGATCCACAACCCGCTCAACATCTGCGGCAACACCGTCAACGTGACCAGTCTGCTGAACCCGGCGGTCGGCAACGTCTGCATCAACCGCTGACCGAACGCGGTACCGGCCGTCCGGCTGGATCGAGGCCGGCTCAGGACACCGAGCTGTACGTCCAGGGCCGGCTTTCCCCACTTCTTCAAGCAGGAAGACCACGAGATTGCGACAGACCCTGAGCAGGGGAATGGTCGCGGCCGCCGCCGCGACGAGCATTCTGTCCCTGTACGGAGGTTCCGCCCTGGCCGACTCGCACGCGGGCGGCACCGCCAGGAACTCGCCCGGAGCCGTGTCGGGCAACGGCGTCGAGGTCCCGTTGACGGCCCCGGCGAACGCCTGCGGCGACTCGGTCGACGCCGCCGCCCTGAACCCGACCTTCGGCGACTCCTGTGCGAACACCTCCGGGGACGAGGAGAAGGACCGCTCCCACGAGACACCGTCGTCCGGTGGCGACGAGCCGGGCCACGGCGGTTCCGAGTCCGGTGGTGAGGAGTCTGGCTACGGTGGCTCTGAATCCGGCGAGGACAAGG
>NZ_JBFBCB010000060.1:18312-18453 GCF_040682975.1 Streptomyces sp. NPDC051051
AGCCGGGTTATGGCGGCTCTGAGTCTGGCGGTGAGGAGCCGGGTTATGGCGGCTCTGAGTCTGGCGGTGAGGAGCCGGGTTATGGCGGCTCTGAGTCTGGCGGTGAGGAGCCGGGTTATGGCGGCTCTGAGTCCGGTGGTG
>NZ_JBFBCB010000060.1:18549-38831 GCF_040682975.1 Streptomyces sp. NPDC051051
GGTGAGGAGCCGGGTTATGGCGGTTCCGAGTCCGGTGGTGAGGAGTCTGGCTACGGTGGCTCTGAATCCGGCGAGGACAAGCCGGGTTATGGCGGCTCTGAGTCCGGTGGTGAGGAGCCGGGTTATGGCGGTTCCGAGTCCGGTGGTGAGGAGTCTGGCTACGGTGGCTCTGAATCCGGCGAGGACAAGCCGGGTTATGGCGGCTCCGAGTCCGGCGGTGAGGAGCCTGGCTACGGCGGTTCCCAGCCCAGCAAGGACAAGCCTGGCTATGGCGGCTCCGAGCCTGGCGAGGACAAGCCGGGTTACGGCGACTATCAGTCCGGCGACGAGGAGTCAGGCTACGGCCACTCCCAGCCCGGCGACGAGGAGCCCGGCTACGGCGACGGCCCCGAGGAGGACTGCGGGGGCTACGGCGACACCTGCGGTGGCGAGACGACCCCGCCCCCCGGTGGGCACACGTCCCCGCCTCCGGGAGATCACACGTCGCCGCCTCCCGGTGGGCACACGACTCCGCCTCCCGGTGAGCACACCCCGCCCCCGCCCGGTGATCACTCCACCCCGCCTCCGCCTCCCGGTGAGCACCCGGCCCCGCCGCCCGGCGGGAACCGGCCGGAGCTGCCACAGACCGGTAGCGGGGCTCTGCTCGCCGCCTCGGGGGTCAGCGCCGTGCTGATCACCGCGGGCGCCCTGCTGTACCGACGAGGCCGCGCCGCCTCCCGTCGCTGACGGCGACGGGCGCCGGACGCCTCGCACGCGCCCGGCGCCCGTGCCGGTCTCCGGGCCCACAGGACGAGCCCGGCGACCGCGGCATGGGAAGCCACCGACAGGCCGTACGGGCCGGCCCCACCACCGCCGGGTCGTAGATCAGGGGCTGCTCGCTCTCTCGTCGTCGGCCGGAACGGCCGACGCGTGCGGTGGGTGCGGTACCTCGGGGAGGCCGGTCAGGGACGGCGGGGCGGCGGGCCCTGGCGGACCACGCGGGGCCGGACGCCGGCCGCGCCCGCCGCGCCGAACCGGCGCAGCAGACGGCGGGTCACGTGGGCGGTCCACAGGTTCCACATGGCCCGGCCGGGAGCGGTGTCGTCCCCGGCGTGCCAGGCGAGTTCGCGGCTGTCGGGGGCGGTCCGGCGCAGGGCGGTCAGCGGCGCGTAGTTCTCCACGACGAAGGTCCGCCCGGGGAGCGCCCGGCCGTCCGGCAGCGGACGGTGGGTCAGGTCGAGGTGCTGGGCGCGCACGACGTCGAGGCCCGCGGTGTCGGTGAAGAGGCGGAACTGCGCGCCGGGGCGTGGGTTGAAGTCGAGCAGGTGGTAGCGGCCGGTGGTGTCGCAGCGGCGGAAGTCGAGGTCGAGGATGCCGCGGTAGCCGAGCTGCGCGGTGAGGCGTTCGGCGAGGGCCCGCAGCTCCGGGTTCGGGACCCATTCACCGACCGCCGTCAGGCCCGCGCCGCGCGGCCAGGCGCACAGCTTGCGGCCGGGGCCGCCGCCGCGCAGCGTGCCCGCACGGTCGGCGTACCCGTGGAAGAACCAGTCGCGGTCGGTGCCCGGCGGAAGGAACTCCTGGAGCAGCAGCCGGCTGCCGGCCTCCTCGCTGCGCACGTACAACTCGCGGGCCTCCTGCGGGGAGCGCACCACGACCGTGCTGCGCAGCCCGGACCCGGCCGGCAGCAGCCAGGGCCGGCTCCACTTCGCCATCACCGGCAGGCCGAGCCGCCAGGCGGCGGACGCGGCCTGCGACGCGCTGTCCGGGACGACGGTGACCGGGTGCGGGACGTCCGCCGCCGCGCACAGCGCGGCCAGTTCGGCCTTGTCGGCGATGCGTTCGGGCAGCGCGGCGGGCTGCTGCGGCAGCAGGTAGGCGGAGGCCAGTTCCGTGCGCAGGCGGCTCACCGCGACGGCGCCCGCGTCGTCCATCGGGATCAGGACGGCCGGCCGCTCGATGCGTGCGGCGACCCGTAGCAGCACGCCCGCGATGTCGGCGGGGGTGGCGCCGGGCGGTGGCGGGGGATGCAGCCGACCGGCGAACCGGGATCTGCGGACGGGACTTCGGGTCACCTCGGCGACCAGGTGGACGTCGATCCCGGCCCTGCCGAGCGAGCGCACGGCACCCAGAGTTCCGTGGTGGAAGGGGTTTCGGTCGATGCGCAGGAGTACGGCGGGGACGCGGGTGTCGAGCTGCGACACGTCTTCTTCCTTCGGTTGTTTCACCGGTGCGGGCCATCGGGACACTCGAAAGCCGTAACGCCGGTGGCGTGGTTCCTTTTCCTGTGACTTTCATATGACTGCGTGTCAGTCATGCGCTTGCGCATCGGTGACAGCACGAGAGCGGTGAAAGGAGCAGGCATGACCCCACAGCAGCGACGCGCCCGGTCCCGGCGGCCGGCCGTCGTCGCGGCGGCGGTCGCGGTGGCGGCGGCACTGGCGTCCGGTCCCGGATTCGCCGCGGGCGTGGGGGTGGCGCGGGTCGCCGGTCCTCCCGCTCCCACGCCGAGCGTCCCCGTCGCCGCCGGACCGGAGACCCCCGCCGGACCGGCACCGGCCACGTCCCCCGCGGGCACCCCGGCACCCACCGCGAGCCCGAGCGTGACGCCGACCCCGTCCCGGACTCCGGCCGCGACCGGCACTCCGGCGCCGGCGCCGGCCGCGAGGTCCGGCCCCGCCTTCGGCGCCTACCTCGACTACGGTCCGCTGGGCGTGGCCCGGATGGCCCGGCTCAGCGGCTGGCTGGGGGGCGCCGAACTGCGCGTCGGCCACACCTACCTGCCGGGCGACCGGTGGAGCAACATCGAGGGCCGGCCCGGCTTCCTCGACGCGTGGGCCCACTGGCGGGCCGCGAAGGACGACCGGATGCTCGTCCTCAACGTCCCCATGCTGGAGCGCAACGAGGAGGGCCTCCCCGACGCCGAGGTGCGCCGGCTGCTGCGGCAGGGCGCGGCGGGCCGGTTCGACCACCACTTCCGCGCTCTGGCCGAGCGGCTGGTGAAGGCGAACGTGCCGGACACGGTGATCGTGCTCGGCTGGGAGATGAACGGCATCACGTACACCCACCGCTGCGGGCCGGACCCGCAGGCCTGGAAGACGTACTGGAAGCGGATCGTCACCACCATGCGGGCCGTGCCGGGCCAGAGTTTCAGGTTCGACTTCACGCCGAGCCGTGGCCGGGACGCCGTTCCCTGGACCGAGTGCTATCCGGGGGACGACACCGTCGACATCATCGGAATGGATTCCTACGACCAGCCGAGCGGGCTCTCCTTCGACGAGCAGGTGACGGAGCCCTACGGACTCCAGGCACACGTGGACTTCGCCAGGAGCCACGGCAAGCCCATCTCCTATCCGGAATGGGGTCTCTTCCGCAACGGTGACAACCCCGAGTACATGCGGCGCATGCTCGCCTGGATGGACGAGCACAAACCGCTGTACAACACGGTGACCGACTACTGCCCGCACGGTGTGTGGCAGTGCTCGAAGAACCCCGAGGCGTCGGAGGTCTACCGCGCGGTGCTCTCCGGCCGCACCGGCGAACCGGCGACTTCCCCGCCCTCGACCCCGCCCTCGACCGAGCCCACGACCGAGCCGGCCCCGCAGCCCACGGTGGACTGCTCGCCGCTGGACCTCGGCGACTGGGCCGAGTACTGGATGGGCGGCAAGCTGTGCGTGCGCCCGAACTGGTGGCTGCGCGGCTCCTGAGCCGTCCCCGCGGAGCGCCCCCGCCGGCGGCAGGTCCACGTCAGGACCGGCCGCCGGCGGCACGTTCCCGCCGGTCCCGCTCGTCGCCCCGGTCCGGATGTTCCCGCCGTTCCTCCCAGCGGCGCACCAGCTCCTTGCCCCGCCGTCGCGCGGCCGCGTCCCACACCGCCGCCGACAGCAGCGGGGCGGTGCGCCGGCGGGCCAGCAGCAGCCGCTGGTTGACGACCGGTTCCGGCCGCCAGTGGTGCTTGTACGGCTCGTTGCCGCGCAGCAGGCTCAGGGTGCCGCACGCCTCGTGCCGGGTGTGCTCCGCGCAGGCGTCGAGCAGCATCACCGCCACGTCCGCCTTGTGTTCGCGCAGCCGCGGGTGGGCGCCGTAGAGGTAGCCGCCGGCCAGGCGGCGCGAGAGCAGGGTGAGGTCGACGGCCACCACGTCGTCGTCGAGGCGGAACTCGGTGACCACCGCGTCCCCGGAGCGCACCATCGGGCCCACCGAGCGCACCAGGTGTTCGCAGAACCGGTCGCGCAGGTGCTCGCCGGTCACCTTGCGGCCCTGCCACTGCAACCGGTGCAGCTCCAGCAGCCGCCGCAGCGCCGGGTCCACCTCGTCCGGGCGGACCACCTCGCGCCGCACGCCGAGCGCGGTCAGCCGGCGCAGCTTGGCGCGCACCCGCTGCGCCTTCGCCGACGGCAGCCGCGCCACCAGCTCGTCCATCGGTACGGCGGGCAGCTCCAGGCACACCGAGTCGCTGACCCGACGCCGCGGCCCGCTCCAGCGCTCGTAGACCTGCTCGACCGCGCCGCCCGGCCGGACCTCGCGGAAGTCGATCAGCGCGGTGCGGGCGGCCGCGGCGAGCGCCTCGGTGAGCGCGGCGACGGCCGTCTCGCCCCGCTCGTCGTCGACCAGGACGTCCCCGTAGTCGGAGATCGCCCCGCCGAGCGGCACCAGCGCGGGCAGCGGGCGGCGTACGGCCATCAGCGGGGCGACGGCGAGGAGGTCGTCGCCGGAGCGCACCACGAGCAGCCGCAGCCGGCCCCGTCCGCCGTAGGACAGCCACCACGAGTGCAGCCAGGGGTGGCTCTGGAACGGGGTGGCCGTCGCGCACCGCCGGTACAGGCGCGCCCAGGCGGGGGCCAGGGCGGCGAAGTCCTGCTCGTCGGTGACGACTTCGGTGACGACTTCGGTGGGGTACGCCGGCTTCACAGCGTTCCGTGGGCGTCGGCGGCGAGTGCCGGGCTCGGCACGGCGGCCGGTCTCCCGGGCTCCGGCCTGCTCCTCCTCGGCCGCACCAGCAGGAACAGCCCGCCCAGCAGGCCGCCCGCGCTCGCGCCGACCAGCCCGGTCAGCGCGGGGGACGCCGAGGACGGCTCGGCGGGCTCGACCGCGCGGGCGAACGGCTCGAGTTCGACGTTGGTGGTGGCCTTCGCCCCGGCGGCGTGCCGGGTCAGCGCGCGCGACACCGCGTTGGCCATGTCGGCGGCCAGGTCGGCGCGCGAGGAGGTCGCGGTGATCGACACCATCGGCGCGTCGGGCGAGGTCGCCGTGCGCACCGCGCCCTGCAGCGTCCGTACCGGTACGCCCGCCCACACCTGCGCGTCCCCGAGCACCGCGAGCTGGGTGGCGACCCGGCCGTAGGCCTGCGCGAAGCCGAGGGCGGACGCCGGGTCGGACTTCTCGGTGGGGACGGCGACCACGTACGCCGTGGCGCTGTACACGGGCGGCTTCAGGGCCCCGTAGGCGCCGCCGAGGAGGCCGCCGGTGAGGGCGCCGACGGCGAGCAGCGACCACGGCGGGAGCGTCCTGGCGCGGCCCAGGGCGCCGGCTCGGCGGTGCGGGCGGGTGGGGTTGTCGGTCATGAGGAAGGCACTCCCTGAGGTGACGGGGCGGACGAGGGGGACGGCAGGGGCCGGCGGGCCGCCGCGGCCGTGTACACGTCCATGAGCCGGGCGGCGCTGCGGGTGATGTCGTAGTGGCGGGCGGCCTCGGGCGCGGTGCGCGGGCCGGGGGCGGCGGCCCGGGTCTCGGCGAGTGCCCGCACGAAGGCCTCGGGGCCGCCGGTGACGCGCCGGGCGGCGGGCGCGGTGTGCGCGGGGAGGTCCTCGATCGCCGGGCAGGACGCGTACAGCACCGGCAGTCCCGAGGCGAGGGCCTCGACGACGGCCAGGCCGAACGCCTCCTCCGGCGAGGGGGAGACGAGCACGTCCATCGCGCAGGCGAGGGAGGGCAGGTCGGGGCCGGGGCCGCCGTCCGGGACGCAGGGCCGTTCGCCGGTGAACAGGACCCGGTCGGCGACGCCGGCCTCGTGCGCGGTGCGGCGCAGCGCGCTCTCCTCGGGGCCGCCGCCGACCAGCAGCAGGTAGTGGTCGGCCGGGAGCGCGGCGAGGGCGGTGACCAGGACGTCGAAGCGTTTGCCCGGGTGCAGGCGCCCGATGCCGCCGATGACCCGGGCGTGGTCGGGCAGGCCCAGGCGGCGGCGGGTGCGGTGGCGCCGGACCGGGTCGAAGCGGAACCGGGCCAGATCGATGCCGTTGGGGACGACCTCGATCCGGTCGGCCGGGACACCCCAGCGCCGCAGGCGTTCGGCGACCGTGGGGGAGACGGCGACCGTGGTGCGGCCCAGCCGCTCGCCGGCCAGGTACAGGGCGCGGACGCCCGGGGTGAGCGGGCGGCCCTCCATCTGGGAGTCGCCCAGGGAGTGTTCGGTGGCGACGACGGCGCGCACCCCGGCGAGCCGGGCGGCGAGGCGGCCGTAGAGGCAGGCGCGGTAGAGATGGGTGTGGACGAGGTCGTAGCGGCCGGAGCGGACGATCCGGACCAGGCGGGGCAGGGCGGCCAGGTCGCGGTTGCCGGCCATGCCGAGGTGGACGACGCGCACCCCATCCGCGGTCAGCCCGTCGGCCACCGGCCCCGGGTTGGTCAGCGTCACGACGTCGCAGTCGGCGGGCAGGTGGCGCAGCAGCAGCCGCAGTTGCTGCTCGGCGCCGCCGATCCCGAGCCCCGTGATGACGTGCAGCGCCCTCATCGCAGGCCTGCCACGGGACGGCGGCGCAGCCGGTGCAGCCGGTGCTTGAGGAACAGCCGGGCGGCGGTGTCGTTCTGCCCGACGTGGACGCGCGGCAGGGCGTGCGGGCCGGTCAGCGGGCCGGGGTCGATCGCGCAGGCGTACGCGTATCCGGCGTCCCGTACGGCGTCCACGGCGCGCCGGTCGACCGTCCCGTACGGGTAGCAGAACCCCGCGATCCCGGTGCCGAGCAGTTCGGCGAGCGCGGCGCGGCTGCCGGCGGTCTCGGCCGCCAGGGTGCGGTCGTCCGCGCGGGTGAGGTCGACGTGGGTCAGGCCGTGCGAGCCGATCTCGACGCCCTCGGCGGCGGCCTCGCGGATGCCGTCGGCGGTCAGCAGCGGTCTGCGCGGGCCGAGCGGGTCCCAGGCGTTGTCGCCGCCGAGCCGGCCGGGCAGCACGAAGAGGGTCGCGGTGCAGCCGTGCCGGCGCAGCACGGGCAGGGCGCCGGTGAGGAAGTCGGCGTAGCCGTCGTCGAAGGTCAGGCCGGCCAGGTCGCGGCCCTCGCCCCGCGCGCGGGCGGCGAGCAGCTCGGCCAGCGAGACACCCCGCAGGCCCCATCGCGCCAGCAGGGTCAGTTGCCGGTCCAGCCGCTCGGGCGTGACCGTGATGCGGTACGGGTCGTCGGAACAGTCGCCCACGGAGTGGTACATCGCCACCCAGGGGACGGGGCCGGTTGCGGTGTCAACGGGAACGGACATGCGGGAGCCTTCGGGTCGCGGAACGAACGGATCGGAGTGCGGAGGCGATGCCCTGGGCGCCCAGCGCCCAGCCCAGCAGGACGAAGACGGCGGTCACGGTGAGCGACCCGGCGGCCAGCCCCGCCGTGGGGTCGCCGAAGCGGCCCCCGGCGAAGGCGCCGGCGGGGGCCGCGACCAGAGCGGCCAGTACCGGCCGGCTCAACTCGTTGACGACGCCCGGGACGTGGAGCGGGACGCTGCGCGGCACGCGGTGCGCGCCCCGCCGCGGGCGTGAGCCGGCCGGTCCGCCCGCGGTGCCGGCCAGCAGCACCAGGGCGGTGACGGTGATGCCGGCCGCGTTGGCGGCGGCGATCCCGTACACCCCCCAGGGCGCCACGCACAGCGCGCCCAGCCCGGAGGTCGTGAAGATCCCGACGGCCATCGCGCCGGCCGGGTACCAGGAGGCGCGGCCCGTCGAGAAGTAGGAGCGGGCCAGCACCCCGACCAGCGTCTGGCCGAGCAGCCCGAGCGCGTACACCCGCATCACGCCCGCCGTCGCCGCCGTGTCCCCCGCGGTGAACGCGCCCCGCTGGAAGAACAGTTCGATCATCTGCGGCGCGCAGGCGACGACCCCCGCCGTGCCGAGCAGCACCACGCACGCGGCCAGCGCCAGGTCCTGCTGCACCCGGTCGCGGGCCCGCTCGGTGTCACCCTCGGCCAGTGCCCGCGCGACCACCGGGAAGGTGACCGTGCACACCATCAGCGACAGGATCATGGGCATCTGCGCGACCTTCTGCGCGTAGTTCAGATGCGAGATCGCCCCCGACGGCAGCTGCGAGGCGAGGAACCGCTCGACCAGGACCTGCGACTGCCGGCACAGCGCGAACAGCAGCACGGTCGCCACCACGGCCCCGCCCAGCGGCCGCGGCTCCTCGGCGACGTCGCCCACCGGCCGCGCCCCGCGCCTGCGCAACTGCTTCCACAGTGAGGGCAGTTGCACGGCCACCATCAGAAAGCCGCCGACCGCGACCCCGACCGCCGCCGACCGCACCCCCCAGCGTTCGCCGAGCACGAACATCCCCGTGACGATCCCGGTGTTGTACGCCACGTAGATCGCCGCCGGCGCCACGAACCGCCGGTGCGCGCGCAGGGCCGCGCTGCAGTACCCGGCGAACCCGAAGCTCACCACGCAGGTCGCGGTGAGCCGGGTGCAGCCGACGGCGAGCCCGGGGTCGGGCAGGCCGGGCGCGAGGACCCCGACCAACTGCGGGGCGAGCGCCGCCACGAGGACGCCGACCGCCACGAACGCCAGCGACAGCCGCGGGAGCGTCCCGGCGACCAGGGCGCGGACCGGGTCGCCGCCGCCCTGGGCGCGCCGGGCCAGGGCCAGGCTGAACGCCGGGATCAGCGCGAACGCCAGCCCGTCCTCGATGAGCAGCGTGGCCGCGAACTCCGGCACCGTCCACGCGACGAGGAAGGCGTCCGTGTCCCGGCCCGCCCCGAACAGCCGGGCCAGTGCCTGGTCGCGGACCAGCCCGAGCAGCGACCCGGCCACCGACAGGACGGCGGTGACCAGGGCGGCACGGGCCAGGAACCCGCCGGACGCCCGCGATTCCCGTGACTCCAGTGTCGACTTTCCGGCCGCCTCCCCGGGCCGCGCGGCGGGCTGCGCCGACGGTACGGCCGTGCCGCCGGCCGCGTCGCCGTCCGCCCGCGGGGACCGGGAAGGCGTCACCGTCATCGCCCGAGCGCCTCCTCGAGCCCACCGCTCCCGAGCGTCTCCGCGCGCCCCTCGTGCCCGGTCCGCCCTTCGGCCCCGCGGGTCTGCCCGCCCCCGGCCAGCGCCCACCAGGCCGCGAGCCCCAGCACCACCGCCGTCAGCACCGTCGAGGGCCCGCCGATGTCGGCGTACAGGAAGTCGGTGAGCTGCCAGACGAGCAGGCCGCAGGCGACGAGGGCGCAGTCGAGGCCGCCCGCGCGACGGGTCCGGACCAGCCCCCGCAGCGCGCACACCAGCAGGGCCAGCCAACTGCCCGCCAGCGCGAGCAGCCCGATCAGGCCCTGTTCGCCCAGGACCAGCAGGTACATGTTGTGCGGGGACAGCAGCGGCTGCTTGCGGAAGCCGGCGCCGGCGCCCTCGGTGTCGCTGCCGGCGGACAGCGCCAGCGAGGCGTGCGCGTCCCGGTGCTCGGGGAAACCCTTCAACCCGACCCCGGTCAGCGGGTGTTCGCGCCACATGTCGGCGGCCGCCGCCCACATCGTGTACCGGTCGGTGACCGACTGGTCGGGGGCGTCCGCGACCTGCGTGATGCTGCTGATGCGATCCTGGAGCATCGCCGTACCGACGCCGAGGCCGCCGACCAGGACCACGCCCGCCGCCACCGCCACCGCGCCGGCCTTCAGTGCCCGCCGCGGCCCGGCCAGCACCAGCTGCGCCGAGCAGGTCACCGCCGTCGCGATCCACGCGCCCCGGCTGAAGGACAGCGCGAGCGGCGGCAGCAGTCCGAGGGCGCAGGCGATGGCGACGGCCCGCTGCCGCACCGAGGACCGGCCCAGGGCGAGGCCGACCGCGCAGACCAGCCCGAAGGACACGACCGTCGCCATGCCCATCACGTCCTGCGCCCCGAAGGTGCCGACCGCCCGGATCTCCTCGCCCTGGTAGGAGGCGCCCGTCCCGGTGACGTACTGGTGCACGCCGACCGCGCCCTGCCAGCCCGCGAGAGCCACGAACGACCAGGCCAGCAGCCGGAAGTCGGACCGGTCGCGGATCAGCAGCAGCACCGCCGCCGGGACCAGGACGAACACCTGGAGATAGCGGCCGAGGCCCCCGATCCCCGCGCCCGGCGAGGACGCCCCCATCGCGGCGAGCGCGAGCCCGGCCACCGGCAGCCCCAGCACCACGGCCGCCGTACGGGACAGCGGGCGCCGCCGCTGCCGCAGCAGCCGGACCGCGCAGAACAGCACGACGAGCGCGGAGAACGCGTCGGCCGGTCCCGCGCCGCCCTCGCCGCCGGGGGAGACCGGCAGCGCGAGCAGGGCCACCACGGCGACGACGGGCAGCACCGGCGACAGCGTCCGGGCACGGGGCGGGGGCGGGGCGAGGGTCATCGGACGGTTTCAGCTCCCGGTCGGTCGCACGAGGGCGGCCGCGGTGCGCAGCAGGATGCAGACGTCCTGCCACAGCGACCAGTTGTCGATGTAGGCGTTGTCGAACCGGGCCCGGTCCTCGATGGAGGTGTCACCGCGCAGCCCGTGGACCTGGGCGAGGCCGGTGATGCCGGTCCGCATCCGGTGCCGGGCCGCGTAACCGGGGTAGGTCTGGCTGAACTGGGATACGAAGTAGGGGCGTTCGGGGCGCGGGCCGACCAGGCTCATGTCGCCCCGCAGCACGTTCCACAGCTGGAGCAGTTCGTCCAGCGAGGTCTCGCGCAGGAAGCGGCAGAACGGGCTCATCCGCACCTCTCCCGCCACGCTCCACCTGGTCGCCGACTCGTGCTCGTCCACCGGACGGTGGGTGCGGAACTTCAGCAGGGTGAACGGGCGGCCGTCCCGGCCGATGCGTTCCTGCCGGAACACCACGCCCGGCCCGCTGGTCAGCCGCAGCACCGCCGCGAACACCAGCAGCAGCGGGCTGACCAGCACCAGCAGCGTCCCCGACACCGCGATGTCCAGCAGTCGCTTGCCGAGGCCGCCGCCGCGCCCGCTGCCCATGGCCAGCCGCCGGCAGGGGAACCCGGCGAGCTGTTCGCGGGTCGTGTACGACGGGGTGTCGGCGTCGACCTCCCAGACGGTGCAGCCCGACTCGGCGAGCGCCCGCAGCAGGGGACCCTGCGCGGTGCGCACCGAGGGGTGCACGCACAGCACCTCGCGGACGCCGTTCTGGATGAGGGCCCGCTGCACCTCCTGACCGGTGGTCAGCACCGGGAGGCCGTCGGCCCCGTCGGGACGGCCGGGGTGTTCGGCGACGATGCCGACCGGCCGTACCCCGTAGCGGGGGTGGCGCAGCACGGCGGCGGCCACCCGCTGCGCGGTGGCCACCGGGCCGACGACCAGGGCGGCGCGCGGGCGGTGCAGCAGCGCCCGGCGGCGCCGCAGATGGACGACGGCCCGACCGGTGCAGCCGGCCAGGGCCTGCGCGGCGAACCCGAGGGCCAGTGTCCGCGCGGACAGCGCGTGCGCCGGGGCGTACGCCGCCACGAGCGCCCCCAGCGTGAGCCAGGCCACCGCGATCCGCCCGCACACGGCGGGCAGTTCGTCCAGGATCCCGGTCACCGGCCGGGAGCGGTGGGGGCGCAGCAGCATCGTCGCCGCCACCAGCGCGGCGACGAACAGCGGGCGGCGTTGTGCCCCGGCCAGGGCCAGGGCGCCCGCCAGCGCGGCGAGGCCGTCGGCGAGCAACAGGGGCAGCGGGGAGGGCGGCCGGGTGGCGGGCCGCCGGGCCGGGAACCGGAATCCCGCCGCGCTCTCGCGCCGCGGCATGACCGAGACGTGGGCGAACCCGGGCTGCATGCCGGGCGGGGGGACGGTGCTTTCCGCAGTCACGAGTGGATGGACTCCCTGCACTCGGTGGGCACGACCCGCGCGGGGTGACCGGCGGTGGACGGCCGCCGGCCGAGGAGGTCGCGGTACACGTCCGCGACCTGTTCGACCGTGCGCCGCACGTCGTGCGTGGACAGGACGTAACGGCGCCCCTGACGGCCGAGGGACTCCCGCAGCGGCGGGTCGAGCAGCAGACCGGTGACCGCCCGGGCCAGCGCGGCGCCGTCCCGCGGGGCGACCAGACAGTGGGGCGCGAGCGCGGCCGGCAGGCTCTCGCGGGCACCGTCCACATCGGTCACCACCACCGGCCGCCCGCAGGCCAGCGCCTCCAGCGGGGCCAGCGCCATGCCCTCCCAGCGCGAGGGCAGCACCACCAGGTCGGCGGCCTGGTACCAGGGGACCGCGTCGGCGACGGATCCCGCGAACAGCACCGACTCCGGGGCGCGGGAGCGCAGCGCGTCGTGGTCCGGACCGTCGCCGACCAGCGCGAGCCGGGCCCCCGGCACCTTGGCCGCGACGGCGTCCCACGCGTCCAGCAGCACGTCCTGCCCCTTCTGCCGGCACAGCCGCCCCACGCACACCACGAGCGGGGCGGCCGGGTCGGTGTCCGGCAGGAGCGCGGCGCGCACGGTGTCGACGGGGGCCGGGTGGAAGCGCCGCGGATCGATGCCGTTGGGGACGACCGCCCACCGCCCGGCGATGCCGGCCCGCACTCCGGTCGCCCGCTCCGCCTCGCTCACGCACACCAGCCGGTCGGCCCAGCGCGCCCCGAACCGCTCCCACCCGAGCGCCAGCGCGGCGGTGGCCCCGCCGACCGCCTCGAACGACCACGCGTGCGGCTGGAACACGGTCGGGATCCGCCCCCGTACGGCGAGCCGCCCGGCGAGCCCGGCCTTGGCGCTGTGCGCGTGCACCAGGTCGGGCCGCACCGCGTCGAGCACCCGTGCGAGCCGCCGCACCTCACCGGGCAGCGAGGGTCCCGGTGCCCGCGACGCCCCCCACCCCCGCACGTCCGCGCCCAGGGACCGCAGGTCCTCGGCGAGGGCACCGGCCGGGCAGGCGACGGCGACGCGCAGTCCGGCGGCGAGCTGGGCGCGCGCCAGGTCCGTCACGACGCGGGCGACCCCGCCGTCCACGGGCTGGGTGAGGTGCAGGACCCGCGGTCCGACGTCGGGTTCTGGCTGGTGCATCGCGCGTTTTCCTCGCTCACGGTGGCGCTCGGGAAGGGCGGGAACGCGCCTACTGCTTCCGTGTGCCGACGGCGACGAAGAGCCCGCCGGTCCACGCCGCGTCCCGCTGGGGAACGAGCCGGAAGGCCGGCTGGTCACCGTCGCGCCGCAAACCCGCTCGCAGATCGAACACATCGGAGTCCTGGCCGGGTGTGTGGGCGTACGCCGGGACACGCGCCGCCGGAGCCGCCCCGGCTCGCTGATCGTGGATTTCAACGCATCGTCGGATGAATCGACCGGGCCGGACGGCGCCGGAACACCCCCGCGAGCCGGTCGAGAACATGAACGAATCACCCGAACGGCCGCGGCCCCCGTTGCGGCCGCCCGCGAGGCGCTCGGCCTCCCGGGGGATCTGGGCGGGAGCGGCCGGGGCACCGTCCGGGGCCCGGCGGGAGACGAGGGCGATGGCTCCCACCGTCGCGCGGCGCGGCAGCGGACCCAGGAGATGGCGCATGACCGGCGTGCCCTTTCAGGAAGGTGCGGTGTGGTTGGCGACAGGCGTGCGGGGGCGAGCCGTCACTCTAGTCAGGAACGTGACGAATAAGGAGAAGTCGGTCATCTGTGTCGAAGGGGTGAAGGCCGACGCGGTGTCGCTTCACCCGTTCGGAGGCAAAACCCCGGGCGATGTCACGCGTTGACACACCGCCGGGCATCCCCGCCCGGGTGTATGTGTCAAAACCCCAAGGAGCACCTCTCCATGTCGCGTATCGCGAAGGGCCTGGTCCTGACCTCCGTTGCCGCCGCGGCCGTCGCCGGCGCCTCCGGCATCGCCGCCGCCGACAGTGGCGCCGAAGCGGTCGCCGCGCACTCCCCGGGCGTGCTGTCGGGCAACGTCCTCCAGCTGCCCGTCCACATCCCGGTCAACGTCTGCGGCAACACCGTCAACGCGCCCGGCCTGCTGAACCCGGCGTTCGGCAACGCCTGCGTCAACAACTGACGTCACCTCGACCGAGGTCGCGAGGCGTGCGACGTCACACGGCCGCCCTTCCGCCAGAAGGGCGGCCGTTCGCGTCGTCCGGCACCGCCCTGTGCGCCCCCCATCGTCCTCGGCTTCCCCGCCCCTGACGGCCGCTCCTCCTTTTGGCACCCCGGCGTTCGGGCGGGCCCGCGCCGGGTGCGGAATTCCTCCGCGTCCGGGGTTTCCGCCGTCGCCGCACCTCGTTAGGCACGGCGTCAGAATCCCCCCTGGTGACCCGAGTCGCCGGGGCGCCGAAGAAAGGTCCCCGATGAAATCCCTGAAGGCTGCCGCCGTCGTTGCCGGATCCCTGGTGATCGCGGGTGCCGCCGCACCGGCATTCGCGAACGACACCGCCGACCTCACCCCCACCAGCCTCAACGGCGCCGTCAACACCCTCACCAAGGGCCCCGTCGACGTGATGCCGCTGAAGCACCAGTCGAACGCGCTCGACACGGAGAACGAGAACTCCCCCCTCGGCACGGTCAAGGACGCGACCACCGCGCTCAACGCCCCCGGTTCGCTCCTCGGCGGCCTGCCCCTGCGGGGCTGACGTACCGCCCGCAGACCTTGCCGACGGCCGGTCCCGGCACGAACGGGACCGGCCGTCCGCGCTGTTCGAGACGGGCCGCCCGCACCGTCCCCCGTTCGTGTGGAGCACTCGCCCCGTGTCCTCCGCCCGGGTGACAGCCGTCGGGGCGGACCCCGGGGACGCCTTAGGGTCGCGCGGTGACCTCAACCTCCAGCACGATCCGCCCCTTTCCCGTCGCCGACCTCGGGACCCTCGTCATGATGCCGTGGAGCGGCGAGGCCGCGGACGGCCGTGCGATGCCCTACCTCCTCGCCTGTTCCCTCGGCAACGGTCCCGGCGGCCCCGAGGGCGCGACGGCCGCTGTCGAGCGGCTGCTGGACCACAGCGGCCTGCCGGTCGGCGACATCACCGACGGCACCCAGAGGCCGAGCCTGCCCGTCAGCATGCTGGTCGTGGCCGGCCAGGCCGTCGTGACCATGCCATGGCTCAATACCCAGTGCACGGTGCGACCGGAGTGGCTCGAAGCGGTGGCCGAGCGCGGCTTCGCCTACTTCCTCTTCACCACCCGCCCCTGGCCCGGTGACGTGCCCGGTGCGACGGTCGCGCCCGAGGCGCTGAACGCGTTCGCGGGCGACGAGGAGACCTTGAAGGCGGCCGCGCACATCATCCTGCCCGCCCGGAGCCTGCGCGCCTGACGACGCCGACCGCCGGCCCCCGCGCCCGCCGCCCGGACGGTACGACGGCTGCCGGTCCGCACGGTCGCGGCGGGCGCGCCGGCCCTCCCCGGGGAACAGCCCGCACGCCCGCCGCCGGATCGACGGACGGTCCGACCGTCCCGCGGTCGCACTACTGCGGCATCCGGGTGATTCGTGAACTGATGCCGTTTTCCTGCTCGTTACCCGGTACGCAGGCCACCGCCCCCTCCAGAACTCCGAAAGGGCCCGTACCGAGATGAAGTCGACCACCCGAGGAACCCTCGCCGCCGTGCTCACCTGTGTGGCGGCCGCGGCCGGCGCCGCGACCCCCGCCGCCGCGGTCGGTACGGTCCCCGTCCCCGTTCCGCTGGACGGCGTGGAGAAGTCCCTCCACGTGGAACTGCCCCGGATCGGCGGCGAGGTCCCGCTGCCGTCGCCGGGCGCCCCCGAAGGCCCGCGGTACGTCGAGGGCCGCCTCGTCCCGGAGCGGGTGATCCCGCAACTGCCGGTCTCCGCCGGGCTTCCCGGGCTGGACACGCGCGCGCCGCTGCCGGAGGTCCTCGGCGACGGGTTCAACCACGTGGGCGTCGACGCCCCCGCCTCCGACCTGCGCGCCCTCGGCCCCGGCCTGGCCCTGGACGCCCCGCTCACCGCCCCCGACCCCGACCGGTTCGGCCTGCCGGGCCTCCAACTGCCGCAGGCCGGCGTGCTCACCCCGGTCCTGCAGACGGTGCCGGGCGCCGACCTCGGACTCGGCCAGGGCCTGTAACCGGCCCGCCCGCCCGGCCCCCCTGAGCAGCAGACCCGATCACAGGCCGGGCCCCGCCGTCCGGGCCTGTCGTCTTTCCCGGCCCGCACGGTGACCCCGCGGGCCGCCGGACGGTTACCGCTGGTGGACAACGGAACCGGACGAGGAGCACACATGGTCGTCAGCGTGGACGGAACCGCCGCCGTGACCACGGCCCCGGCACAGCCGCCGAGACGCACGACACGCAGGGACGCGCTGCGCGGACTGTTCGCCGCAGCCGCGGCCCTCGCGCTCACCCCGCTCGTCGCCGCCTCGCGGCCCGCCCGCCGCCGGGACGGCCCCGGGCCCGCGGAAGCCGCCTTCGACGAGACCTACCTCGGGCGCCACCTGCTCGGCCGGCTCGTCCCGTCGGCGGGCGGGGCCGACGCCGGGCGCTGGGAGATCACCGTCGACGGCCGCCCGCTGCATCTCATGCGCCGCGCCGACGGCACCTGGCTGAGCATGGTCGACCACTACCGCTCGTACGCCAGTCCGCTGGACGCGGCCCGCGCCGCCGTCGACGAACTGGGCCCCGGACAGATGCTGCGGGCCACCGCCGCCACCGGCCGTCACACACACCTGGGGGGACACCATGGCCTACATCCGTAAGGACGTCAGCACGCTCACCGCCGACGAGCGCCGACGCTTCGTCAGAGCCCTGCTGAAGCTGAAACGCCGGGGCGAGTACGACGAGTTCGTGCGCATGCACATCGACCACTACGTCTCCGACGGCGAGGGCGGCCTGCGGACGGCCCACATGGCGCCGTCCTTCCTGCCCTGGCACCGCCAGTTCCTGCTGGACCTGGAGAACGCGCTGCGCCGCGTCGATCCCTCGGTGACGGTGCCGTACTGGGACTGGACGCGGGACCGCACGGCGACCTCCGTGCCCTGGACCGCGGACCTCCTCGGCGGCAACGGGCGGCGCTCCGACCGCCAGGTGACGACGGGGCCGTTCGCCTACGCGACGGGCAACTGGACGATCAGGGAGAGCGTCACCGACGTCGAGTTCCTCACCCGCGACATCGGCCGGGCCCGCGACCCGATCAAACTGCCGACGAAGGCCGACGTCGAGCGGGCGCTGAAGGACCCGGTCTACGACGTCTCACCCTGGGACTCGACGGTCACCCGCGGCTTCCGCAACAAGCTGGAGGGCTGGGGGACCGGCCGGGGCAGCACCGCCTGGCTCAACCACAACCGGGTGCACCGGTGGGTGGGCGGGGCCATGGTCGGCGGGGCGTCGGTCAACGACCCGGTGTTCTGGCTGCACCACGCCTTCATCGACCTGCTGTGGACCCGCTGGCAGCGACGGCACCGCGAACACCGCTATCTGCCCGCCCGGCCGCCGCTGGCGGGCAGTGACCAGCACGACCGGGTCGTCGCCCGGCACCAGCCGCTGCCCCCGTGGGACGTCACCCCCGACCAGCTGGAGGACGCGGGACGGATCTACCGGTACGCCTGAGCCCGCCCCGCGGACGAGGCTGACGTCGGGGGAGGCGCGGGAAGCCCGCAGAGCGGGGAAGCGGGCGGCGCGGGCCGGTGTTCCGGAGGCATCACGAGGAGCCACGAGGAACCACGAGGAACCATGGGGAAGGGGAGAGCCCCGGCGCTCGAGGTGCCGGGGCTCTCCCGTGGGGGTGCTGCGGGACGACGTCAGCCGCCGTAGCCACCGGCTTCGCCACCGCTGTGGTGCTCGCCGCCCTTGTCGTCGCCGCCCTCGTGCTCACCCTGGCCGTGGTCGCTGACGTTGGCGCAGGTGTTGCCGAGGGCCGGGTTGAGCAGGCCGACGGCGTTGACGGTGTTGCCGCACAGGTTGACCGGTACGTGGATCGGGGCCTGGACAAGGTTGCCGGACAGGACGCCCGGCGAGCCCACGGCCGCGCCCTGCGCGCCCGCGTCCGCCATGGCCAGGCCGGCTCCGCCGACCATCATGGCGCCGGCGCCGACGGCGACAGCGGCTGCCTTCGCGATGCGAGACATCACGTTCTCCTTAGTGATTCGGTTCGCACGGCAGCAGATCGCGCCACCGCACTCCCCGTTCAACGCCGGCTCCCCGGGCAGGTCACGGCGGCACCCGCCGGATCACCCTTGTCGCGCACACGCGGGAGTGCGCGCCTCAGATGGCGCCCCGGTGCGCGGTCACGAAGTCCGTCAGGGTGGCGATGGACTGGAGGCTGTCCAGGCTGAGGTCCAGCGCGGCGACGTCGACGCCGAACCGGGCGTCGATCGCGCCCAGCAGCGCCACCCCGGCCAGTGAGGTCAGGCCGATCTCCGGGCCGAACAGGTCGGTGTCGGCGGGGAGCCCGGCGACCAGGGCGGCGTCCAGGCGGGCGGCCTCCGCGATCATCGAGCGGAGTTCCCGCTCCACCGCCGCGCGGTCCGTGGAGGAGGTGTGGGCGTCCGTCACGCGTCGGCGTCCTTTCGGGGGAAGACATGCAGCCAGGCGGGAGGTTTCGGCAGATCGCCGCCCTCCAGGGAGCGGGCCAGCACCGCCCCGTCGTCGCGGTCGTCGTCGTCCTCGGTACGGCGCAGACCCGCCTGGCGGAGCAGGATCCGCATCTCCAGGTTGGCGTCCGTCGGCCGCAGCGTCACCCGGAACTCCCCGGCACCGGATTCCCGCGCCCGCTCCATCAGCCAGAACAGGAACGCCGCGGCGGCACCCCGGCCGGCGACCCGGCAGGAGAGCGCCAGCAGCGGCACCGACCAGGAGCCGGGGGCGGTCCGGTCGACGAGGGCGGCGCCGATGATGCCGTACTCCCCGAAACGGTCGGACATGCGGGCGGTGTACAGCTCGTGCCCGTCCGCGGCGGCCAGCGTGCGCAGCCGGTCGGGGGTCAGGCCGGAGGAGTTCAGGCGGTGGGTGCGCGCGGCGAGTTCCAGCGCCCGCGGGACCTCGTCCGCGACGGCCGGGCCCACCGTGAGGCGCATGTCGCACCAGCGCAGGAACTCCTCGCGGGTGCCCCGGAAGCGCTCGCCCTCGGCCCGGCGGGTCTCCTCGGTGCGGTAGCGGCGGACCCGCTCCCGCGACTCGGGGGTGACCTCGCGGTCCTCGAAGGCAGCGAGCAGCGCGGGGACTTCGCCGGGGTCGAGGGTGCGCACGCCCGGCAGCAGCGCCTCCACCTCCGCGCGCTCGTAGGGGGAGTCGTCGACCAGGACCAGTGCCTCCACGGCGATCCCGAGATCCTTCGCGATCCGGCGCAGCGACTCGCTCTTGTCCTGCCAGGACACCTGCGGGGCCAGGAAACGCTCCCTCACTTCCGGCGCGGCGCCCATCCGGTCGAGGACGGCGGGCGCGCTGCGGCTCGCGAGGCTGCTGAGCACGCCGCGGGCCGCCAGCGCGTCGATCGCGGCCAGCATCTCGGCCCGGGGGACGGGCAGTTCGTCGGTGGGGGTCTCCACCGCGATCTCGTCCCACAGGGTGCCGTCCAGGTCCCAGACGACGCACTTGATCCGGTCGGGGTCGTAACCGGTCGGGTCGGGCACCCCCGGCGCACCGGTCATCGGGGGTCCTCCTCCGGAAGGCGCAGCTTCATCGTCAGGGTGGCGGGGTCGAAGCCGAACTTGCGGTAGACCGTGCGCATCGGGACGTTGCCGACGTGGACGCGGCCGACGACCTCCGTGATGCCGTTCGCCAGGCAGAACTCCAGGCCCTCGGTGAGGAGGAGTTCGGCCACGTCGGCGCGGTTGTCCAGGGGCGCGACCGCGAGGGACCGGAAGTTGGCGTAGCGGTCGCCGGTCATCTGGTTCTGGTTGACGCTCACCCAGCACCAGCCGACCACCTCCCCGCCCGGCCGGTGGGCGACGATCATGCCCTCCCTGGACTTCTCCATGGAACGGCCCACGCGGGAGGCGTGCCGGGCGGGGTCGTCCACGGCGTCCTCGCCGAAGGAGATGCGGGCGATCTCGGCCTCGAACTCACCGATGGCCGGCAGGTCGCCCTCGTCGGCCTGACGGGTGAGGCAGGGCCGTGCCCGCTGCTCGAGGGCGGCGCGGACCGCGGGGCCGGGACGGTGCCAGCCGGGTTGCTGGGGGTGGGAGGGGGCGGGAGCGGCGGCGGGGGGGGGGGGGGGGGCGGGGGGGGGGGGCGGGGCGGGGGGGGGGGGGGGGGCGGGTGGGGGGGGGGGCG
>NZ_JBFBCB010000061.1:0-38406 GCF_040682975.1 Streptomyces sp. NPDC051051
TCGGCGAACGCCTCGGCGTCTCCCAGATGCACGTCTCGCGGCTGATCTCCCGCCTCCTGACCCGCCTGCGCGAAGGCATGCTCAGCACCAGCTGAACCACCCCGCACCCCGGCCCCGGCGCCCTTACGGCGCCGGGGCCCGCGTGCGTTCCGGGGCCGTAAGGCGTCAGGTCGACCAGATGACCGTGCCGTTGTGCAGGATGACCACCTTGGCGTCGGCCCGCAGGACCAGCTGGGCGTTGTCGTGGCCGTGGCTCTTGGAGGCCCAGATCGGACGGTCGTCGCCGTTGTGGATGACGAGGTTGCCGTCGGCCTGGAAGATCGCCCGGTGGTTCTCGCCGAAGGTCATGGACGCCCACAGGGGCTTGCCCTGCTCGTTGTAGACGACGAGGTTGCCGTCCGTCTGCATCACCATGCGGATGCGGTTGGTGGTCCAGGCCTGGTCGACCTCCAGAACACTGGTCGCGTAGACGGTCTCGGTGCTCCAGACCGGCTTCGGGGTCGTCTTGGGCTTGGGCTTCGGGGTCGGCGTCGTCCTCTCCTCGGGCGGGCTGCTCGTCCTCGGCGCCGGTGCAGGCGCGACGGGCTGGGCGACGGCGGCCTTCGGGACCGCGCTCTTCCGCGGCTTCGCCGAAGTCGGCGACGGACTGGGCAGGCCGGCCACGTAGTCGCCGAGGGAGGCCGGGGCGGACTCCGGGTTCAGGACGGTGTCGGCGCCCTCCGCCGCCAGCCCCGTCGCGCCGTCCCGGTGCCCCTCGTCCTTCGCGCTCCCGGCCAGCAGCAGCGGTATGGCGATCAGGGCGGCGCCGACGAAGGCCGCCCCCGCCAGGATCGGCTTGCGCGGGCGTCCGCTGTCGGTGCCGGTCCTGACGCCCGGCGGCGCCGTCCCGACGGCCGCCGCCGCGGCGACGCCCTCCTCGGACGCCCCGGCGGTCCCGGTGGCTGCCGAGGGCGGGGTCGAGGTCGGGGCGGTGGTGGTCTCCCCGGTCGCGGTCGCGGTCGCGGTGGTGCCGGACCCGGCCGCGGGGACCGCGGCGGGGCTCGGCGCCTTCCCCTCAGGTGCGGAGGGCGTGGCCGGCGAGCCGGCGCTCTCCTCCGTGGCGGGGGACGTGGGGGACGAGCCGGCGCTCTCCTCCGGTGCCGAGGGCGTGGGCGGGGAGCCGGCCTCTTCCGTGCGGGCGGCGGCCGCCTCCGCGTTCGCACGGGGGGTGGGGGGCTGGGGGGACATGTGGTACTCCTCCTCGGTGGCCGAGCAGTCGGTGGGGGAGCTGTCAGTGACGGAACCCGGACGACCCGTTCAGCGGCCGACCGGACGAACGCCCGGCGCAGGAGCGGGCGTCGGGCCGGTACCGGGTCCGGGCGGGCCGCATCGGCACGGCCCCGGTCGCCGGTCCGCGTGACCCGCGGCGGTCGGGTCCGCGGGTCGATCCGACGCCTTTCCCGAGCCGTGAGGTCCTCCCGTACGGCCCCGGCCCGGACGTCCGGGCCGGAAGGCCGCACGTCGACGGGTCCGACGGCGTACCCAACTTAGCCCGTCGCTTCGGCTACGGTCGCTTCCGCCTCGGGAACGCCCCGTCGCTTTGTCCATCCACGCCTCACTGCTCCCGGAAAGTTCCCCACTCGGGCAGCGAACGGGCACGTCGAAGCCCGATACGGACCTTCCCCGGTCACCCGTCAACAGGACAGCTGTGGCATCCTGTTGACTCCCGATCTGATCAGTGCCGTCGTGCGCGCAGGTCGTTCGGCACCCAAGAAGTCGTACGGACCCAAGAGTTCAGGTGGAGATGCGGCCCGGAGAACGGCAGGAGGGCGGGCACGACGCCTCGCCCGCGGTGCCCGAGGGCTCCGGGCCGACCACAGCCCCCGAAGCACCCGTCACGACCGTCTCCGAGCCCGGCGACGTCCCCGGGATACCCGAGGCCGTGCGGGCCGCCGCCCGCCGCGCGCCGGGGCACTGGATCGGGATGGTCGATCCGGAGTGGACCGAGGAGCGCCCGCCGCCGGAGTGGGCGGTGCTGGGGGAGTGGCGGTCGGACGACAGCGGGGGCGTGGGGGACTACCGCGCCAACCCGGCGTACCGGCCCTCGGCGCGGGTGCTCGGCTGGCCGGAGCCCACCGACCCGGTGGACGCGGCGGCACAGCGGGCCGCCACCGGCTACGGCTCGGTGGACGACGCGCTCGCGGCGCTCGCGGAGGCGGACGTCACGGTGGTGCGCGGACCGGACGGCGGGCCGCTCACGGCCGTCGGGCGGGACGGGGCGCCCGTGGTCCTGTTGTTCACCTCACCGGCACACGAGTTCATGTCCGCGGCACTCAGCCATGACACGCTTCCGGCAGCGGAGCTGGCCCGTTCGCTGAGCGGTTCCGGCACCCTGCTGATGGTCAACGCCGGGGCCGCGGCCCCCCTGCTCGTTCCCGCGGACGGTCTTCTCGCACCGGCACCCGTACCCGGGCCGGACACCGAGGGGACGTCCGCGACGGACGCCGTGGTGGAGGGGGACTCCGGCGCCCTCTCCGGCACGACGGACCGTACCGGCCCTCCGGCCGCGGCCCCCTCCGCGGAGCGGGCCGACAACTCCCCTGAACCCCGGCCCCACATCACAGGGAGGACCCCGTGACGCGTTCGGCCCAGCAACCCCCCAGCCCCCCGGGGGCGGAGTCCGCTCCCGACGGCGAGGAGACGGCCGCCGCCGTGGCGGCCACCGTCTCCCGGCCCACGACGCCGAGGACCGAGCCCGATTCGGCAGAGACGAAGCCAGAGACAAAGGCAGAGACGAAGCCAGAGGTGAACGCAGAGGCAGAGACAAAGGCGGCGGCGGGGACCGGGGCAGAGCCCGGCTCCGGCTCCCGCCCCGGCCCCGGCCCCGCCGAGGCGACGACCGCGCAGGCCGCCGAGGCCGGGAAGACGCCCGCCCGGGGCGCCACCCCGGAGACCGCCGAAGCCGTCGGCGGCGGGTCCGCGAGCGGGGCGGCCCCCGACAGCCGGTCCGAGACCGAGGCCGCCCCCGGTGCCGCCGCGGGCCGGTCCGAGACCGAGGCCGACCCGGGTGCCGCCGCGGCGGCCAAGAGCCGGCTGCCCGCGCTCGTGCGGACCATGACCGCGACCGCGATCGACCGGCCGCGGCAGACCGGCCCGGTCGGGCGGCCGGGCAAGGCGGTGCTGGCCGGGGCCGCGGTCGGAGGGGCGCTGCTCGTGTCCGTGCCGTTCCTGGTGCTCGGCGGGAACGACGACAAGGCCCGTACGGCGCCGACGGCGGCGGAGACCGTCCTCGGCGGGAACGCGGGGGAGGCACCCGGCGAGTTCGCGGTGACCCGGCCCGTCACCGGTTCCTCGGGCGAGAGCCCCAAGTCCTCGGAGAAGCCCGGCAAGCCGGTGCGGGAAGCCGCCGCGTCGGCCCCGGCCAAGGGGGCGGGCAAGGACGAGCCGAAGCGGGAGGCCGCCCAGCAGGCCAAGCCCACGAAGCAGAGCAGCACGCAGAAGTCCGGCAGCGGCAGCGACTCAGGAAGCAAGGCGGCGGCCGGCGGCGCGGCTTCGAGCACCGGCAAGAACCAGGCGGCGAACGCCGGTTCGGCCCTGACCCTCAGCGGCTACGTCTCCCTGCGCAGTCATCTCTCGGGACGCTGCGTCGACGTACCGGACGGCGACTTCAGCGACGGCAAGGCACTGTGGGCGTGGGACTGCAACGGCAGCCCCGCGCAGAAGTGGCAGTTCGCCTCCGACGGCACCATCCGGATCCAGGGCAAGTGCCTCGACGTGGCCGGTGCGAACTACAACGACGGCACGACCATCCAGATCGCCTGGTGCAACGGCAACGCCGCCCAGCAGTTCGTGCTGAACTCCGCGCACGACCTGGTCAACACCGTCGTGGGCAAGTGCGTCGACATCGAGAACCACAACCGGGGCAACGGGGCCCGGCTGCAACTGTGGACCTGCAACGGCGGCGACAACCAGAAGTGGAGCGTCTGATCGTACGCCCCGGGCGGAGAGCACCGCTCCCGCCGACCGTCCGCCCCCAGGACGAGGCATGATGGCACCGTCGGTTCGCCGACACGGGCCCCCGACGAACGGGACGCCCGCTGGAAAACGCCCCCGCGGCAAGGAGGTTGGTGCGTGTCGCGCCAGGTACTGACGGTCGGTCCCGGGGACCGGGACCGCTACCGGACGATCGGTGAGGCACTCGCGGCGGCCCGTACCGGCGCGCTCATCAGCGTCCGGCCCGGGACGTACGCCGAGAACCTGGTGATCCAGACCAGGGTCACCCTCACCGCCGCCGAGGGGCGGGGCACCGTGGAGATCCGGCCGCGTTCGGGCAGTGTGCTTGCGCTGCGCGCCGACGCCGTGATGCTGTCCGAACTGACCCTGCGCGGCGGCGACGCCGAACTGCCGGCCGTGGACGTGCGGCGCGGGCAGGCCGCGTTCGACGGCTGCGAGGTCGTCGGCGCCGCCTGGACGGCGATGCTGGCCGGGGGCACCGGTTCCCTCGCGCTGCGGGACTGCCGGGTGAGCAACCCGCAGGGCGCGGGCATCGTGGTCACCTCCACCACGCCCACCACCGTGGAGTCCTGCACCCTGGAGAACCTGGGCACCAGCGGTCTGGTCCTCGCCGAGCAGGGCGAGGCACGCGTCCGCGGCTGCACGGTGCGCGACGCCCGCGGCAACGGCCTGCTCGCCAACGGCGAGGCCCGCGGCACGGTGGAGGACTGCGACATCTCCTCCACCGACAAGCCGTCCATCGCCCTCGAACAGAACTGCTCCCTGTCGGTGGTCCGCACCGTGGTGCACGACACCAGCACCGGCGTGCACCTGAGCAGCACGGGCCGTACGACCCTGGAGGACGTCCGCGTCACCGGAGCGTCGGGGAACGGGATCGCGCTGGCCTCGGGCACCGACCCGGTGCTGCGCCGCTGCCGGGTCTCGCGCACCCGCGGGCACGGCATCCTGGTCACCGACCGGGCGCGCGGCACCTTCGAGGACTGCTGGGTGGACGGCGCGCAGGGCGCGGCG
The DNA here is from genome assembly GCF_040682975.1 of Streptomyces sp. NPDC051051. Classification (NCBI taxonomy): domain Bacteria; kingdom Bacillati; phylum Actinomycetota; class Actinomycetes; order Kitasatosporales; family Streptomycetaceae; genus Streptomyces; species Streptomyces sp. NPDC051051. The sequence goes on from NZ_JBFBCB010000061.1 coordinate 5,005, forward strand.
CTGCGGGTCGCCGGGGCCGCCTCCCCGGCGCTGACCGGCCTGACCGTCCGCGACTGCGAGCACAGCGGGCTGCTCCTGGAGGAGGACTCGGCGCCGGAACTGGACCGCCTGGAGGTGATCGGCTGCTCGCCCGCCGTCGCGGTGCGCGGCGGCGCCAACCCGCTGCTGCGCCGGGCCCGGCTGGTGGAGCCCTCCGGCGACGGCATCTCCGCGACCGCGAACGCCCGCGGCCGCGCCGAGGACTGCGAGATCGTCCGGCCCGGGGGCACGGGGGTGCACGTGGCCTCCGGCAGCACCCTCTACCTGGCCGGAGGCGGGGTCTCCGACGCCGCCGTCAGCGGTCTGGTGGTGGAGGACGGCGGCAACGTCACCGTCCGCGACTTCCGCGTCGAGATGTCCGGCGAGGAGGGCGTGGTGGTCGCCGGGGGCGGCGAACTGACCGCCAGCCGCACCGTGGCGCACGCCGCCAAGGGCCACGGCTTCCTGCTGCGCGAGGGCGCTCTCGCCTCCCTCAGCGGCTGCGAGGCCAACGGCGGCGCCCAGGACGGCTTCCGGGTGGAGTCCACCGCGCCGGTCTCGCTCGTGAACTGCCTCGCCCGGGAGAACGAGGGCGGCGGCCTGGTGCAGACCACGCCCGGCGAACGGCTCGCCGTGGAGGGCCTGAAGAGCACCGGCAACGGCAAGCGGGACGCCTGGGGCACCGGCAGCGCCGAGAACACCGACCCCGCCGGTTCGGGTGCCGCCGACGGACCCGCGCCGGACCGCGCGGACGGCCCGCTCGGCGCCCTCAACGCGCTGATCGGCCTGGAGAACGTCAAGCAGCAGGTGCGCACCCTGGTCAACCTGACCCAGCTCGCCCAACGCCGCGAACAACTCGGCATGCCCGCCCCGCCGATGAGCCGGCACCTGATCTTCGCCGGTCCGCCCGGCACCGGCAAGACCACCGTCGCCCGCCTCTACGGGGCGATCCTCGCCGAACTGGGCTCGCTGCGCAGCGGGCACCTGGTGGAGGTCTCCCGGGCCGACCTGGTCGCCCAGGTCGTCGGCGGCACCGCGATCAAGACCAGCGAGACCTTCCAACGGGCACTCGGCGGCGTGCTGTTCATCGACGAGGCGTACACGCTCACCGCCGACAGCGGCAACGGTGGCGCCGACTTCGGCCGTGAGGCGGTGGACACCCTGCTGAAACTGATGGAGGACCACCGCGACGACGTGGTGGTGGTCGCGGCCGGCTACTCCCGCGAGATGGAGTCCTTCCTCGGCTCCAACCCGGGTCTGGCCTCGCGCTTCTCCCGGACCGTCGAGTTCGAGAACTACTCGGTGCCCGAACTGGTCGCGATCATGGAGAACATGTGCGCCCAGCACCAGTACGAGCTGGGCGAGGGCACCGCGGAGGCGCTGGCCGCGCACTTCGGGGCGATGCCGCGGGACGCCGGCTTCGGCAACGGACGTGCCGCACGCGGGGTGTTCGAGGAGATGGTGGACCGGCAGGCGGTCCGGCTCGCCGCCCAGCCGCAGGTCGGCGAACGCGACCTGCGACTGCTGCTGCCGGAGGACGTATCGCCCGCCGCCGCCGCGGCGGCGGCCGAGACCGCCGCCCCGGCCGACGACCCGCTCACCCGCCTCGGCGACATGATCGGCCTGGCCGAGGCCAAACGCGACGTCGCGGACCTGGTCAACCTCATCACCACCGCCCGCCACCGGGCCGCCGCCGGGCTGCCGGTGCCCTCGCTCAGCCACCACCTGGTCTTCACCGGCCCGCCCGGCACCGGAAAGACCACCGTCGCCCGCCTCTACGGGCAGATCCTCACCCAGCTCGGCATCCTCGAACGGGGCCAGCTGGTCGAGGCGGCCCGCGCCGACCTGGTCGGCCGCTACATCGGCCACACCGCCCAGCTCACCCGCGAGGTCTTCGAACGGGCTCGCGGCGGCGTGCTGTTCATCGACGAGGCGTACACCCTCACCCCGCGCGGCGGCGGCGCCGACTTCGGCCAGGAGGCGGTGGACACCCTGCTGAAACTGATGGAGGACCACCGCGACGAGGTGGTCGTCATCGTCGCCGGCTACACCGACGAGATGGAACGCTTCCTCGCCTCCAACCCGGGCCTGTCCTCCCGCTTCCCGCGCCGGATCACCTTCGCCGACTACTCTTCCGAGGAACTGGTCACCATCGTGCGCTCCCAGGCCACGAGCATGGGCTACGAGTGCGGACCCGGCACCGGCCCCCTGCTCAAGGAGTACTTCGACGCGCTGCCCCGGGACCGCTCCTTCGGCAACGCCCGCCTGGCCCGCCAGGTGGTCGAGTCGATGGTCACCCGGCAGGCGGGACGGCTCAGCTCGCTGGCCGCGCCCACCCTGGACGACCTGCGCATCCTCCTGCCCCAGGACGTGGCCGTCACCGCACCGGGAACGGCTCCCCGGTGAGGCGGCCCGCCCGCGGGGCCGCCCGCCTGGTGTCCGGCGCCGGCCTCGCCGCCGCCCTGCTGTTGCCCGCGGCCGTCCCGGCGCACGCGGCACCCCCGTCCGGCATGCCGGCGGCCGACGGGGAGAAGGGCCAGCAGCTGCCCGCCATGCCGTCCGCGTTCGACGCCGAGGCCGACGACGTGACCTGCACCCCCGCCTCCAAGGAGAAGGCGGAGAAGCAGGACTGGTCGCGTCAGCGCCTCGACCTGGACCGGCTGCACGCGCACGGCACCGGGGCCGGCGTGACCGTCGCACTGATCGACACCGGGGTCGCCACCGGTGCCGCCGGACTCGACGGCCGGGTCTCCGCCCAGGGCGCGGCCGCAGACGACTGCGTCGGACACGGCACCTTCCTGGCCGGGCTGATCGCCGGGACCGGCGGGGCCAGCCCCCGCCTGGCCGGGATCGCTCCGGGCGCGAAGATCCTCGCTCTGCGCGGCACCGACGAGCGCGGCACGGCGAGCGCCGACCTGGTCGTGCGGGCGCTGCGCGAGGCGACCGAGGCACGGGCGGGAGTGATCGCGGTCGCGGTGGCCCTGCCCCGCCGTGACGCGGCGCTGACCCGTGCGGTCGCCGAGGCCCGCCGCGCGGGCGCGGTGGTGGTCGCCGCGGCCACCCCGGACCCGCCGTCCCGGAGCGGCACCGACGACATCCCGTCCCGCACCTACTGGCCGGCCGGCGAACCCGGAGTCCTGTCGGTCGCCGACATGCTGCCCGGCGGCACCCGCCCGAAGGACGCCCTGCCCACCGACGGCATCGACCTGGCCGCCCCCGGCGCCGGGGTGGTCTCCGGCGGCCCGCGCGGCAAAGGCCACTACCTCGGCGGCGGCGCCTCGGTGGCCACCGCCTACACCGCCGGGGCCGCCGCGGTGGTCCGCGCCGCCCACCCCGACGACTCGGCCGACGCCGTCACCCGCCGCCTCACCGCCACCGCCTACCCGGCGGACATCCCCCAGCTGGATCCCTACGCCGCCGTCACCACGGTCCTCGGCGACGCCGGCGCGTCCACCGGCGCCGACGAGCGGGCCGCGGATCCCGTGACGGTCCGCGACACCGCCTCCGCCGACCGCGCCACCAGCCGCGCCGGCCTGCTGGTCCTCCTCGGCTCCGCCGCCGTCCTCGCCGTCCTGTGGGCCGGCTTCGCCTTCTCCCGGGCCCGCGCCCGCGGCTGGCGCCCGGCGGAGGCGGGCCCGACGGCACGGGAATGAGCTGAACCCCTGACGACCGGCGGCGGGGGCCACCCCCAGGTGACCCCCGCCGTATCCGTGTTCTTGCCGTGTCCGCCGTTCCCCTGCCGTGTCCTCGGCGTCCGGGTGTCCGTGGCGGCGGCGCGGTCCCTCTACCGCGTGCTCTCCTCCACCAGAGCCGTCTGCATCAGCCGCGCCCGACGGCGGGCGATGTGCAGTGCACGGCCGGGCGGGAGGTTGAGCGGTTTCGTGTTGCCGAACAGACGGCCCTCCGTGGGCGGGCAGGAGAGCAGTACGGCGGGGTTGTTCGCCTCGTCGAGGCGGCGGACGAGGGCGTCGCTGAGGCCGCGGCCCGCGCCCATGGCGCTGCGGGCGACGACCAGGTGCAGGCCCATCTCGAAGCCGAGGGTCAGGTGCTCGAAGAGCGGCTCGAAGGGGCTCTGGAAGGTGTTGCTGCCGGCCACCATGTCGTAGTCGTCGACCAGGATGAACAGTCGCGGGCCGGTCCACCAGTCGCACTGGCGCATGCGGGCGGGCGCGATGTCCGCGCCGGGGACGCGGGTCTTCATCGCGCGGGCCGCCCCCTCGATGGTCTCCTTGAGGTTGTCCAGGGAGATCACGTGCCCGATGCGGTACTCCTCGGGGACGGCGTCCACCAGCGTGCGGCGGTAGTCCACGGCGATGATCTTCGCCTCGTTGGGGGCGTAGTGGGCGGTGATGCCCTGAGTGACGCGGCGCAGCAGGTTGGTCTTGCCGCTCTCGGTGTCGCCGACCACGATCAGGTGCGGGGTGCGGCTGAAGTCGTGCCAGACCGGTTCCAGCATGTCCTGGTCGATGCCGAGCGGCAGTCGCATGCCGCCCCCCTCGGTGCCCTGGGGCGCGGGGAGTTCGGCGAGCGGGAGCCGGTGCGGCAGCATCCGGATCTGCGGGGCGGGCGCGCCCGGCCAGTGCCGCGCCACCTCGGAGACCAGGTGGGCGACGCCCTCGCCGAGGTCGTCGAGGGAGCCGCTGCCGTCCAGACGGGGCAGGCCGGCGAGGAAGTGCATCTTGCTGTCGGAGGTGATGCCCCGGCCGCCGGTGCGCGGCACCGAGCGGGCCTTGCGGGTGTCGATCTCGGAGTCCATCGGGTCGCCCATCCGCAGTTCGAGGCGGGTGGCCGACTGGTCCCGGACCTGGGCGGACAGCTCCACCCAGCGGGTGGTGGTGATGATCAGGTGGATGCCGTAGTTCAGGCCGCGGGCGGCGAGTTCGTTGAACTTGGGGACCAGGTCGTCGTAGTCCTGGCGGACCGTGGACCAGCCGTCGACCACCAGGAACACATCGCCGAAGGGCTCGTCGGGGAACTCCCCGGCGGCCCGGCGGCGGCGGTAGGACTGCATGGAGTCGATGGTGTGGTCGACGAAGAACTGCTCGCGGCGGGCGAGCAGCGTCATCACCTCGGCGACCGCCCGGTGCACCCGCTCCGGGTTGAGCCGCGGCGCGACGCCGCCGACGTGGGGGAGCGCGGCGAGCTGGGAGAGGCCGCCGCCACCGAAGTCGAGGCAGTAGAACTGGACCTCGGCGGGGGTGTGGGTGAGGGCGAGGGCGGCGATCAGCGTGCGGGTGAGGGTGGACTTGCCGCTCTGCGAGCCGCCCGCGACGGCGACGTGGCCGCCCGCTCCCGACAGGTCCACGACCAGCGGGTCGCGGCGCTGCTCGAAGGGTTTGTCCACCAGGCCGACCGGGACCCGCAACCTGCCGGTCCCGGGCCAGCCGGCGGCGCCGAGGCCGCGCTCGGGGTCGGGGGCGATGCCGGGCAGCAGGGCGTCGAGGGGGGAGGGCTCGTCCAGCGGCGGCAGCCACACCTCGTGGGCGGCGGGCCCGGAGCCGCGCAGCCGGTCGAGGGCCACGTCGAGCAGTGTCTCCTCGTCGCCGGTCTCCTCCGTCTCCGGCTCCGGCTCGGGCGCGGCCTCCAGCGTGCGGGGCACCACCCAGCCGCTGGTCCACGGCACCACCTGGCTGGCCACCCGGGCCTGCACCACCGCGCCGGTGCGGCGCCGGTAGGTGCCCGAGGAGTAGGCGGCCCGGAACCGGGTCAGGGACTCCACCCCGGACTTCAGGTAGCCGCTGCCCGGCTGGGCCGGCAGTTCGTAGGCGTCCGGCACGCCGAGCACGCCGCGGCTCTCCATGGCGGAGAAGGTGCGCAGGCCGACGCGGTAGGACAGGTGGCTCTCCAACTGGTGCATACGGCCCTCGTCCAGGCGCTGCGAGGCGAGCAGCAGGTGCACTCCCAGGGAGCGGCCGAGACGGCCGATCATCACGAACAGGTCCATGAACTCCCGGTGCGCGGAGAGGAGTTCGCTGAACTCGTCGACCACCACGAACAGGCTGGGCAGTGGGGTGAGGGCCGCCCCGGCGGCGCGCGCCCGCTCGTACTCCAGGGCTGAGGTGTAGTTGCCGGCGGCGCGCAGCAGTTCCTGACGGCGGATGAGTTCGCCGTGCAGCGCGTCCTGCATGCGCTCCACCAGGGCGACCTCGTCGGCGAGGTTGGTGATGACGGCGGACGTGTGCGGCAGTTCCTCCAGGCCGAGGAAGGTGGCGCCGCCCTTGAAGTCGACCAGGACGAAGTTGAGGGTCTCGGAGGAGTTGGTCAGGGCGAGGCCGAGCACGAGGGTCCGCAGCAGTTCGCTCTTGCCGGAGCCGGTGGCGCCGATGAGCATGCCGTGCGGGCCCATGCCGCCCTGCGCGGACTCCTTGATGTCGAGTTCCACCGGGCGTCCGTCCACGCCGACCGCGATCGGCACCCGCAGCCGCGCCGAGCCGGTGTGCCGGTCGAAGAGGGTGCGCGGTTCGTGCCGGTGCAGGTCGGGGATGCCGAGCAGGGTGGTCAGTTCGACGTCGGTGTCCAGCGGCTGCGCGACGTCGGCGCCCAGACTCATCCGGCGGGGGGCGAGCAGCCTGGCCAGGGACTCCGCGCCGAGCGTGCCGAGCCGGTCCGGCCGGCCGAGCGGCACGGAACGCTCCTTGCGGCTGCGGTCGGTGCGCACCAGGCTCACCCGGTCAGGGCCGACGGTCAGCCGCAGCGTGTTGCGGCCGGGCCGCCAGCGCAGCGCCCCGGAGACGTCGAGGACCACGGCGTTGCGGTAGCCGTGTCCCTCCCAGCGGTGCCCCTCGGGGACGGTGACGCCGTCCAGGACGACGACGGTGTAGGGCTCGTCGCGGCCGGGGCGGGCGTCCGGGTCGAAACCGGGGCGCTCGGCGAACTCGGCACCGAGCAGGTCGTCCAGCTCGGTGAGGTCGGCGGTGATCCGGCGGACCTTGCCGGCGCCGTCCTCCTCGTACGGGTGCAGCGCGTGCGGCAGCCACTTGGCCCACTCCCAGTCGGGCCGCCGGTCGTCGCTGACGCAGAGGGCAAGCCACAGCTCCTCGGGCGCGTGGAACACCGCGAGCTGCGCGAGCACGGCGCGCACCAGGGCGCGTACGGCCTCGGTGCCGGGGCCGCCCTCGGCGTCGCCGTCCGCTTCGGGCACCGGGCCGCCCGGGGCGGCGGACTCCCCTGCGGACGTTTCCTCGGGACGCAGCAGAATCCGCGCCGAGGAGCGCAGGTAGAGGCCGAGAGGTTGCTCGGGGATGGTGGAGTAGGCGCGGATGAAGCGGCGCAGGGCGTGCGCGCAGAGCGGTTCGAGGTCCTCCACCGGGCGGGTGGAGACCGGGTTCAGGGTGAGCGCCAGCTGCTGCTCGCCGACCGCGAGCCGGATCTCGCCGAAGTCCTCGTCGGCCGGGCGGCGTTCCCACAACCGCGAGGTGCGGGCCAGCGAGCGCAGCGAGGCGGGCTCGGGGTGGCGCCAGGCGAGGGCCCGCTGCTGCTCCGCGATGGTGCTCCGGACCCGCTTGCGGGTCTGCGCCAGGTAGCGGAGGTAGTCGCGGCGTTCGCCCTTCAGGCGCTGCTTGCGCTCGCTGGAGCGGCGCATCAGCTGCCCCAGCAGCATGGCACCGGCGGAGAGCGCCATGACGCCCATCGCCAGGTACATGAAGACGCCGTTCCCGCCGCCGGGGCGCAGGAACATCAGCATCATCGACACCGACATCAGGGCCATCGGCAGATAGGTCCATATCGCCGAGGTGTCCGGCACCGTCTCGGCCAGTACCGGCGGCTCCTGGAGGGTCAATTGCCCCTCGGGCATCTCGGGTCCACGTCGGCGGGCGGGCCGGCGGAACAGCACCACACTCAAGGAACGAAACCTCCGGTTTCACTGGCTTTCCGGCCCGCACCGAAATACCGGAGCGGCCGGCGGCGGGTTGCTCCGCACCGGGCTGATTCTCCGGAGTCCGCGTGACGCGGTGAACGCCTGCTGCATGTTTCGAACGGATAGCGGGGGACGGACAACTCCCGTGACGGTCAAGTCCATACCGGTCAGGGAGCCAGGTCCGCAGCACGATCCGGCGGGTGTAGGCAGTAGTCTGCATTCACGGAACACGACCTGTCCACGCGGGGCAGGTGTCGCCGGGCGCGCACGGACCCAATTCCGCTGCCCGGCCCCTCCGTTCCCGGCCCGGCCGGCCTTCCGTACTCTTCGCACGTCCCCCTCTTTCGAGGGTCCCCCGCCAACGCTCCAACGGAAGACGAGAGTTCAGCGATGACCGACAGCGCGGTGGCCGAACTGTGCCGCCTGACCGTACGTGCGCCGAGCGTCCGCGTCGATCTGGCCGTGCCCGCCGACGTGCCGGTCGCCGATCTCCTGCCCACACTGCTGCGTTACGTCGGGGAGGAGGCCGAGGAGGCCGGACTCGACCACGCCGGCTGGGTGCTCCAGCGGCTCGGCGATCCCCCGCTCGACGAGGAGACCACCCTCGCCCGGGCCGGCCTCGCCGACGGCGCCGTGCTCCACCTGCGCCCGCACACCGAGGCGCTGCCCGAGGCCCGGCTGGACGACCTGGTGGACGGGATAGCCGACACCGCGGCCCGACGGCTGCACACCTGGAGCCCCGAAGCGGCCCGCGGACTGCTGGTGGGCACCGCGGTGGCGACGGTGGTGGCCGCCCTCGTCCTGGTGCTCCGGCCGGGGGTGACCGGATCCGGCTCCCTCCGGGCCGCCTGCGCGGCCGTGACCGGGCTGCTCCTGCTCGCGGGCGCCGGCTCGGCCAGCCGTGCGGTCGGCGACCGTCTCTCCGCGACCGCCCTCGGCCTGCTGGTCGCGCCCTGTCTGGCCCTGGCCGGCTGGCTGCTGCCCGGCGGCGACCTGAGCGGCCCCGACGCGGCGCGGGTCGCGGGCGCCCGGCTGCTCGCCGCGGGCGCGGCCGGCGCCGGCGGCGCGGTCCTCGCGCTCGCCGCCACGGCGGTCGGCGCCCCTGCCCTGCTGGCCACGGCGGTGGTCTCCCTGGCCGGCGCGACCGCCGGGGCCCTGATGGGGTACACCGACCTCCACGCGCCGGCCGCGGTGGCCCTCGTGGCCGCGGTCGTCGCCCTCGGCGCCGGGGCGGTGGCACCGTTCGCCTTCAAGCTGGCAGGCATGCGGATGCCGGCGCTGCCGTCGTCCGCCGGCCAGCTCCAGGAGGGCATCGAACCCTACGCGGGTGACGACGTCGCCGAACGCACCGAGCTGGCCGGGCGCTGGGTCACCGCGCTCTTCGCCGCCACCGGCATCGTCGCCGCGGGCGCCCAGGTCGTCCTCGCCGAGCACCCCAACCTGCCCGAGGTGCTGACCTCCCTCACGCTGAGCCTGCTGCTGCTCCTGCACGCCCGCGGACTGGTGCACATCGGGCAGCGGCTGACCCTTGCCGTGCCCGGCGTCTGGGGACTGCTGCTGCTCGCCCGCGCCTGGGCCGTGGACCAGCACGGCGACGGGCGGCTGATCGTCCTGGCGGTGCTGCTCGCCGCGGCGGCCGCGCTCGTGATCGCCGCCTGGACGGTCCCGGGCCGCCGGATGCTGCCGTACTGGGGCCGTGCCGCGGAACTGGCCCACACCGGCCTCGCGGTGGCGCTGCTGCCGCTCAGCCTCTGGGCGGCGGGGCTCTTCGGCTGGCTGCGCGGCCTGTTCGGCTGAGCACGCCGCACGCCGGTGACACGAAGAACGAATTGAGGAGAGGCCGTGCAGTCCAAACGCGACCAGGTACACGCCCACACCTTCATGATGGGCAGGCTCAGCTCGGGCCTGCTGACGGCCGACCCGGACGCCCCCGAGAGCCCGCTCGGGCGCACCACCCGCGGCGTGGTCTTCGGCGTCCTGGTCACCGTCCTGATCGGCGCGGGCGCCACCGTCTACGGCCTGCTGCGGCCCGGCGGGAACGACGGCTGGCGCGACGGTGAACACCTGGTCGTCAACCGCGACACCGGCGCCCGGTACCTGTGGACCGGCACCGACGGCGTACTGCACCCGGTGCGCAACTACGCGTCGGCGCGGCTCATCGGCGGCTCCGACCTGCCGACCGCCGACGTCCGCACCCCTTCCCTGCGGGACGTGCCCGTGGGCGCCCCGGTCGGCATCCCCGGAGCGCCGGACGCCGTACCCGCGCCCGACAGCCTCGACGACGGCTCCTGGCACATGTGCGTCACCGGGCCGGAGGGGGCGCTGCCCGACACCTCCGGTGTCGTGTCGGGCACCGGGGTGGACGAACCGGGGACCACCACCGTGGTGGCCGGTGCGCCACTGGACTCCCGTGGCGTCGAAGGAGACCGCGGCGTGCTGGTGAGCGGGCCGGACGACACCGAGTACCTGGTGTGGCGGGGCAGCAGGCTGCCGCTGGACCGCGCCTCCGACGCCCGCAACGCCCTCGGTTACGGCTCCCAGCGGCCGATGCCGGTCTCGGCGGCCTTCCTCGACGCGCTGGCACCCGGACCGGCCCTGAGCCCGCCCGCGGTGCCGGGACGCGGCGAGGAGGGCCCGGTGCTCGGCGGTGAGGCCAGCCGGATCGGTCAGCTGTTCAAGGTCAGCGTGCCCGGCGGCGGCAGTACCTACCACCTGCTGCGCAAGGACGGACTGGTGCCGCTGACCCGGCTCGGCGCCGCCCTGGTGCTGGGCGACCCGGCCACCCAGAAGGACGCCTACGAGGGGCAGTCGCCCGAGGTGCGCACGGTCGGCGCGGACGCCCTGCGCGAACACCGGGCGAAGGACTCCACGACCGCCGGACCCGCGGAGCTGCCGGAGACACCGCCCCTGCCGGAGTCCGTACCGCGCGGCAGCGCGCTCTGCGCGCAGGTGGACGGCGACGACGGCGGCGCCCGGATCGGTTCGGTGCTCGTCCCGTTGGTCCGGCTCGCCCCGGTCGCGGTGTCCGCGGGCACCGACCGGCCGCTGGAGGCGGCCTGCGTCCCCACGGACGCCACGGTGGTGCGCCCCGGGCACGGCGCCCTGGTCCGGGCCCTGAACGCGAGCGGCGCCGCGCACGCCGGGACCACCTACCTGGTGGCGGAGAACGGCGTGAAGCACCGGATCTCCGGCAAGAACGCGCTGGAGGCCCTCGGGTACGGGGCCGGGGACATCGACTCGGTCCCGGCACCGCTGCTCGCGGCGCTTCCCACCGGTGCGGACCTCGACCCGGCCGCCGCCACGGGCGTCGTGGAGCCCAAGGTCACCGCTCCGAAGTGTGATGCCGGCGGCCGCTCGGGGCAGCGTGCGGGAGACGAGGAGCCGGACGAGGGGGTGTCGGCGGCGGACGCCGAGGCCTCCAAGGGCACGGAGGGTTCCACGACATAGCGGACGCGGCGGACGCCCGGGACACCGTCGGCATCACGGGCGCCGCGGACAGGGCGCGCACAGCCGACACCGCGCACCGATCGAGACAACCACCGCATATGGCGGCAAAGAAAAAGCCGGACGGGAAAGGTGTGAGCCGAACTCGTCGCCGGTGGCGGCAAGTCGGCGAAGTCACCCTGGCGGACGTGGCGGTGAACCTCAGAGAAAGCTCAGATTTTTCGGCCGGACGCTGTCGGGGGCAAACCGCGGACGCCTGTCCTTTGCGCCGTAAACGGTCCGTCCGCATGCCCGTTGTCCTTCTTCGCGTGACCGTTCTCCACCCGTATCGCCGCGTTTCGCGGAGGGGTCGCGCGCCGTCGGCCGGGCCAGGGGCGGGGCGTGTTCATTTCCTCGAAACTTACGAACAACTTGCCGTACAGGTAAGCATTCTGACCGAACCTCAAATCTTTCCACCTCACGTTGCGCGGAACGCTCGGTTCTCTTTAGCCTCAGCGGACAACGGTGCGACGAGACGTGCTCGAACGAAGGGAACGCGACATGGCGGACAGCGCCGCGCGGAAAGCGGACTATGCCAAGGGCTTGGGTGGTGTCTCCTCCCTGGAGTCGGCCCGCGACCGGGTCGAGAAGATCCAGAACGGCGTCGCGGAGATCGCCGCGCGTTCGGGCGTCGGCGGCGGCGAGGGCCAGGCCCTGCTGAAGCTCTTCCGCAGCTGGAACGCAGAGGCGCAGAAGGTCGTCATCCAGATCAGCAAGATGATCGACGCGCTCCAGGAGAACGTGACCTCCGCCGACCGCTTGGCGAAGGAGAACCAGGACCTCGCCGAGATCCTCAACAGCAAGACCAGCCAGGGCGTCTTCGAAGCCCTGCGCTGACCCACCCCCCGGCGGTACGGCCCCCCTCGTGGTGCGGCCGTACCCCGTGAGCTTGCCGGGCCCCCGCGCCCGGCCTTCTGAGAGGAGACGTCGTGGCCGACGGCATCATCGACGTTCAGTACCCCAAGGTCAGGCAGGCGGTCGAGGAGCTGAAGGACCAGACCCAGGCGATCATCACGACCCTCAACAACCTGGAGGACCAGCTGAAGCCGCTCGTCATGTCCTGGGAGGGTGAGGACCAGGAGATGTACCGCCAGGTCCAGGCCGAGTGGGACCAGGCCACCAAGAACATGGCCCTGCTCCTCGGTGACAGCGGCGAGCTGGTCCAGATGATCCACGACAACCACTCCCGGGACGAGCGCCGCAGCGCCGACAACTGGGGCGGTGTGCGGGCCCGTTAGGGTCTTTCCGGCGGATCGGCCGGTGCCGGGCGGCGGGAGTCACGCCCCGGCCCCGGGACGATCCGGACGAGAACGCCCGGGACTGTCCGGGGTTCTCCCTCCGACGCGATCGGAGGGAGAACCCCGGCGCGCGGGCGCGTGATCGGCGGCCAGGCGCCGAACCCACCCCCCACCCCGTCCGGCACCAAGCGGCAGGAGAGCGTCCGATGGCCGGTGAGAAGGCCGACGTCAAGCATTTCGACTTCAAGCAGATGGAGAACTTCCGGGACTTCGAGGTGGAGCCGGTCTACAAGGCCGCGAAGAAGCACCGTGAGGTGGGCGACGAAGGTGCCGGCATCCGCCCGCTCGGCCACCTCGTCGACGGCCACACCACCCCGGACAACCTCGCCCAGGACAAGCAGCTCCTGCGTATCGGCCGGATGGTCACCGAAACCCTGGTCTCGGGACCGAGCCTGATCGCGGACATCCGTACCGCGGCCGAGGCCGTCGACAAGCTGCTCGGTGACCAGATCGACCTCTTCAAGGAGTTGAAGGAGGCGCTCACCGAGACCATCGAGGAAGCCAACAAGACCAAGAACAAGAACCTGGACGCGATCAACGCGCAGACGCTGCTCCAGACCTTCGGTGAGGTCGACGAACTCACCGCCGGCGGCTCCGGCGGCTCCGGCGGTTCGAAGAACGACGACGACTGAGACCGCGCCGCGCGGACCGGCGGGGCCCACGACGGCCGGCGCGTCCGCGTGCACACCATCCGGCCGCACCCCCGCATGAGGGAACGCTGCGCCGGCCAGGACCACAACCGACCAGAAAGGGCGTCAGGTGCCCGATCGCTACGATCCCAACTCCGTCGCCAACCTCGACAAGTTCGACAACGCGGGCGATCCGTCGAGCGACACCTGGGCCACCCTGGTCACCCACATCACCGGCTATCCGGTGCCGGACCGCAACACGATCTTCGACACGCTCCGGTCCGACCACGGCGGCAAGCTCTTCCGGATGGACATCAAGGAGCGCAGTCTCAGCCTGCTCGTCAAGGACTCCGGCTTCCTGACGAACAAGGGCGAGGACTACGACATCTGGTTCTTCGACAGCGGCAAGAAGCGGTCGATCATGCAGGCCAGGATCGTCTTCGAGGGCCGGGTGAAGGCCGGCGACGAGGTCATCTTCGCCGACCCCAACTCCGACGACGTCAACAACGCGCAGGTCCGCGAGGGCAACGAGTTCAAGGACTACCACGGGGACAAGTTCAGCACCATCCCGCTCTCCCGGTACATGAACGGGCCGCGGGCGGCGCTCATGGCGCTGCTGGGCGGAGGCACGCAGAACGCCCGGTTCAGCAACCTGGGCGTGCCCGACGCCGACGTGGTGGACCTGAAGTCCTTCAACACCACCGGGGAGTCCTTCGACTTCGCCGCGAAGTTCTTCAAGGACCACGCGGTGGTGCTGAAGGACTGGGAGGACCGTTTCGGCAGGGACGACGCGAGCTGGAAGGGCGAGGCCGCGGAGGTCTTCCGCAGCCTGCTGACGAAGATCCGCGAGAACTACGACAGCTACGTCGAGACGTTCAACTCCTCGCCCACCGCCGGCGGTGACAACACCGGAACCGGCAGCACGGTGTACTCGCGTGCCCTGTCGCTGGGCCGCACGTACCTGGAGAACGCCGCCAGGGAACTGCTGGACGCGTGGCTGAAATGGGCCAAGTCCCCCTACTACGACCCGCACCGGGTGCTGCGCTACGTCCTGGACGACCTCGCCCAGTGGGTGGACACCCACAACGTCGCCAAGACGAAACTCACGTCCCACACCAGCCGCTACTCCTACAGCGTCACGCACAGCCCGCAGGAGGGCTTCTCCCAGACCCACCCGGAGTACGGCGACCTCACCGACATCGCCAACTGGGCCAAGGTCGGCGACAAGGCGGTCAAGATCTGGAACCAGGGCGTCGCCGAGTACCTGGGCAAGCCCGCCGCCCAGGTGCAGTCCACCCTGAACAACCACTTCCTCGAGCTCGGCGAGGACTTCTCGTCGAACGTGCCCGAGCCGAAGTCGACCAGCACGGCCTCGCAGGACTACGAGAAGCGGAAACTGGAGGAGGAGAAGGAGGAGATCGACAAGCAGAACGAGGAGAACCGCAAGTACCAGGACGAGCTGCGCGAGGAGCAGAAGCGGCAGCGCGAGGAGGACCGCAAGTACCAGGACGAGCTGCGCGAGGAGCAGAAGCGGCAGCGCGAGGAGGACCGCAAGTACCAGGACGAGTTGCGCGAGGAACAGAAGCGCGAGCAGGAGGACGCCAAGCGCCTCCAGGAGGACTTGCGCAACGAGCAGAACCAGCAGCGCGACGAGGACCGCAAGTACCAGGACGAGCTGCGCGAGGAACAGCGGCTCGCCCAGGAGGAGGCCGAACGCGAGGCGGAGGAGCAGCGCAAGGCCGTGCAGGAGAGCCTCGGCGGCCTCAACGATCCGAACGCGGTCAGCGAGCAGAACCTGGGCAACCTCGACGACCTGCTGAACCGGAGCAACCTGACCACCGAGAGCCCCGGCGACCTCGGCGGCGGAGCGGGCGGGACGAACGGCTCCCTCGACGACGTGGTCAACCAGAACCTCGGCGGTCTCGGCGGCGGAGCGGGCGGGACGAACGGCTCCCTCGACGACGTGGTCAACCAGAACCTCGGCGGTCTCGGCGGCGGCCTGAACACCGGCGGCGTCTCCCTCAGGACCCCGACCGGCGGCAGCACCCGGCTCGACGACGGCAGGCTCTCCACCGAATTCCCGGACGGCAGCAGCACCAGCTTCGACCCCGACAGCGGGGTGCTCACGACCACGCATCCGGACGGTTCGACGACGACGACCGACCTGGGCGACGGTCTGAAGGTGACCAACCCGGACGGTTCGACGACCTCGCTGGGCGAGGACGGGAAGCTGACCACCACGTTCCCCGACGGCACCGTCCAGACGGTGGACCCGGCGACCGGCCAGACGGTCACCACCAAGCCCGACGGCACCACCACCACGACCGACCTGGGCAGCCTCGACGGCCTCGACAGCGGGCTGCGGGACGGCGTCCTCGACACCCCGACCGGCGGCAGCACCGAACTGACCAGCGGCGGTGACGTGATCACCGAGCTCCCGGACGGCAGCAAGACCAGTTTCGACCCCGACAGCGGGGTGCTCACGACCACGCATCCGGACGGTTCGACGACGACGACCGACCTGGGCGACGGTCTGAAGGTGACCAACCCGGACGGTTCGACGACCTCGCTGGGCGAGGACGGGAAGCTGACCACCACGTTCCCCGACGGCACCGTCCAGACGGTGGATCCGGCGACCGGCCAGACGGTCACCACCAAGCCCGACGGCACCACCACCACCGAGAACCTGGGCAGCCTGGGCAACCTCAACGGGCAGAACAGTTTCGGGAACCTGGGCGACCTCAACGGCCAGAACAACCTCGGGAACCTGGACGACATCAACACGGACCTGCCCACCGAGTCCACCGGCGATCTGGGCAACCTCGGGAACCTCAACGGCGGCGACCAGTCCGGCCTGGAGACCCCGACCGGCGGCCACACCGCGCTCGACGACGGTGACTTCACCACCACCTTCGCGGACGGCAGCAAGGCCACCTTCGACCCCGACACCGGGCTGCTCACCAGCACCCGCCCGGACGGCACCACCACGGTCACCGACCTCACCCACGGGGCGAGGGTGACCAACCCGGACGGCTCCACCACCGTCCTCGACAACGGCCGGCTGGACACGACCTTCCCGGACGGCAGCAAGCAGAGCATCGACCCGGAGACCGGCGTCGTCACCGTCACCGACCCGCAGGGCAACACCAAGACGGTGGACCTGCACGACCTCGACCCGGTCCGCACCATCGGCGGCTCCGACCTGTCGGACGTGCTCGACGGCCTGACCGGGACGGGCGGCGGCACCACCAGCAGGGACCTCTCGCTCTCCGACCTCGGCGTGGGCGGCGGCGCCGGCTCCGCGGGCATCGCCCCCGGCTCCGTGGGCGTCGGGGGCGGCCTCTCCGGGGCGGGCTCGCTCACCCTGGACGGCACCGGAGGCACCGGCGGCGTCGCGCCCCTCTCGGACAGTGCCGCCGCCGGCGCGGGCACCGCGCTCGCCGCGGCCGCCACTCCGGGCGCGGCCGGCGCCCCCGGCACGCCCGGGACGCCGGGCATGCCGATGGGCGGCATGGGTGCGGGCGGCATGGGCGGGGGCGGCGAGAAGGGCAACGGGGAGCGGGTGCGCGCCGTACTGGTCGACGCGGCGGAGGAGAGCGAGCGCCGCAACCGCCGGCGGCGCAACGCGTGGCACCGCCAGGAGGACAACGACACCTTCCTGGCGCCGGCCTCCCGGGTGGCGACCACCGGCGGCGACGCCCCCGAGGAGGAGGCGGAGCCGGGCCGCAGGGCCACCAGTTCCGCCGACTACCTGGAGGAGGACGCGGACGTGTGGGGCACCGAGGAGGGCGGCACCCCGGCGGTCATCGGGCGGTGACCACCGCGGCCGATCCGTACGGCCGCCAGGGAGAGACGAATCCCACCGGGCCCCGGCTTTCCCAACGGGGCCACCACCAGGCAAGATCAGCACAGAAGTTGATGAACCGAGCAGTGTGACCGGACGTCTTGACGAGGGGTCAGGACATCCGCGAAGACGACGAGGAAAGGGCGGAACGGGCGTGACGGAACCGCTGGAGAAGCGCCTGGAGAAGGCGATGGCCGAACTCCAGGCCGCCCAGGAGGCGGTCGCGCGCACCGAGCGCGAACTGCGGCAGGCCTCGTTCGCCGTGCTCTCCTCCGACCGCGCGGTCCGCGCCACCGTCGGCCCCCAGGGCGAGCTGACCGGCATCGAGTTCCTGGAGAACAGGTACCGCGACATGTCCCCCCAGGAACTGGCCGCCAGTGTCCTGGAGGCCGCGGGCGCGGCGCGCCTGAAGATGAACCGGCACGTGATGAAGGCCATGGCGCCCTTCACCGAGCCCAGCGCCGAGGTACCGGAACTGAAGGGCTTCGAGCTGGACTGGGAGCGCATCTTCGGCCCCGCCGTGCTGGAGGAGGACGACGAGGACACGGCCCGCGACGGCAGGGCCACCCCCGCCTGGCGGGACGCCCTCGGCGACGACGGGGAGGACTGACGATGGGACAGCGGTACTACGCCGACCCGCAGCGCATCGAGGCCCTGGCCCGGCAGCTGGAGGAGATCGGCCAGCTGGCCAGGAGCGTGACCGAGGAGTTCCTCGACGAGCTGGCCCCCACGGTCCGGTGGCCGGGCACCTCGGGCGAGTTCGCCGAGAAGGCCAAGCCGCAGGAGCAGAAGGAGCGGCAGACCACCAAGGAGACCATGATGGCGATCCGTGACGCACTGGTGGGGATCACCGACGCCACGGTGAGCCAGGTCCGGCTGATGAAGGACACCCGCGACCGCAACATCGAGGACATCGAGCGGAACAACAGCATGATCGACACCCACGGGCTGGACGGCGACGGCGGCTCGTCCGGGCATGGGCGCCGCTGACCTCAGCCGCGCAGGCCGCTCCCGCACCACGCCGGGAGCGGCCGTTCCCGCCTGCCCTCGTGACCCCCGAGGCGGCGTCCGGTGAGCATCCAGCCGTCGCCCGAGGTCAACGCGATGATCTTCATCCTCACCGGGGAGAGGCTCATCGACGCCGACGAGGACCTCGCCTACGAGAGCCGCCGGCCCTACTCCGGTCTCGGCCGCAAGGTCGACCGGCTCTCCTCGCTGATCGACAAGTCGGTGCACGACATCGCCCAGTCGATGCCGGACGACCTCTCCAAGTCGTACGCCAGGGCGATGGGCATGCTCATCGACGACGGCGGCAAGAACTACCTGCGCGAGTTCGCCGGGCAGCTCGACAAGATCGCCGAGGGCCGGCGCAAGACCTCCATGGACATCATGGAGTCCAAGTGGCAGGTCATCGCCGAGGTCATCCGGCTGCTCATCGAGATCGCCATCTACCTGGCGATGTCCTTCTTCACCGGCGGCGCCACGGCCAGCCAGATCATGATGGCCAAGCTGCGCAGCCGCTTCATGATCCTCACCACGCTCAGCCACCTGCTCCAGCGGCTGCACCTGGCGCCCTCGCTGACCGAGGCGTTCCAGGAGGCGTTCATGACCTTCGCGGTGCGCCTGGCGATGATGAACTTCGCCCCCGACGGCCGCCGCCCCGACCGCTTCGACTGGAACGACATCCTCAAGTCCGCCGCGTTCGGCGCCGCGGCGGGCTTCCTCACCAGCGTCTTCGACGACTTCGCGAGGAAGATCGTCAAGGGCTACGACAACAACTTCCTGAAGAACGAGTCGGACCTCGGCTTCAAGAACAACCCGAACTTCCACCACACCCCGAAGCCCGAGTTCAAGAACAACGGCCCGGGCCCCAGGCCGAATCCCGACCCCACCCCGACCCCCAAGGGCCCCGGCGACCGGCCCGATCCCACCCCGTACGGCAACGGTCCCACCCCCGGGAACAACACACCGGTCACCTTCCGGAACGACCCGCTGTCGTTCCGCAACAACACCGACCTGTGGCGGAACAACCAGATACTGCGCCACAACGCCGACCGGCCGGGCGCGCTCGCCGGCCACTACGGCCTCAAGGGCACGGCCGACTTCGTCGCCGCCGGTGCCGGCGAGGCGCTCGCGGAAATCCTCATCAAGGGCGCCTTCGACGGCGACTGGTCCACCAACTGGACCACCTTCGTCGGCGCGGGCCTCAGCAGCCAGGTCGAGGCCACGCTCAGCGACACCGCCGTGAACAGCGGAGCCGAACTGCGCCACGCCATCGACAAGCTGCGCAACCAGCCGCCGCCCACCGTCTCCGGAGGCGGAGGCGACGCCGACCACGCCCGGGACACCGGCGACACCTCGCGCTCCGGCGGTGCCGACGGCCCCTCCAGCCCGGACACCACGGGCGGCGGCACCGTACCCACCTTGAGCACCGGGCCCGCCTCGGGCACCGGGCCGGGCGGTGTCACCGGCAGCCAGTCGCCGCCGCACGTGGGGGAGAACCCGCCGTCCCCCGTCGGGGGAAACTCGCCGACCCACGTGGGGGAGAACCCGGCG
This sequence comes from Streptomyces sp. NPDC051051, assembly GCF_040682975.1. Classification (NCBI taxonomy): domain Bacteria; kingdom Bacillati; phylum Actinomycetota; class Actinomycetes; order Kitasatosporales; family Streptomycetaceae; genus Streptomyces; species Streptomyces sp. NPDC051051. Next base: position 24,691 of record NZ_JBFBCB010000061.1, read on the forward strand.
TCGTACCCGTCGCCGTACTCCCCGGGCACGCTGCCCGTGACGGCCGCAGAGAACCGGCTGTGGCAGCAGGTCCACAACGGTCCCGCGGAGGTGCGCGAGCAGGCCCTGCGCGACCTCGCCGCCCTGCGCGGTTCCCAGGCGCCCGGCAGTACCGAGATCGGCGTCCGCGACGGCCTGCACGGCAACCTGTCCCAGCGACCCGAGGTCCGGGTGGTGCCGGCCGGGAACGGCCCCGCCGCCGAGAGCGACGCCGAGGCGGTGCGCCGAGCGCTCGACGGCTTCGGCACCCCGGTCACGGTGAACGCGCCGGTCACGCCGGCCACGGTGAACGCGCAGGCCACGCCGGTCACGGTGGATACGCCGGCCACGGTGGACGCGCCGGTCACCACTTCGTCGGGCACCTTCGGCGACGGTCCCACGTCGACGACCGACTCCCCGGCCGTCGACGCGGACCACGGCACGGACAGCCGGACCGGCGACACGTCGGAGCGGCAGGATGCCGCGTTCAACGTGCCGAACGCGACTGACGTCGCTGACGTGCCTGACGCGACGGAGGCGCCTTCCGGACCCGGCGCCTCCGCCACACCCGACACCGGCATCGGCACCAACACCGGCACCAACACCGGCGTCCGGACGGGCGGAGCCCCCCATCCCGGAGGCTCCCCGGCCACCACCGCCTCTCCCGGCCCGTCGCCCCAGAACACCGGTGGCCGGGGCGCCACGGCCACCCCGGACGGCGTGCAGACCACGACGGACGACTCCACGACGGACGACTCCACGCCGGTCTCCCAGCCGCCGCAGACCACCACCTCTCCGGAGACCACGTCGTCCGCTCCGGTCGTCGACCCGTCCGACGGCACCGTCACTTCGCACACGGACGACAACTCCCTCATCCCGGCCCCGGACACCACCACCGTCGATCCGCCGCGGGTGATCACGACCAGTTCCCAAGCCGGCACCGACCCCGGCACGAACACCGTCACCGGCGACGTGGACCTCCGCAGCGACGCGGAGGCCGATCCCACCCAGGCTCCGCCGCTGACGGTCCTGGTCTCGCAGACGCCGCCCCCCACGGAAAGCTCCCCAGAGGCGACCGCGCTGCTGGACGGCGCAGGCACCGACCACGCCGTGGTGCTCGGCCCCGCGGTCACGCCGGACACCGGCGTGCGCCCGGTCCGTACCGCCGTCGAACTGACCCGCGAGGGACCGGGAACCCCGGTCCGGGTCCGCCCGCTCACCTCGGTACCGGACGGCACCGCGGACACCGGCTTCCCCGGCTCGGACGTGCTGCTGCCGCTCGCGGACGCGCTCGGCCCGGGACCGGCACCGCAGTCACCCCCCGCCACCCGGAGCACCGGAACGGCCGACGCCGACGTCACCGCCCCACCCCCCAAGGTGCTCACGGAGACGACGGGTCCCGTCCACGGCGCCGACCCGACGCGCACGAACGCCCCGGAGACACCGGGCACCCCGCGCGGCGAGCGCGGCGAGCACGTCGAGGAGGCCTTCGGGCTGAGCACCATGTCCGGTGCCGGCACCGCCGTGGACACGGGCCCGCCCCCCGGCCCGGTGCGGCAGGACGCCACACTCGCGCCGGAGACCGAGGACAGGACCGCTGTCCCGCCCCGCCGCCGGGTGCTGGTGGTCTGCGACGAGAGCGGGCTGGGACTCGGCGGCGTGCCCGTCTTCAACATGGAGCTGGTCAAGGGGCTCCACCACGACCACGACGTCACCCTGCTGACCGTCGACAACCACGCCGACTACGACCCCGAGAAGATGCGGGAGCAGCACGGGGGCGCGAAGATCATCAACGCGTCGGTCCCCGGTGTGGACGAGGGGCGCGACCGCCTCGACGTCCTGGCGAAGGGCTCACCGGACCAGTACGGACTGCCCGGCGAGGACGACGCGTTCGACATCGTCATCGGGCACTCCCGCTTCTCCGGTCCGGCCGCGCAGCAGATACGCGACTCCTGGTATCCCGGCGCGCGCGTGGTGCACTTCCTGCACACCAGTCCCGTACGGCTGGACAGGATCAAGCACCAGCCGGAGAAGGGCGCCAAGAAGGCCACCACCGAGCGCAGGCTGATGCAGAAGGCCGACATGGTGGCCGGCGTGGGACCGCTGCTCGCCCAGGAGGCCGAACGCCTCTCGGAGGAGGTGCTGCGCATACCCGCGCTGCACGGCTTCGTGCCGGGCACCGAGATCGGCACGCCGGTCGAGCCGTCGCTCCTGAACAAGACCAAGTACCTGCTGCACCTGCCGAGGAAGCTCAAGCTGCTGCTGCCGGGGCGGGCCACGGACGAGATCAAGGGCGTCGAGGCGGCCGTCCAGGCGGTCGGCATGCTGCGCCGCCCCCGTTCCCAGGGCGGCTTCGGTCTCGACGTCCGTCTGACGATCCGCGGCGGACCGCACCCGGAGAAGAACCCGGAGGAGCACGCCCGCTGGACGTCGATCATCGAGGCCCACGGCGGGGGCGGCATCACCATGCTCCCGTTCAGCACGAACCCCGCCGACCTGGACAACGACCGGGAGACCACGCACGCACTGATCATGCCGTCGCTGCACGAGGGCTTCGGGCTGGTCGCCACCGAGGCCGCGGGACGCAGCATCCCGATCCTGGTCAACGGGGAGAGCGGCGCGGCCGAATTCCTGAAGACGGTGACCGAGCACGGCGCCGGGATGACCGTGGAGGCCCCCTTCACCATCGACCCCGACACCGGAGGGGAGGTCGAGGGCGGCACCGAAGCCCGGGCGCAGGCCTGGGCCTCGGCCATCGCGGCCCTGCGCGGCAAACTGCCGGCCGCGCGCGGCGAGGCCGACCAGTTGTACGACACCCTCAAGAGCTTCACCTGGCGGCACGCCGCGCAGGCGCTGGTCGAGGCGACCATGGCGACCGCGGACCCCGTGCCGGACCGGGCGCACCCGGAGAGGCATCCCTACCGCGGCGCGGTCACCCAACAGGGGCCGGACGGCAGCGTGGAGAAGCTCAAGGACCGGTCGGACTGGCAGCCGCACGACTTCTGGGACGGCTCCACCCCGAAGCCCACCACCGGCCTCTGGACCCAGGCGGAGCAACTCGCCCGGCTGTCGGAGCTGGCAGGGGTCCTGGACCTCAGCGGCGCGCCCGCCTCGGCGCGCCCGTCGACCGCCCCACGCCTCCTGCGGTCGCAGTCCGATCTGGGACTGACCACCGAGTCCGCCCCCCGGTATTCCGGCCCGGCCCCCGACCCGAGCCGCACGGTGACCGAGTCGGCCACCGACCTGCGACTGGAGTCGGGCGACCGCGACAGCGAGGCAACCGGCGATCACGTCTCCGTCTCCGTCACCGGCGACGCGGACGGCTTCGCGCAGAACGTCGGGCAGGGCCCCGGCGACGCGGACGGCCTCGGGCAGAACGCCGTGCACGACGGCGGAGACGGCCTCGGGCACGGCGGCGGGCGCGGCCTCGGGCACGGCGGTGGCCGCGGGCCCGGAGACGGCGGCACCTCGCCACCTCCTCCGCCCATCAGCCCGGACGACCCCACGACCGCCCCCGACACGGCTGCCTCCGACACGACGTCCTCGCCGTCGTCCGCGCGGATCATCGTGCGGCCCGCCGTCGACGGCACGGCCGACGAGCCCGTCATCACCACGCTGGACGGCCTCACCGTGCCACTCTCCCAACTGCGGCGCTGGGTGCCGGACACCGCGGTGCGGCCCCGGCCGGGACAGGCCGTCCAGACGCTGACCGTCTCGCAGAGCCCGGCCGAGGACGGTACGGCGCACAGTGCGGCGCGCCGAACGTTGCTGGGCCAGGACACTTTCCGCGGCGTACGCATCATCTCCCCGGCGCCGACGACCCCGACGACCACAACGCCGACGACCACGCCCGCGGCTCCGGACGCCACTTCCACGACGCCGCCCGCCTCCCCGGCGTCCCTCATCGCCCCGGACCCGGCGGGCACGGGCACCGGGGTCCCGCCCGTCCGCCGTGCCGTGTTCACCGGTCCGCCGGCCCCGCTGCCCGGCTCCGGTACCGAACGGGGCGCCGACTACTTCGTGGCGCACGCCACCTCCCGTACCGTCACCCTCGGTACCGAGGACGCGGCGCACCCCACCGTCAAGGTCAGCGGCGTCCAGTTCGGAGAGGTGCTCAAGTTCTGGGCGCAGGACGGCGACAAGGACCGGCCCCTGGTCCTGTTCTCCTGCGAGACCGGGCAGCAGCCGGAGGTGGCGGGCCTGCCGGTGGCACAGCACGCGGCCAACCGCACCGGCCGGTCGCTGTACGCACCGACCACCGAGGTGGGCACGGCCCGGGACGGGCAGGGAAACGTCCGGGCGGTGCTCACCGAGGGCAAGGACGGGCCGGGACGCTGGCGGCTGTTCACCCCCGAGCCCAGCGGTGCCGACCTGGACGAGCTGGCGCGCGTCGTCGGCCTGCACTCCGGTCCGGAGCCGGCCGACGGCTTCGCGCGGACCCGTACCCTCCAGCAGATCCGCACCCTGCGTGACGCCCTCGGCCCGGACGCCGAACAGCGGCCGGAGAACCACGAGTTGCTGGCCGGTCTCGCCTTCGTGGACGGTCTGCGCTGGCACAGCCCGGACACCGCGGCCCGCTACGGCGACGGCCGGATGACCCCGGACCTGCTGCGCCGGATGGTCGTCGACCGGCGCGCCGTGACGACCGGAGCCGACGTCGGTCCGGCGGCGGCCGGTCCCACGGCCGGGCAGGACGCCGACCCCACCGTCGAGGAGTACACCGCGTTCCTGCGCGCGGCAGCCGACCTGCGGGCCACGGCAGGCCCCCGCACCACGCTCGACGTCCTGCTGCCCCCGCCGCCGCCCGAGCTCCCGCCGACCACGCTGGTCTCGCCGGAGGACGTGCGCGGACTCTCCTACGCGCCCTCAGCCCAGGTCACCTGGTCGCTGTCCACCGCCCCGCTGCCGCTGTCCGAGCTGGCCCTCAGCCCCGAGGACACCGCCGAACTCGCCCGCCGCAAACCCGACCTGGCGCCCGCGCCGAGCCGTCCGGCGACCCTCGCCGAGGACATGACCCTGCTCAGCAAGGAGCGTGCGGGTGCCGGGCCGTCGGACCTCGTGCACGCGGACGGCAGGGCCTTCCGGCAGCTGGTCACCCCGGGCGGCGGGAACTGCCTCTTCCGGGCCGTTCTCGACAGCGCGCGCAGCCGGGACGTACCGCCCGCGTGGGCCGCGCTGAACATCGCCGGGCTGCGCGCACTCGTGCGCAACCGCGTCACCGGGACCGAGCTGGGTGCCGTCGCGGACGACCTCGTTCCCGATCCGGTGTTCAGCGTGGTGGACGACCTGCGCATGCGCGCCCTGGCGGGGGTGCGGAACCCGGTCGCGCGGTTCTGGATCACCAACGAGTGGAACGACATCGCACAGGCGGTCGTCGCCGACGGCGACGTGAACCAGTGGCAGCACATCCTCCGGAACAGCGGCTACCCCGAACTCGCCCGGGTGGCACCGACCCCGGCCGAGGCTCGGCGGCTCGGCGGGCGCGGGTTGCTCGCCGCGGTCGCCGAGCGTCCCGGGCTGTGGGCCACCCCGTTCAGCGACCTGCTCCCGGACGTCCTGGCGCACACCCTCGACCTCGACCTGCGGATCGTGCGGCCCCACCCGACGGTGGCGGGCGACGTCCTGGTCACCGAACTCCACCCGGGCGGTGGCGCCGGAACCCTGCACCTGGCCTACAACGGCACCGACCACTACGACGCCCTCGTCCCGGACACGGCCCCGATCACCACCGAACCGGCCCCGGCGACCGTCTCCGCCCCTACGTCCACCACAGCCCCGGACCCGATCACCACCGAACCGGCTCCTACGTCCACCACGGCCCCGGACCCGACGACCACGCCCGCCCCCGCCACCAAGGACGCGGACGGCCCCGGCACCGAGGCCCCCGACCGGGGCGACCCGGTACCGCTGGAGACCCAGCTCGACCGTTACCGTCCGGCACGCGTCCTGACCGGGCCGGACGCCGCGGAGCCGGGTCCCGCCCCGCGCACCGTCACCTTCGAGGACGGCAGCCGACTGCCCGCCGTACTGATCAGCCCCGACGCCGATCCGAGCGGCAGCCCCGCCGCCGACCCCGGCGACGGCAGCCGCAGCGGCCGTACGGACGGCAGCGGGCGGACGCCGCGGAGCGGGCTCCTCACCGGCCCCGGCGTCCTCACGCTGCGCTCGCCCGAGGAGGTGGCCCGGCAGATCCTCGGGCAGCTGCCGGAGAAGCTGCGCGACCAGTTCGCCGAGGCCGAGCTGCTGCGCCTGCTGACCGACCAGCCCGGCGCCTTCACCGCTCCGCGCGGCGCGCGCCTCGTCGGCCGGGAGAAGTCCGGGGTCGGACACGAGATGACCGTCGAGGCCGTCCCGTACCACCGCTGGGAGCGCTTCTCCGACGTGAACGGCGCGACCGTGAAGCTGGACACCATGCGCCGCGGCCAGGCCGGTACGGGCGGCGGGCGCAGTGTCGGCTTCGGGCGCCGGATCGCCGCCGCGGTCAGCATGGGCCCGCCGCTCAGCTGGCTGGTGAAGATCGGCGTCTCGCTGGGCTGGACCCGCAGGACGGACTACACCCAGGGCACGCAGGCGTACGACCAGAACGAGTACCGCGCCGTGGACGGTTCGCACCTCCACCTCGACGACGTCCACTACAGGGTGCGCGTGGAGCGGGTCACGGAGGCGCCGGAGGCCGGCGACCGGGAGACCCCGTCCGGTTCGCCCGCGCCGGGCCCCCGCTGGCAGCGCGACCAGGTGCACACCGCGCAGTTCGCCGTGCGGGACGGGCTGAGCTGGCGGCTGCCCGACGACCTCACCGTGGCCTTCAAGGGCCCGCGCCGCGCGCCGCGGACGCTGACCTTCCCCGACGGGGTCGAGCCGCGCGCCACCACCATCGCCGGACTGCACCTCGTCGACCCTCCGGAGGACCTGGCGATCGCCGTCTCCGGGGCCCGGCCGGGCAGTTCGGCGCACCGCACGCTCGTCTCGTACGTCAGGCCGACACGGCTCCTCGCGCTGTTCGGGCGGCTCACCGGACCGGTCAGCGGACCCGAGCTGACCCGGGGCAGCGGCCGGCACCCGCTGGGGCACCTGATCGTCGAGCGGTCGATCCCGCACCGGGCCACCCTGGTGACCGAGTCGGTCAAGGCGGAGATCCGGGACCTGACCCAGACCACCTACCAGAACCAGCGCGGCCACGTCCGCGACACCCGCTTCGGCATCCAGGTCACCGCCGGCCCGAACCACACCTTCGTCGGCCCGGAGACGGACGTACGCCTCCAGGGCGGCCCGATGGTCCGCGCCGACTTCAGCACCGGGCGGGGCCACTACCTCGGCACGGACGCGGCCCGCAAGACCACCGGCCGCGTCCGCAACCACCCCGTCGCGCTCTACCGGGTGGAGCGCACCCTGATGGTCCGGAAGGCCGGCGAGCCGGCGTCCGCGGCCCGCCCGGTCCGGGTCGTCAGCCTGGACTGGATGTCCACCCGGGACGCGCGCCGGCTCGCGGGCTGGGACGACCGGACCCCCGGGCAGACGGGCCCCCACCCGGACGCCGAACCCCCGGTGCCGTGGTACCTCACCCGGGAGGACCCGGTCCACCTGAGCGGCCAGGTCCGTGCCGAGGGCTTCCTGCCCGACCGCCCGCAGCCGCTCGCCCCCACCGTCCAGGACCAGACCCCGGCCACGGGCCCGGACCTGACCCCGGTGGCGGAGCAGGGCCGGTCACCGGAACCGAGCCGGAGCCGGACTCCGGCAACGGACCCGAGCGAGGGGGAGACCCCGGCAGCGGACCAGGACCAGAACGGTGCCGACCGGCAGTCCACCACCCCGCAGCCCGCCACCCCGCAGGGCGAGCAGGACCGGCAGTCCACCACCCCGCAGGACCGGCGGCCCACCACCCCGCAGGACCCCATGCGCGTCTTCGCGGACGCCGTCATCGACACCCTGCACCACTCCTACCCGTCCCTGTTCGTCCCGCCGCTCATGCTGCGGCACCCACGCCTGGCCAAGTTCTGGTACGGCGACGGGCGGATGCGGACCGCGCTGCACAACGACCGCCAGGTCCGCGAGGCGCTGAACCACCCCACCCTGGCCCAGAGCCTGGACGACCTGACCACCACCGGCGTACCGGTCACCCTCACCGAGGACGGCAAGCTCCGCCGCGGTCACCACACCCTGATCCTGCGGGCCCGGCTCACCGACCGGCGGTTCGAGACCACCCTGACCGAACGCTCACTGCGCAACGCGGTGATCGGCACCGAGGTCTCCGGCCAGGGGCAGCAGGCGTCCAGCACCCTGTCCGGCGGCGCCGAACTGGGCATCGCGCCGCGCGACCACGACAAGGTGCCGGGGGTCGACGTGCCCCGCCAGGCCGGCAACGTGGCCGTCGGGGCCCGGTACGCCCATACCGAGCAGAAGGCCACCCGGGCCGCGGTCGCGGTCACCCACGACCAGCTGACCTACCACGACGGCGCCGACCTCTACAGCTACCGGGTGGAGCTGAGCGCCTCCTTCGAGGGCCACCACCGTCCGCGCGGCTGGGCCCGGCTCCTGACGGTCGGCGTGCTCGGCGCGGGCTACTTCGTCAGCAAGAAGCAGGAACGCCCGCTGTTCGACCGGGGCACGGAGCCCGTGGGCCGGGTGGAACTGGCGGTGCCCGCCGCGCACGCCTCCGAGCGCCACCCTCCGGCGGACCCCGCGCCCGGTGGGACGGCACCGGCGCCCGCGACCACCACGTCGACCCCCGGACCGCGGCCCTCCGCCGCCGAGGCCGACGGACTCCTCGACGGCACGAGCCCGCTGCCCGGGCGGGACTCGGCCGACCAGCGGCTCACCGAGAGGCTGCTGAGCGCCCCGCACGTCGTCCTCAGCGTCGAGGGCGGACAGCAGCGCCAGCAGCTCGTACAGGCCACCGCCGACGAGGCCGCGGGCGAGACCTGGCACGTCAGCGCACCCGGCGCGCCGGCGCGCACCGCCCTGCGCCGGGCGATGGCGAACCTCGGCATCGCCGGGCAACTCGGCCAGTACCTCGGCCCGTTCGGTTCCCGCATCACCGGACTCAACGGGGCCGGACCGTTCCGCACCCACTACCTGAAGGCCGCGATCCGCGGCGAACTGCAGAACCTGCGCGTCAAGAGCGACCCGAAGCCGTCCAGCTTCGAGGCCACCGTCGGCAACGAGCACCGCATCGCCGGTACGGAGAGCACCGGCTCGCGCACCACCGTCGGCCTCCAGGGCGCCGACATGCCGCTCCAGCGGGCCGACGGCGCCCAGGCGATGATCGGCTCGTACGCCGCCGGCCTCCAGTACTCCTGGGGCACGGGACGCAGCACCGCGAAGACCCTCACCCCCGGCCGCAACACCACCCTCACGTTCGCAGGGCGGGCGTACCTGGTGGTCGCCGACGCCGTCGAGACCGTCGCGGTCCGCGACCGCTGGACGGCCGTGATGGGCATGGCGGGCACCCGTGCGGCGGCCCGGATCAGCTCCACGGTCGGCCGGCTCTCCGACCACCTGGCCCGCGGCCTCGCCCCACGCCGGGCCGCCGCCGCGGTCCAGCGCATCCGTGACGCGGTGATGTTCCACCTGCCGATGCAGGACGCCATCGAGGCCGGACTCGCCCCCGACGGCATCGCCACCACCACCCCGGACAACCTCGGCGGCGGCTACCGGGTGCCCCCCTTCCTGAAGGGCCGCCACTTCCCGGGCCACCCCAGCGGCCGGCTCGACGCCGGCCGGGCGGCGCCCCCGCTGATGCGGCAGCTCGAGGAGATCGGGGTGTCCTCGCACGACCGCGAGCAGGTCCTCCAGCGGCTCTCCCCGGACTTCCTCCGGGCCAACCTGCACGAACTCACCACCGACGGGATGACCCTGCCGGTCCGCTACCGCACCTGGACCAGCCCGACCCACCTGCCGGTCGGCGGCAGTCCCGCACAGGTCCGGTTCAAGCTGACCCCGGTCACCACCACCGTGGAGCGGCTGCGCACCGGCTTCGAGCTGGAGGACTACCGCACCGTCGCCCGCGACGACGCCGACTCCGCCTCCCAGGACCGCGGCGTCGACGCGACGGCGGGCGTCGGCCAGCGCACGACGCAGAGCGGCGTCCTCATGGCCAACCCCTCCCTGCAGGGCACCGCGGCCAAGCAGGAGTCGAGCACCCGGACCGAGACCGTCGGCCGCACCGCGATGCCGAACATGATCACCGCCCAGACGCACGTCGAGATCGTGACCTCCTACACCCTGACCGTGACCATGACGGACGCGGTCGGCGACCCGCTCGCACCCCGCGCCACGGCCGACGTCGGCAGCCTCAGGGAGATCGTCCCGACCAACCTGCTCACCCCGGACGGCGACGGCGCCGACGGTGCCCTCACCGAGGGCGACGTGAGCGAACCGGAGCGCGCGGTAAGGCTGCTGACGAAAGATCAGTCCCTTCCGGAACGTATCGCCGACTGGCGTGCCTCGGCCGCCTCCGGCCCCTCCGGCCCCTCCGGTCGCGCCGACGCCTCGGACGTCCTGCCCTTCGACGACCTGATCGGCTCCGGCATCCTCGCCGTGGACATCCGCGGCACCGCCAACGTGCACGACGCCCTGACCCTCGCCACCGCCCGCGCCGACGGCGTCGGGGACAAGGACCTCGGCACCCGGTACACCGGCGACCGGCTCGCCGAGGCCGTGCGCAAGGCCCGCCGGACCCCGCTCACCGTCCTCGGCACCGTCCCCGCCCAGGCCCAGCAGGAGGCCACCACCCAGACCGGACTGGCCGCGGCCTTCCGCGACGCGCTGAGCGCGAACGGCTCACCGCTGCCCGTCCAGGCCTCCGCCCGCCTCCTCGGCCAGTTCCACACCGCCGACTCCCGCCTCTACGCGAAGATGCACCGCCGCGGCGCCCGCCTGCTCGCCGTGGAGAACAAGCCGCGCATGGAGGCCATGCAGCGCACGAAGACCTCCGACGCGCTGGAGTCCGGCACCACCGACACCGTCGAGGGCACCGTGGGCACCGCCCCGTTGGTGAGCACCGGCAGAGCGGGCATCGTCAACCCCGGTGTCACGATCCCGATCGGCGGCGCGGCCGACGGCACCGTGACCAAGGCCTCCGCGGACACCACCCTCGGCACCCACCTCAAGGTCGGCACCGACCGCAGCATGCTGTTCGCGCTGCCGGTGAGCTGGCTGTCGGTGGCCGAGGTGGACCACCGGCTCACCGACAGCCGCCCCCTGCACGCGCTCGGCAAGGCCAGGCGCGGTCCGCGCGCCGCCGAGGCCGAGACCACCGCCCTGGTCTGGCTGCGCGAGGACATCGCCCGTGACTACGGCCTCCTCGACGACACCACCTTCCCCGACGAGGTCGGCAAGGCCTGGGACGCCCAGACCAAGGCGGCCGACGACCTCACCACGGCCGAGCAGCGCTACTACGATGCCCGGGCCCGGGCCCGGGAGGCCTGGCTCGACCTGGGCACCGAGGAACGGGCCGCGCTCGGCGACGGCCACTCCGACCTGTCGACCGTCCTGCCGCGGGAGCTCGCCGAGTCACCGGCCGTCGTCGCCTGGCAGGCCGCCCGCGAGGAGGTCCGCCGGTGGCAGGAGCGCACCGACGCCGCCGCCGCGGACCACCACCGGCTGCACCTCGCCGCCTCCCGCCTCACCGCCCACCACCAGGGTCCGTCCGCGGGCCCAGTGCCGGGCCCGTCCCAGGAGTACGCCCGGCCGGGATGGCGTTCCGAGGCGCCGGAACCGTACACGATCACCGACGGCACCGACTCCGCCCCACGCACCCTCACCTCCCCGGACGGTGCCACGGTGCGCGAGGTGCACGACATGCCGCACGACGGCGCCTCGTTCTTCCACGCGCTGATCGCCGCCGCCGACGCCCGCGGCCGGCTGTCCCACCTGCTCGGCACCGACCTCGCCGACCGGTTCACGCAAGCCCCCGGCGATCCGGCGGTCACCGCCGAGGCCGTCGACGCCGCCCGCGACCGTCTCACCTGGGCACTGGGCGACGATGGCAACGAGGACCTCCTCGACGCCCTCGCCCTGGACGTCGCCGACACCTTCACCCAGGACGAACTCGACGCCGCCGGCGTGACGTTCACCCCGGAGCAGCAGGCCGAGTTCGACGCTTTCGGCCGTCTCCCGCTGACCTTCTGGCCGACCACCGAGCAGCGGATCGAGCTGGCGAAAGCCGCCCTGTCCCGCCCGTTCGCGCCCGAGCCGCGCCAGGACGACACCGAACTACCGGACGGCGAACCCGCCCCGCCCGTGCGCCGCGCCGGCGACCACGGCGGCGCCGACCTGCTGCCCGCCCTCGCCGCCCGGGTCCTGGGCACCCCGCTCACCGTGGTGACCGGCGAAGGCCGCGAGCAGGTCTTCCTCCCGTACGGCACCGACCCGGCCGCCGTCGACCCGGTCGGCGATCCCGTCCTGTTCGCCGCCGACGGCTTCTTCCACGCCGCCCTGCCGCCCGGCACCCCGGCCCCGGTCGCCACCCCACTGCCGACGCCGGCGTCCGAGGCCGACCCCGGCACGTCGACGGTGCCCGCCACCGACGGCACGCCCGCGACGCAGCAGCCGCCGGCACACCGCAGCCACACCACCCCGCCCTGGATGCCGCCTGCCGACAGCAGCGGCCCGCGCTACCGCCTGGCCCGCGACGGGGTCCTCACCGCGCCCGACGGCGCCACCTACACCCAGGGCACGCCCACCGGCCGAGGCAACGGCTTCTTCGGCGCGCTCGCCACGGCCCTGCGCGACGCCGCCGAGCGGCCCGGACCGCACGGCCCCGAGGTGGCACGGCTGCGCAACCTCGCCGCAGCGCCGCCCGCCCGGCTGATGCGCCTGAACGGCCTCCCCGGCAGCCCGGCCGAGCGGGGCTCCCTGTTCCGGCCCCCGCCCATGAACGTCGGCCCCGGCACACCCGAGCCCGGCACGGACGCCCGCGACGGTCACCTGCGCCGCCACCTCGCCGAGGCCCCCTGGGGCCCCGAGGCCGACCGCGCGGTGGCCGAGTGGGCCGCCGCCGCGACCGGTACCACCGTCACCCTGATCGAGGAGAACGGCGCCGCCCACACCTACCCCGGCCCGGCCGGCGACAACGGCCCGCACATCCGCCTCCGCCGCCGCGGCGGCGACGTCGTCCCCCTGACCCTCCGCACCCCGGCCCCCGAACCGAGCCGACCGGAAACGCCCGGCACATCGAGCACACCCGGTACGCAAACCACGCCGTCCGTGGACGCGACGGCGGTGGATGCGCCGGTGGTGGATGAGGCGCCCGTGGACGCGTCGGTGGCGGATACGACGCCGGTCGATGCGACGGCGGCGGACGTGCCTGCCGCGAATACGGCAGCGGAGACCGCAACGCCCATGGACGCGTCGGCCATCGATTCACCGCCCGCCGACACCGACCCGTCGGTCCCGCCCGCCGCCCAGCCCTTCGCGCCGACGCCACCCTCGCCGCCCTTGCGGTCCCTGCCGTCCCACCAGGATGCCGCCGACATCCCGCTGCCCCCGTCGCCCGTGTCCCAGACCGCCGACACCTCGCCGGAGCTGCCGGCCGAGGAGGAGGAAGCGCACGAACTGAGCACGCTCTCCGGCGCGGGCGAGGGCTCGAACACTCCCACGAACTCGGATGTGGTGCCGGTGCCGCCGGGGCCGGTGCTGCGTCCGTTCAAGTTGGGGAATTTCGAGTTCACGAATTTGAATCAGACGGACCGGTATGTC
>NZ_JBFBCB010000062.1:0-37740 GCF_040682975.1 Streptomyces sp. NPDC051051
AACTCGAACAACTCATCGCCCGCGCCGTGGCCAACTGGGCCTTCCGCACCCACCGCCGCAAACCCCTCATCATCCCCGTCATCATCGACGCCTGACCGGTAGCAACCTTCCTTTCTGCTGCCCTGACCTGGCGGCAGCAGGGACGGTTTCACGCCTGCGTCCACATCTGCGCAGGGCGGCGTTCCGGGCATCGGCTTCGGGTGCAGCGGCCGAATCTCGGACACCGAGTCGATCAAGGTCGTCCTGCCCACCCCGAACGGGCCCGCGACCAGGATCTTCACGAGGTCGCGTACGGAACAAGAACCTCAGTGCCGGCTGCAGGCGCCAGAAGCCCCTGCAGCCGGCGTTCAGGCCGAGGCCGGGATCTTCAAGAGGTGGTGGTGAACGGTGCCGGTGATCACCATGCCGGCAGAGCAGGGCAGTCATCGGCCTCGCTTCGCGAGCGAGGACACGAAGTCGTGGGCGGGCGCCGCCGACGGAGTCCGTCCGGATGAGCGTCTGCCGGCCTCGCTGGTATTTCTTTGTATTTGCGGCCGGATCCACCAGCGGACCCGTCCCCGACCTGCACCGGCGGTGCGTCCAATTCCGTCGGCGCCGCATCGGTAAGGGCTTGCGGCGTTCGGCGGTGTCGGTCAGCGTCGGAACTGGCGTCGGTAGGTCGAGGGGCTGACGCCCATCGTTTCCCGGAAGTGGTGGCGGAAACCCGCGACGGTCAGGCCCACCCGGCTGGCCACTTTGTCGATCGGCTGGTCCGCGGTCTCCAGCAGTGCGGCGCCGATGCGGATCCGCTGGTGTGTGAGCCAGCGTCCTGGGGGCAGACCGACCGCGTCGACGAAGCGGCGTTCGAACTGCCGCACCGACAAGTGTGCGATGCCGGCCAGTTCGTCGACGGTGAAACGCCGGTGCAGGTTGTCCAGCGCATACCGCATGGCGTTGCTTATCGGATCGTCGGACGGCACCTTGCCCACCGGACGCTCCGCGAACTGGGCCTGGCCGCCTTCGCGGTGCGAGGCCACGACCATGCGGCGGGCCACGCGCGCGGCGACCTCGGCGCCATGGTCGTGGCGAACGAGGTGCAGGCAGACGTCGATACCGGCGGCCGTGCCGGCGCCGGTGATGACGGACCCGTTGTCGACGTAGAGCACTGACGCGTCGACGGTCACCTCCGGATGGCGCTCCTGGAGCAGACGGGCGTACCGCCAGTGCGTGGTCGCCTCCTTGCCGTCCAGCAGGCCGGCGGCGGCCAGGGCGAACGCACCGCTGCAGATGGACACCACTCGCGCTCCTCGCGCGTACGCGTCCCGCAGCGCGTCCAGGACTCTCGGAGAGACGGGGCGACGCACGTCCACACCCCCCGGGACGATGACGGTGTCGGCATACCGGAGTCGGTCCAAGCCGTGGTGCACCACGATGTCGAAGCCGCCCACGACCCGGTGCGGCCCGGGTGTCTCGGCGCACAACTCGAACCGGTACCACCAGTCCACGTCCAGCTCCGGCCGGGGAACCGCGAACACCTCGGCGGCCGTGGCGAGTTCGAACGGAGCCATCCCGTCGAAGGCGAGGCAGGCGATCCGGTGACGGTGCATGACGGAATTCTAGCGGTGGGTGCCGTTTCCGACACTGTCGGGCAGCGCCCCGAAGCCCGAGTCTTGTCATATGAACCCTGACACCATTGCTCCGCTGACCTTCGGGATGCTCATCTTCGACGGGGTCGAGGTACTCGACATGGGAGGCCCCTTCGAGGTCTTCAGCACCGCAGGCCGGCTGGCCCGCACCGCCGACGACGAGCCTCTGCTGCGCGTGCTGACGGTCGCGGCAACCGATCAGCCGGTCCGCTGCCGCGGAGGACTGAAGGTCGTGGCGGACCATACCCTCGATGAGGATCCGCCCTTCGACGTGCTGGTGATCCCCGGCGGCGTCACTACGGCGGCCGAGGCGGACGCGGACGTCATCGACTGGTTGGCCCGGCGCCGGCGGACCTCCACGCTGGCTTTCAGCATCTGCACCGGGGCCTTCCTGCTGGCCGCCACCGGGGCCCTGGACGGCCGCCCGGCCACGACCCATTGGGAAGATCAGGAGGAACTGGCCCGACGCCGGCCCGATGTCCGGGTACGCACCGACGTCCGATGGGTCGACGACGGCGACATCGTCACCTCCGCCGGGATCAGCGCGGGCATCGATGCCAGCCTGCACCTCGTGGGCCGGCTCTTCGACGAACGACTCGCCCGCCGTACCGCCCTCCAGATGGAGTACGCGTGGGCGGCTGAGCGCATCGCCGAGGCCGGCGGACACGACGTGCGGTATTGAGGCAGGTGAAGGTGCCCTTTGGGTCACGGGCATTGACAGTCACCCAACCGAATCGGCCTGTATGTAGGGCCGGATGACCACCGTGACATCCATCGCGAAGGTGTTCGCCCCCGCCGCGGACGGCAGGCCCAGGACCCGGTCGAGCACGCGGCTCAAAGGACCGCAGCCCTCGGTGCGCGGGGCGGCGAACTCCGCGTCCTGGGCGCCGAAGGCGACGACCAGGGGCTCCTTGGATATCACCCGGGTGGAATCGGTGTCCTTGAGCACCAGGTGGACCGCGTCCTCATCACTGCCCACCGAGCAGCCCGACGACGGCGGGGCCGACAGCCCACGCGCCGAGCCGATGGCGAACTTGATGTCGAACTCGCCGCGCCGGGTGTCGTCGGAGAGGAAGTCCGAGTAGCCGCCGTACTGCGGAATCAGGGTCAGCGGAGTGCTTCCCACCCGGATCGGCGCAGCGGTCATCCCCCCGAAGACCTGGCGGAATTCACCGTCCACACGGCCTTCCGCGAAGGTGATCTTCATAGGTCCGGTGAGCGGCTCGTCGACGGCGCCCATGCGTAAATGCCCCGTGGCGTGCATGACCTCGCAACGCCAGGTCCCGGGGTCCGCACCCGCGGGCAGATCATCGAAGGTCGGGCAGACGGAGAAGTCGAACTCGGGCAGATCCGCGGCCCGTTCAGCTCCGCGCGCGGGTGCGGCGCCCAGGGCGAGTCCGGCAAGCAGTACCCCCGCAGCAACACGTGTGAAGCGGCGGACTGTGCGATTCGAGGTCACTCGGTTCGGCGTCATGCTCTACAGCATTGCAGATTTTTCTCTGCAGAGAAAGCTCTGCAGAGAAATTGCTGTGCTCTGGCTAGACTGCCGCCATGACGAATGAGCGGAGAGCGGAAGCCGCTGGGCGGCGCACGGTCGACAGCCCCGAGGTGCTCAAGGCCCTCTCGCACCCCCTGCGCCTGCGCATCCTGCGCCACCTCGGCACGGTGGGCCCGGCCACCTCGACCACACTGGCCGCCGCCCTCGGCGAGAACACCGGGACGCTCAGTTACCACCTGCGCATGCTGGAGCGCAGCGGACTCATCGAAGACATCCCCGAACGCTCCACCGGGCGTGAGCGCTGGTGGCGCGGGGTGCGCGGCCTCGACATCCGCAGACCGCCCCAGGATGAGCTGACGGAGGCTGAGCGCGCCATGTCGGCCGAGCTGGACCGGATGAGGATGGAGGAGGACGTCGAGCTCGCCCGGCGGTTCACCGCCGGACAGGCGAAGTCCGAAGGCTGGATGCGGGGTTCACGCAGCCTCGTCCACCTCACGAAGGGTGAGCTGGACGCCTTCCACGACGACTACCTGGCTCTGCTCGCGCGTTATGCCCGCGACCCCGAGGACGCCCCCGACGAGGCACGCCCCGTACTCCTCCGCTGGTTCGGCCTGCCTGCTGACTGACCGGCAGCAGACCAGCGAACCGGCTGATCGACCGACCGGCCATACGGGTGAGTTGAGAAAACGGACCACAACCTCGCCGACCGGCTGACCACGATGGTCGGCCGGATCGACCTCGACGTCCTGCGATCAGGCCGAACCCGCTCGCAGACGTCCTACGACGACGTTCTGCCCGAACTCGTCGTGACGCTCGACGACAGTCCTCCTCCCGAGGACGACGTGGTGATCTCCGACTCGACCGGGCTCGCGCCCTTCGTCGTCCTCGAGTCGCTCCGGCCTGGCGAGCGGCCGGCGTTCGTGCTGCACGACCTGGTCGCGGTGCCGTTCGACGAGATCCACCAGACCAGGGAACGCTGCCAAGCGGCCCGCATCCCCGACGAGCGGGCCTTCGCCACCGAAGGCAACCTCACCCGAGGCATGATCCTTCGAGCCCTGGCCTCCCCGCCCCCCATCGCTTGGGTCATCGCGGGTTCCGCCTACGGACAGGACTCGCACCTCCGGCGCCTCCTCGAAGACCACGGCCTCTCCTACCCGGTTGTCGTGCCCAAGTGGCAGCAGGTCCATGCTCCGCGCATCGACCATGCCTCGCCCGGACCCCGCCCGGGGCACGGCAACGTCTGTCGGCGGGGCCGGGAACCAAGGGCGAACGGTTCTACGACTGGGCCGCCGCCCACCTGCCCGCAGTGGGGGAACTCGACGGCGCTGAGCCGACCCGGCAACGGTGGATACTGGCCCGCCGCAGCATCAGCAGGCCCGACGAGATCGCCCACTACCTCGCCTGCGCCCCGCTGGAGGCCACTGTTGCCGACCTGCCGACGACGGCGACGGCGACGGGCCGGGTGTCGGCGTCGATGACGACCTGGTGGTTGGTGGAGTACCGGTAATTCTTCGACTGCTCGGCGACGGTGTCGTCATCGGCCGGTACCGTGCGAGGCAGGATCAGGGGGGTGAACTGGTGCGCCCGGTGTTGCTGACGGACTCCGCCCGGGGAACCGGAAGCACCGTCCCTCCCTCGGAGTACTGGTGTTTCCATTCCTTCTCCGCGACAAGACCGAGGACCGCAGACCAACCCTCCACCGAGGCATTCCCGGGCCGGTCGGACAGGCGCATCAGCGCAGTCCGGCGAAGAGATCGTTCTCGGGAACGGCCGCGCCGGTGGTGTCCTGGACACGTACGAAGGTCTCCGTGCCCATCAACTCGCCGAACCTCTCCTTGCCCATCTTGAGGAAGAAGATGTTCTCGCCCTGGCTGGCGTGCGCGGCCAGCGCGTCGAACTTCTGACCGCTGAACGCGGTGGTGTCCACCCACGTGGTGATCTCGTCGTCGGGGAGACCGATCTCGGCCATCGCGGCGGCCTCGGCAGGATCCGGCTCCGGCATGTCCTCATGAAACTCGCGCATGATCTCGCCGAACCGCTGCATCATCGAGCGGGGCATCGTGGTCCAGTACACCTTCGGTGTCAGCCCGGTCATCTCCAGCGCCGCCATCGTGATGCGGTGGGCCTGGATGTGGTCGGGGTGGCCGTAGAAGCCGTTCTCGTCGTAGGTGACGACCACATCAGGTCGGTAGTGCCGCATGAGTTCCGCGAGTCGGGCCGCGCCTTCCTGCACGGGGGTCTGCCAGAAGGATCCAGGGGTGTCGTTGCTCGGCCAGCCCATCATCCCGGAGTCGGCATAGTCCAGCGTCTCCAGATCGCTGATCTTCAGGACGTCACAGCTCGCCTCGAGTTCTCGACGGCGCATCAAGGCGACCCCCGCCGAGTCGTGCCCGGGATCGCCCGGCTTGACACCCCCCGGCCCGTCACCGCAACCGCCGTCGGTACAGGTCACGAGAACCGTGCGGATGCCTTCCGCCGCGTACCGCGCGAGGACCCCCCCGGTTCCGGTGGCCTCGTCGTCGGGGTGGGCGTGTACTGCCATGAGGGTCAAGGGTCGGTCAGTCATGAAACAGTCCTCCTGCAGAAGTACGTCTTGGTCCGAGTGTGCGGCGAACGTACCGCGCTCCTGGGGTCCGGATCCTGGTGGGGCTGATGATCTTGCGGTCTCCGTGTTCCCCGCGCGTGCGGCGCCGGTCCCTCGGTTGATGCAACCGTCCCGGCGGGACCGGCTGTTCCCGGCGCGGCCGCTTGGCCTTCCAGACGACCGCCAGCAGGAACATGGCCCAGGACACCATCTCCGGCACGGACTTCCGCAGCCCGCCGCCGTCACCGTCAGCCCACTCGACATCGGCCAGTCCCAGATCCATCGCCGCTTCCGGCTTCGCGTACCTACCGAAAACGACCGTGCCAGGTACAGCGGGAACCGGACCAGGGAAAGGAGATCAAACCGCGCGTACGGGGGAAACGCCGCGGCTCGGCACGCGAGGCAGCGAGACTCCGACAGCGCGAATGAGAAGCAGTGAGATTCCGACACGGAATGTGAGGTCCTACAGCGGGTGTGGTCAGGTCTGCGCCATGTCCACAAAGCGGGAGTGGTGACTCCGGAAGGCAACGGTGCCCGTGGCGGTGAGACCGTCGTCCTCTCCTTGAGACCCGTGATCGCTCTGCTCAGGGAGCCGGAGAAGGTGCGGTCAACACACCTTCTCTGCAGGTGCCAAGCGAGCGGCTGTGGATCCGTCGGATCTTGTCGGCTGTGCGTGAGCTCCTTCGCAATGGGCCTCGGAGCCTCCGTAAAAAACCGTTGGCAGACCACGGCGACCACTGCTACTTTTTCGGAGGCCGTGCGAGAGAACCAGGAGGTGGTATCCGTGAACGTATCGACATGGGTGCTCTCCTCCGGGGTCACGGTCGGGCGATAGGTCGTCCGGGAGCGCTGTACATGAGCACTCCCGAAAGGCACGACCGTGCAATTCATTTCTGAACGGCATCTCGACGACGGCGTCCTCGAGCGCGAATTCACCCTCGGCGGGATCCCCGGCATCCTGTGGGCGCCCGCGTCCGCATCCGCACCGGCGCCGCTGATCCTGATCGGCCACCCTCCCCTCGGACTGCGCAAGATGTATCCCCGGTTGGCGGGGCGGGCCCGGTACTACGCGGCGGAGTACGGCTTCGCTGCGGCCACCATCGAGCTGCCCGGGAGCGGTGAACGGCCCCGTTGGGCCGCCGCCGAGCAGGCCCGCGCCGAACTGCGCCGGGCGATGGAGGCCGGCGGGCCGGTCGGCGACGAGATCGTCGACGCTCTCATCCTCCCACTGGCCGAAAAAGCGGTCCCGGAATGGCAGGCCGCCTTGGACGCCCTCCTTTCGCTGCCCGAGATCGGCGGCCCGGTCGGGTACGAGGGGGGAGTGATCTCCATCGGCATCCGGCTGGCGGTGGTCGAGCCGCGCATCGTGGCCGCCGGTTTCTTCGCCGGGAGTCTCGTGCCCGCCGCCATGTTCGAAGAGGCCCGCCGGGTCACCATTCCGCTGCATGTCCTGCTGCAATGGGACGACGAAGGGAACGACCGGCAGGCGGCCCTGGACCTGTTCGACGCCTTCGGCTCCAAGGAGAAGACCCTGCACGCCAATCTCGGCGGGCACACCGGCGTCCCGCAGTTCGAGCTCGACGCCGGGGCCCGGTTCTTCGCCCGGCACCTGAAGTGAGGCCGGGCCGTCAGGGCGGCAGCAGACGGTAGCTGATGTCGGCCGGTGTGCCGCCATCGAGGCCAGGCCTCGGTCCTCCTCGATGGCGGCCGGCAGATGCACGACCGCCCCGATCGCGGCGGCACCGGTCATCAGCGTTACCGGCCGGTCTGGTTGGGGCGGCGTTCGGCGGCCCCGACCAAGACGACTTCAACTGGCCCCGGTGGGCCGGTCGTTCGGGGGTGTTGAGGGGTAGGGCGAGGTGAAGTGGCCCCATCCCGGATCTTGCGGTGGAGCGGTGGATGTGGTCCACCGAGGTGGGTGCGGTGGATGTCCTTGTCCATGCCTGGCTCGCCGGTCGGCTGGAGCGCCGTCTCGTAGCGCCGGGTCGGGAGTCCGGCGAGCATCGTCTCCACGGTCCGCTCCTTGAGCAGATCATCGGATGCGAACAGCTCCCGGGTGCGGAGTTTCGCCTCCTCGCTCCGGGTCGTGCTTGCCCTTCGGGCCGCAGAGGCGGATCAGCGAATGACCTGAACGCCGGCGACAACGTCTTTCACCTCAACCACGACATCGCGCCCAGCGGGCGCTGAAAGCGATGAATTTGGCTGCGGATCGCAGTCTCAGCACTGTGACCAACCGATTGGAGTGGAGATGGGCAAGCTGAATCAGGTGGCCGACGGTGTTTGGGTCCGGCAGAGCGCGTGGGTCTGGACCAATTCCATCGCGGTGTGCGGGGAGGATGGGTTGATCCTGATCGATCCCGGCATCGATGGCTCCGAGTTGAGCCGGCTCGCCGATGACGTGGACCGGCTCGGCATTCCGGTGGTCGCCGGGTTCTCCACCCATCCTCACTGGGACCATCTGCTTTGGCATTCCCGGTTCGGCGACGTGCCGCGCTACGCCACCCCTGCCGCCACCCACGTTGCCAGTCGAGCCCGAGAGCGGGCGCAGGCTATGGCGGCGGAGAGCGCGTCCGGCATCCCTCTCGACCTGATCGCGCTGATCACCCCGCTGCCCGGGGACGGCGGACCGGTGCCGGGCGAGATCATCGGGCATCAAGCGCACGCTGTCGGCCACGCCGCGGTCCTCCTCGCGGACCGTGGCGTCCTGCTCGCCGGCGACATGCTCTCCGACGTCCTGATCCCGCTCTTCGACTCTCGCCAAGATGATCAGGTGGGAGCCTACGAGGCCGCGCTCGACCGGCTGGGTGAGGCCGCCGGGCACGTTGATGTCGTGGTCCCCGGCCACGGCGCCATTGCCGAAGGTCCCGAGACTGCGGCCCGCCTCGCCGCCGATCGTGCCTACATCGACGCGCTCCGGCGAGGAGAGGAACCGGTCGACGCGCGTCTGGGGCCGCATGCGGACTGGCTCTCCGGCCCCCACCGGTCGAACCTGGAGCAGGCCCGAGGGCGGTAGGGCCCGGGGATACCTGGCGGGTCCGCCGGATCGACACCCTGACCAAGCCGGTCGGCTCGACGATGGTCCCGCCGGGAAACCTCCGGCAATGACGGCGGCGACATGACCCCATGCACCATCAACTAAGCTTTTCCCAGCCGTGATTCATCTTCACACAGGCCGGTCAAGCCCGCCCCGCCTGGGAAGCGCCGTCCCGGTCGGCGTGTCACTCGATCGCCGGCGTCAAGAAGGGCGTGTTCCCCCTCTTCACAGGTGCCGTCGACGCCCGGCGCCACCCGGCGATCCACGCGCGCTTTCCGGCCAAGCCTGAGAAGAAAGGTATGGAGAGTACATGTCTGACCAGCAGCAGGCGTCCAGCGAGCCCACTGCCCCCGAGCGGGCAACTGCGACGCCCGACGCCGAGGCCGTCAAGGTACTCCTCAGCGGAGCCGGGAAGTCCTCGACTGCCTCAGTGCCGGAAGGCGCCAGTGCGGGAAGGACTGCAGCGACCGAAGCGGGGACGGGGGCCGGCACTGACGAAGGAGCCCTGCCCACCGGTTTCACGGGCGGGCCGAACGCCGGTGCTGCGGCCATGGGGCGGACGGGTGCTGCAGGTGACACCGAGGAGGCATCCACCGGAGAAAACCCTCAGGGCACCAACAGCGCCGAGGCGACGGCCGCTGAGACCGCGAGCGGCGACGTGAATGCCGACGGGGACGAGAAGGTCGCTGCGGCCGGCGCCGAGGGCGTAGGCGCCAACAAGGTGAATGGCGCGCAGGGCCTGTCCGCGGCAGCGGCCAAGGGGCAGCGCAAGACCGTCGCGACCGCCGTGGATGACGGTGGCGCGACCAGCTCCGGCCAGAGCGGGGCCGGCCGCCCCCGTAAGCCCGTGCTCGCCGGTGCCGCCGTAGTAGGAGCGCTCCTGATCGCTGTGCCGCTGCTGATCACGGCGAACGACAAGGACGAGGAGAAGAAGGCGGCCGACACCGCGGGCTCCGACACCGTCCTGGACACGGCCAAAGACCCGGCCGGCATCTTCGCCACCCAGTCCCCCTCCCCCACGCAGACCGAGAAGGACAAGAAGGACGCGAAGAAGAAGGCGTCCGCAACGCCGACTGCGGACAAGCCCGCGGCGCCCGCCACAACCGCCGCAACCGCCGCGGAGCCCAGCCCTTCGCCGAGCCGGAGTACAAAGGCCGTCGTGAAGAAGGCGCCGAGCAATCTGCCGAACGTCCTGACCAGAGTGCTGATCAAGAACAACACCAATCACACCTGCGTCGATGTCCCTGGCTTCACCAGCGGCCAACCGGACGGGCCGGTGACGCATGCCACCTGTAACAGCAACACGGACGACAACCAGCTGTGGAACGTCGAGAAGCGTTACGACAAGGCCGGCCCTGGCGGGGTACCGCTCTTCCAGATACGCAACGTCATGGACAGCATGTGTTTGGACCTGCCCGGCTACCAAGGCGTCGGAGGGGCTACCAAGGTCACGGAGTTTCCCTGCGACGGCACCACGAACGACAACCAGCTGTGGTGGCTGGACAAGCAGTCCGACGGAACGTTCTGGATACGCAACGCCGCCAGCAACAACCAGTGCCTGGACTCCTACGGAACCGACGACAAGACGCGCGACCTGATCATCTGGCCCTGCGCCCCGGAAGGCCAGAACAACCACGAGTGGATCTTCACGCGGTCCTGACCGAGCCCGTCGCGCCGGGCATGCCGGCGGCGGGGCGCCGGGCCGGGTACCGGTCGGCCTCGGTCTCGTGGTGCAGCGGGACGAAGCACAGGTGACGGGCACGCCGCCGGCAAGCCGGACGAGTCCATGGGAGCGCCGACGACGCTGATCGGTCGAGTTGGACGCAACCCGGGCGGCGCCTCGCGGGCCGGTCGACAACTGCACGGCCACCAGCACCGCGTCGTCGCCCGGGTGGCGGCGGTGCGCCCCGGCAACCAGGTCGGCCGGCTTTGAGGTGTGACGTGCAGCCGCCGACGCCGCGGCGATGTCGAGGTCTCCCAAGCAGCGGCACACCGCCGACCGGCTGCACAAGGCCGGCCCCCGCCCCGGCACCGGCACCGGGACGGCGGTCGGGGGTCTTGCCGACCACCGTAGAGGGCGGCGGGGTACTGAGCCCCGTACGGGCCTCCGCCTGCAGTTGCCGAGGCGCGCTGCGGACGGGCGGTTCCAGCTCGATCGTCGAGCACTGCTTCAACTGCCTCAAGAGCTTCCGTGAATCGCCACCGGACAAGAAAAGACCGTCACTTCCTGTCAAGCAGCGGTCAGTCTCCCGTCGTTCCCGCTCTGGGCAAGATCCGTTTGAAGACGGATCGTAGACCACTCACATGCCCGCGGGGCGCTTGGAGAGGAACAACAGGGGCTCCGACCTCACGGATGCGCTTGCTTGGGCAAAGTGAGGATTTCGGCTCCGTCGTCGGTGATGGCGATCGTGTGCTCGCTGTGTGCTGTCCGACAGCCTGTCGCACTTCGGAGCGTCCACCCGTCGGCATCGGTGACGAGTTGAGCGGTGTCCGCCATGACCCACGGCTCCAGCGCCAGCAGCAGTCCAGGGCGCAGTTTGTACCCACGGCCAGGCCGTCCGGTGTTCGAAACGTGCGGGTCTTGGTGCATCGTCGATCCGATGCCGTGGCCTCCGAACTCGGTGTTGATCGGGTACCCCGCCTCGCTGAGCACTGTGCCGATGGCATGGGAGATGTCGCCGATGCGAGCCCCGGGCCCGGCAGCGGCGATCCCTGCGGTCAGCGCGCGTTCGGTTGCGCTGATCATCGCGACGCTCTCCGGGTGTTTTGCGTCGCCCACGATGAAGCTGATGGCGGCGTCCGCTGCGACTCCGCCCTGGGAGACGGCGAGGTCGAGTGTCAGCAGATCGCCGTCGGCGAGTGTGTAGTCGTACGGCCGTCCGTGGAGCACGGCGTCGTTGACGGCCGTGCAGATGTAGTGGCCGAACGGGCCGCGTCCGAAGGACGGCTCGTAGTCGACGTAACAGGACGTAGCGCCCGCCTCTACGATCATGGCCTTGGCCCACCGGTCGATGTCCAGCAGGTTCGTGCCGATCACGGTGCGGCTCTTCAGCGTGTGCAGGATGTCGGCGACGAGGGCGCCTGTGTCTCTTGCTCGGGCCAGCAGGGTGGGGTTCAAGATCTCGATCATGGGGCGCTTCCCTCTTCAACCAATAACTATACCGTCATTACTATACCGGTAATGGAATCGGGGTCATGGTCGGGCTGCCGCTCGTTCCAGCAGAGGCCGAACGCGGCCGGCGCCTCGGCGCCCTCCTCCGTCGGGCAAGGGGAGAACGCCCGATGCTCGACACCACCCTTGCCACACGTGTCTCACCGAAGATCCTCCGAAAGATCGAGACGGACCGCGCGGCCACCCCCGCCTTCCCGACCATCGCGACGATCGCCGATGTCCTCGACCTCTCCCTCGATGCGGTGCGGGCCGAGATGAGCCAGCCCGAACGTGGCGTTAGGCCGAGCAACTCTGACCACAACGCACATGAGTAGTCGGCCTCGTAAGTCTCGATCCCTCAGCTTCGGCGGCGGCGGCGACAAGAGGGAAGGCCCAGGACGGCTCGCGCTGCCCGCTCTCCGGCGCCGAGGACGCCTTCGATGCGTCCGGCGTGGCCGGTCGCCGTCTCGCCCGCACAGCACAGCACAGCACCAGCGTGATCCGCGTGCCGGGTGGTCCCACAGGCTCTGCAGGTACTCCAGGCGCGGCATGGGCAGGCGCTGCGCCTCATGGACGGCCGGTACCCGGGCCTCCCCCGGCCCCCCGCGACCGCGGCGTCGGCCGGCGCCGACGCGTGTGGGAAGCGGCCCGGTCGAGGTCAGCGCCTGTGTCTGAACTCTCTGCCGCCGTAGAGTGCCATTGTTCTATTTGGATAAGAACAATGATGCGAGGGAGCCAGATGACCGCCATCCGCAGATGCACCCTGACGGCCGTTCCGTTCGGCATCGCTACCGCCGCCTACGCCGGTATCTTCCTGGCAAGCTACGACCGGCTGCCCGGGCGGATCGCCACCCATTTCTCGGGGGACGGCGGGGCTGACGGCTTCACGAGCCGGACCGCCGCACTGTGGTTCGGCGGTGGGCTGCTCCTTGGTCTCGGGCTGCTGTTCACGGTCCTGACCTTGGCCGCCAAGGAGGGCTGGGGGTCGAGGCTGACCGCCGCAGTCGGTGCCGGCACTGCCGTCACCCTCGGCTATCCGCTGGCCCTCACCGTCCTTGTCAACACGGACGTCCAGGACCCGGCTGATGTGCAACTGCCGATGTGGCATGTGGCCGTGCTGCTGCTCGCGGGCGTGGCCACCGGCGCGCTGGCCTGGTGGTTGACGGGCACCGGGCCGCGCCCGGCGCCCGCACCACCGACTCCCTCGCTGCCGCTGGCCGAGGGCGAGGCTGCGGCCTGGAGCCGCACCATCGCCTCCCGCGCGCTGCTGTTACCGGCCGGCGTCGTCACGCTCTGCGGGCTGTTCGTCGTGGCGTTCGGTCCGTGGCAGGCAGGACTGCTGCCACTCGTCCTCGGTATGGCCTGCGCACCGTTCACCGGTGCCCGGGTCACCGTCGACCGGCGCGGACTCAAAGTTGCCTCTACGGTCTTGCCCAGGCCCCGGCTGGTCCTGCCGCTCGGCAGCATCGTCAGCGCCAGCAGCATCCAGGTCAACGCCATGGGGGACTTCGGCGGCTGGGGCTACCGGATACGCCCGAACCGGCGGGGCGTGGTGTTGCGTTCGGGAGAGGCGCTCTCGGTCCGCACGGTGGGGGAACGCGAATACGTGGTCACCGTCGACGACTCGACTACCGCGGCCGCGCTGATCAACGGCTTGGTCAATCGTCACGTGGAGCGTGAGTAGGGATGCTGTTTCGGGTGCTTTCCGGCTCTCCCGTGCCGTTGGGCGAACAGATCGCCGCCTGTGTACGGGGGGCGATCGTCAACGGCACGGCGGCCCCCGGTGAGCGACTGCCGCCTGCCCGCGAGGTCGCCGAGTCGCTGGGCGTCAACGTGCACACGGTTCTGCGCGGTTACCAGCGACTGCGTGACGAGGGCTTGATCGAGCTGCGCCGTGGCCGGGGCGCGGTGATCACCGCGGCGCCCGGCGTCGCGGACCAGGCGCGGCTCACCGAGGCCGTGCACGGCCTCATCGCCCAGGCCCGCGAGCTCGGTCTCACGGACCAGGAGCTCCTGGCCATGGTCAACAACTGCCTGACCGGCGAACTCGTCACCGCGCCACCCGCCCCCGGAGACTGAACGTCTCCGGCTCGAGTACGACTTGTCGGCTTCATACCAGCGGACCACCTGGGTGCCACCGTCGTGCGGCTGCGCGACGAGGACCGCATCGACGGCACCGTGCTGCGTCAAGTGCAGCGGCGCCTCGACATCGAGGAGGTACGTCCGTCCCGGCGGCGGGCGGCCGAATGACCTGCCCGCCGCGCCACGCCACCTCGGCCGTGAAACGGCAACCCGACCCGCGAGGCAACGGGCACCTTGCCGGGGTCCGGAGCACGCCAAGGGCCGCCTGCCGCCGCTCACCTGCCGGGTCGGTCAGAATGGTCAGCCTGCTGGTGGAGCACCGGCTGGACGAGACGCGGGGCCAGCTCCGCGTCAGCATCACGGTCAACGCCTACGGCTACGCGCACTTCCCCCTCGTGGCGGGCATCATCCTGACCACGCTCGGCGTCGAAGGAGTCGTCGGGTACGCCGGCAGCAGTAGTGGGAGATCACCTCGACCGGATACCGGTGCCCCCCGTACGATGACTGACCTCACGGCGGCAAGGTCGATCTTCTCGGCCGACTTCGTGAGCCATCCGTTGGGCACCGTTGGCGTCGACAGCGTCGTGAAGGCGTGGAGCGGGCTCCACACCACGTTCCCGGACGTTCAGGTCATCGTCGAGGACATGTTGGTGGATGCGGACAAAGCCGCAGTCCGTACGAGCCTGCACGGCATCCCGGCGGGAGTTGAAGAACAGGCCCTCCCCTCGATGATGGAGATCTTCCGAGTGCGGGACGGTCGCATCGCCGAACTGTGGGGCCTGTCTTCACTCAGCCGTCCTGGACGCTGAGCTCAGCGTCCAGCCGTACCGGGAACGGTGAGCGGGACAGGCGACGGGACCGGTGAACGTCAACAGTCCGTTCTCAGCACGGGACTCAAGTCGGGGTGCACTCGCCCGGGGGTGACGGTCGTGATGGCGTATTCCGCGACGTTGTTGAGGACGAAGGGGTCCTGCGCCGCGATCTGCTCAATGGTCGTGCGGTCCACGCCGCGGGCGATGATCACGCCGCCGATCGAAGTGGGGACGGTCTGGCCGGAGACCAGGAAGGTGCCGTCCTGGTGGTGCCGTTCCAGAAAGGTGACGTGGTCACGGACGAACGGTTCCGCCTCCTGTTCCGAGGCTGTGTAGTGCAGTGACAGCAGATGCAGCATGATCCTCTCCAACTGAGCAGTGGTCGGAGAAGATCATGCCACCACGTCGCATCCGGGGACTCGCCCGGACAGGACGAAGGCCCGGCAGCTGGCTGACGCAGCGGCGGGGCGGTGGGATCGGTCGAGTTCCGGGGCCGTTTGTCGGGGCGGTGGCTGGGACCGTTCATGATGACCGGAGTGGAGCCGGCGCAAGACCGCGAGGTCACGGATCTGGGCGGCGGAAAGCTTCGGGGAGGCGTCGAAGTCGAAGCCCTCCAAGGTGGCCTGCTGCTCGGACTTCGCTCTGCACAGGCGCCGTTCGAGGGCGACGGACTCCACACCGACGACCGACCTGGCCAGTCGTCGCTTCCTGCTCCTGTCGACGCCGCTATTCCTCTCGGGCGGCTTGGCGGCGACGAGAACCTTGATGCCGCCGGAGTCCAGTCCATGAAGGTGACGTCGCGGAGGTCGACGACCGTGTGCGGGGCAAAGCCGCCCTGCCGGGTCAGCGCCCGGTGGAAGGCGGGGCTGTGGTGTGGTCGATGTTCCCGGCCAGGGCGACAACGCGTACACCGTCGGCGGTGGTGCGCTGGGCGACGGTCAGAAGGGCCTGGCTCACACCGTCTCCGTCAGGTCCGGTCCGTGACAGGCACTCACCACTGCGAAGCCGCTGTCCACGCAAACGAATGTCCCAGCACGGTGTCAATCGTGTCAGGTCAGGCTGAAAGCGCCTGAGGCAGGGCAGCCGGGAGGGGGGCCGTGCGATGCTTCGCGGACACAACGTGAAGTTCGTGTGACGATCACGCGAGACGGGGCGGGCGTATGGAGCAGGCCGCAGGAGACGAGGGACAGAAAACGGGGGACGACCATTCGCTGTCTGCGTCTGCCGCCTACGACGGCGCCCCTTCCTGTATCGGGGCGGCCCGGCGCCTGGCGACCGGCTTCCTGACCGAGGTGCAGGCCGTGCACGGGCTACCGGTCTCCGAGCGGGCGATGGGCATGACGCAGCTGGTCGTCAGCGAGCTGGTCACCAACGCGGTGAAGTACGCACCCGGCCCCGTCATGCTCGACCTGCAGATCAGCGACGGCGCGGTGAGGGTGTCGGTGTGGGACAGCGACCCGGCCCTGCCGGACGTCGCCGCCACCGATCCCCGGCGCGTCGGCCGCCACGGCCTGGAGATCACCCTCGCCGTCAGCCAGGCCTACGAAGTACGCCGGGAACCGGTCGGCAAACGCGTCACAGCCGTGATCGCGTTGGCCGACGACCCCGGCGGAGACATCGCCGGCCGCACCACCCCCTGACTGATCGTTTCAGAATGAGCTTGGTGAAGGGCTTGGCTGTGGGCCGGGCCGGCGGCAGACTTCCGACTGGGTCACGGTGCCGTGCGGAAAGCCCTGCCCTGCGGGGTGACGCTCGCGGCACCCCGGATCACCGGCACGAAATCGGCGCCGCCGGAGGCCGCGATGCCGGGGGGCCGGTGGACCGACCAGGTGTGGTACCACCCGGCACCGGACTGCCGCGGCGTGTCCTGCGCCCCGGGGAACGACCACACCCCCCGTGCCCTTGCGGCGGTGTTGTCAGTGGTGTTCAACCCCACCGGCGCCGAGACCCCGCAGTTCAACCCCCGTTCCCTGCCTTACGAGCGTTTTCCCGCCCTGGTCGAGGAGGCCACCGCCCTCGGCGGGGGTCCACGCCGATCAGCAGGTCGCCGGGGTCTGCCCACTTCTTGTCCCGTCATCGGTGTCGCCGCCCGCGTCCCGGGCCGCCAGGAGTGGCGCGTCCTTCCGTCGTCGCAGAGCGTCTTCGCCCTCCCCGTCAGAAGCGTTGCCGCGTACCGGTCACCCGGTGAAACGTACAGGCAGGCTTCGCGGGCCGCGGATCATCATTCCCGGTCGCCAGATGATCGCCGCCGGGTGGATGTCCAGGGTCAGGTCGGGGCAGCGTTCCAGCAGCGACCTGACCGCGATCCGCGCTTCCAGGCGGGCCAGCGGAGCTCCCAGGCAGTGGTGGATGCCGTGGCCGAACGCCAGGTGGCCGCGGGCGTCGCGGGAGATGTCGAAGCGGTCGGGTGAGGGGAAGCGGGCGGGGTCGCGGTTGGCGTCGGCCATGGCGATCAGGACGAGTTCGCCGCCGCCCGGGACGACCGTGCCGCCGATCGTCACCGGCTCGGTGGTGAAGCGGAACGTGGGAGTCTCCAGAGGACCCTCGTAGCGGAGCATCTCCTCGACCGCGGCGTCGATGGAGGAGAGGTCCGCGCGCAGGGCGGCGAGTTGCCGCGGGTGGGTGAGCAGGGCGAGGACGCCGTTGGAGATGAGGTTCACGGTGGTCTCGTGGCCGGCCACGAGCAGGAGCCAGGCCATGCCCAGGAGTTCCTCGCGGGACAACCGGTCCCCGTCCTCGTCGGAGCCGTGGATCAGCGCGCTCAGGAGGTCGTCGCCGGGCTGTTTCCGCTTGCCCTCCACCAGCTCCGCCATGTACCGCGCCATCGCGGTCGCCGCTGCCTTGCGTTCTTCGGGATCGGTGGCGCTGAGGGCGTCGTTCGACCAGGTCCTGAAGGATTCGCGGTCCAGGTCCGGTACGCCGAGGAGTTCGCAGATCACGGATATCGGCAACGGGAAGGACAGCGCCTCGACGAGGTCGGCGCGTCCGTCGGGGGCGGCGAGCATCCGGTCCAGCAGCGCGTCGGTGGTCTTCCGGATGCTCGGGGCGAGTTCCTCCACCCGGCGCGCGGTGAACTGCCGGGCGACCAGTTTGCGCAGCCGCGTGTGGTCCGGCGGGTCGGCCCTGAGCATGTGCGGGCCGGCGGAGATGGCGCCCAGCGGCAAGGAGGGGGATGCCTTGCTCCAGTCCTTCGAGAGTCCGGGGTCCGCGAGTGCGGCACGCCCGGCCTCGTACCCGACGACGAGCCAGGCCTCCGCGCCTCCTTCCGGCATCCGGATGCGGTGCACCGCGCCTCGGGTCCGTAAGTCGGCGTACACGGGATAGGGATCGCGGGTGAAGGACTCACCCAGTGCAGCGAGGTCAACGATGTCCACAGGGCTGCCGTTTCGTGGGTAGGGACGTGTGTACGGTCGAAACCACCATGTTCGCCGGTCCTTCCCGGGGCCCGAGCCGAAACCGCTGCCTGTCCGCGGTGGAGCCCCCGATGTGGAGAGTGACCCATGGCGGAACGGCGCGCGTCAAGCACATTGGGGGGCATCTGCCGGGGTCGTCGACGCGGGGCGATTGTCAGTGGCTCCTCCTACGGTGTGAGCAGTGAGACCCGCTGGAAAGGCCAGGGGTCCGCTGTGGGGAGGGGTGTGCCATGTCTGCCGGGTCCGCGGGGTCGACGACGTATCTGGAGTTGTCGCAGGAGGGTGACGGTGCGCACAAGTTCTACGAAGTGACCGTCGACGGACAGGTGGTGACGGTGCGCTACGGGCGGATCGGCTCCGGCGGACAGACCCAGACGACGACGTTCCCCACGGCGGAGAAAGCGCGCGCCGCGGCCGCGAAGAAGGTCGGCGAGAAGGTCCGCAGGGGATACGCCCCGGCCGTTCCGGGGCAGCGTGCCCCGCGCGCGGTGACCCGGCGTCAGGTGGTCTCGGCCCCGTCCACCGCGCGCGCCGTCGCCCCCGTGCTGTGGCGGTTCGCCACCGGCTCCTCGGCGTTCGGTATCCACATCGACAGCGAGAGCTGCTGGGTCGGCAACCAGGCGGGCGACGTGTACACCCTGGACCACGACGGCAACACGCTGGCCCGTTTCAGCCTGCCGGACGGCGTGAAGTGCCTGGTGGCCGACGACTTCTGGATCTATGCCGGCTGTGACGACGGCAAGGTGTACGACCTGTCTTCCAAGCTGCCCTTCGCCGCCTACGACATCGCGGCGGACGTCGACATCTTCTGGCTCGACATCCACGAGGGCGTCCTGGACGTCTCCGACCGCGAGGGTCGGCTCACTGTCATCGACCACGAGGACGAGCACCAGTGGTCCCGCCGCAGCCAGGGCGAGCACGCCTGGATGGTCCGCGCCGACGACCAGGCCGTCTACCACGGCCACCACCGGGGCGTCACGGCCTACGCGCCGGACGGCGGCCGGGAACTGTGGCACACGTCCACCCGGGGCGGTGTCCTGTTCGGCTGGCAGGAGGACGACGTCGTGTACGCGGGCACCGCCCACAAGGTGGTCCAGCGGCTGTCGAAGCGGACCGGCGCGATCGAGGCCACGTACGCGTGCGACAGCGCGGTGTACTCGTGCGCCACCTCACCCGGCGGGCAGTTCGTCTTCGCGGGCGACGCGGCCTCGTCCGTCTACTGCTTCGACCAGGACGGCACACGCCTGTGGAAGCTCGGCACCGGTGGCGGTTCCGCGCTGTCGATGCAGTACCGCGACGAGCGGCTGTACCTGGTGACCACGGACGGTTCGCTGGTGTGCGTGGACGCGAGCGAGGCGGCCGTCTCCGCGGCGCAGCAGGGCACGGTGCCGGTGGCGCGGGACGTCAAGCTCGCCGCGGCCCTGCCGACCTACGAGCCGGCCACGGCCGCGGGCGCGGTGACCACCGTCACCCGGGCCCCGGCGGGGGCGGTCGTCGTGGAGTGCGTCAGCGAGGCGGGGCGCGTCCGGGTGCACGTGGTGTCCGAGGGCTACGATCCAGCGCTGAACGTCCAGTTCCCGCGGGCGATACGGGAGCCCGGAGCACGCTACGTCGTGGACGCCCTGCACACGGCGGCAGGCGGCTTCTACCGGGTCCGCGGCGACATCCGACGGTTGCTGTGACGCCCCTGCACAGGGATGTCCGTGCGCGACGCCCCTGAAGGTGGGGCGTGCGTAGACTCGTGGCGTCCATGCGGTCGAAGTCCGCCGGTACGGCGCCAGTGGGCGGACAGGAGCCACGACGTGTGCAAAGTGGATCACGAGGCCACGGCGCCGGCCGCGGCCGCAGCCCTGACGGCGGCCCACCCGCACCTGGGACAAGAGGCTTCTCCGCATCCGGCACTGGAAGGGTGCGAGGACGTGGAGTGGTCGTCCCTTCCCGGCTGCCCGGTCGATGTCCCGGTCGTCCTGCGCGGGCTGCTCGATCCCGACGCTGCCGAGATGGCCGAACGAGCACTGGACTGGCTGGTGATGTCAGGGCCGATGTCCATCAGCGCCACGATGCCGGCGGTCGTCCCGTACCTGCTGAGACTGGCTGCCGATCCATCGGTCCGCGCCGGAACGAGTTGTTCGGGCTCGTGCTCGTGGCCGCCGCCCTGTCCGCGCCGACCGACCCCGACAACGCGTGGGACCTGGCGGTCAGCGGCCCCGAGAACGACCACCCCGAACGGGCCCTCTGCCGAGCGGCGTTCGTTGCCGACGCGGCATGGGTGCGGCGTCTGCTGGCCGACGACGAACTGCTGGCCGGCCTTCCTCTGGGCGAGGACGAGCGAGCATCACTGGCCCAGGCGGCCGGACTGTGACGTGCAAGGCCCCGGGCAGCCCTCCGGCCGCTGCTGCCGGGTTCCGGCGCCCGACGGTCGGCCTGCTTCAGCTGTACTCGGGAGCCTCGGACGCGCTCCCGCGGAGCAGCTCCGACCTCATCCTGCACGGAAGCCGAGCCAGAACCCGAGCTGGTTCCGGCTCGGCTTCCGTGGTGACGTCGTGTGAGGGACGACCGTCCTCCGGGCCCCTGCCCGAAACCGATGGGCATGCTGCTGCCGAGCTGCGACGATGCCCTTGCTTTCCAGACGGAGGACGTTTGTTCGTTTTCGTGTGCGCGGGGTGCGGCGCCGAGCTGACCATTCCGCTGTCCCAGGTCGCCCTGCCGGTCCACGCCCATCAGAAGTACGGGAACGGAATTCAGCTCCCGGTGCTCATGGAGTCGGGCACTTTCGCCGTGGACCCGGACCCCTGGGGGCCGCCGTGGCGGACGTGGGAGGAGATCCATCCGGAGGAGGCGGCCGCCCGCGGCGTCTACGCGCCGGTCCACGCCCTCTCCGACGGCGCGCCGGGCGCGGTCGTCATCGCGCCCGGCGACGCCCGCGGCACCGTGCTGCTCCCGGAGAAACGCGGGGGTGGCTACTGTTGCGGCCTTGACGGGGCCGACGGCCCGAACGTGGCCTGCGTGGAGTGTGCCCTGCCGGTGGCGACCCGGATCGACGACTGCTCGCTGTGGCAGGCGATGTGGCTCGCCCCGAACGCCGTGCGCCGCCTTCCCGTCGACGGCACCGACGCCGCACCGCTCTCCTGGGCGGAGCTGGTGGCGGAAGGGAAGAGCACGCCCCCGTTCGAGCCGATCGCCACGTGGGGGTCGCGGATGGGGGCGGGCCACTGGTCGAACCACTGCTGGTCGTGGAGCCCGCGGTAGGAGGCGGCGGCCGGGCGGGCGCTCGCCCATCTGCTGGCGGCCTCGGAGGGCCGAACGGTGATCGTCCCGGACGGCTTGGTCGGGGAGGTGTTCCAACACGCGCTCGACGCCATGCTGCCCGCAGGTCCGCAGGTGCGGCGTGCCGTCCTGGCCGGACCGGGACGGCCGGCTCCCGGTGGGGAGACCGACATCCTCCTCGTGCCGTCCCACCCGCAGACAGGGGAGGTCTGGGCCCCGGCCGACCCGGCGGCGTACCCGGTGCCACTGCCGTTCGGGGTGTGGCTATGGCTGGCCCGCCCCGAGCCGGACCTGCCCTCCCCCACGTCCGGCGGTCTACCCGACGGCGTCCTCCGCGACGACTTCGACCCGCCCGCGCCGCGCCCCCTCCACCTGTTCCGGGCCGACCCGATGGCGTTCTGGCACACCCTGGTTCGGCTGCCAGCCGTCCGCAGCCCATGGCTGCGCGAGATCCTCGTGAAGGGCCGTTTTCAAGGAATTCACAGAGTTCGGATAGATGCAGATCGCGTTTGAACAGCATGCCGTGCCGTTTGCTCATACCGGTACCGGCAACCATGCCGGACTCCGGCTCCCGTACGCGCCACGTCATGGGCGGCTTGCCGGTGGGGCAAGCATGTGGTTCCGCGACCACAAGGCAGGGACGGGGTTCGCGTACCGGGTACCAGGACAGGGCCTGATACGGGCATGAGAACTCGGGTGCCTACGCTCTGCACCCAGCACGTCCCGGAGGCCTTTCCCTGTTTCCTGCCGGGCCTGCTCCGCGTCGGTGCCGTCCGCGAGCTCGCGGACTCCTCCGGGCTGGTGTCGAGACGCTCAGAGGAACGTCGGCCGCGGTCGAGCGATCTCCCGGGAAGCCCGCTCTGCGAGGATGGCGGTATGGATGTGTACCACAGGAATCGTGTGACGGTGACCGGGCGGGCCGACGGGCCGGTGGTCGTGCTGGCGCACGGGTTCGGATGCGACCAGAACATGTGGCGTCTGGTGGTGCCGACGTTGGAGCGGGACTTCACGGTCGTCCTCTTCGATCACGTCGGAGCCGGACGCTCCGATCTGTCGGCGTGGAGCCCGGAGCGGTATTCGACGCTCGATGGATACGTCGACGACGTGCTGGAGCTGTGCCGGGAGCTGGCGCTCGGACCGGTGACGTTCGTGGGGCATTCGGTGAGCGCGATGATGGGTGTGCTGGCCGCCACGCGGGAGCCCGAGGCGTTCGCCGGGCTGGTCCTCCTCGCTCCCTCGCCGTGTTTCGTCGACGACCCCGAGGCCGGTTACCGGGGCGGGTTCAGCGCCGGGGACATCGAGGAGTTGCTGGAATCGCTGGATGCGAACTATCTGGGTTGGTCGGGTGCGATGGCACCGGTGATCATGGGGAACCCGGAGCGGCCGGAGCTGGGCGAGGAGCTGACCGACAGCTTCTGCCGCACCGATCCGGACATCGCGCGGGTCTTCGCCCGGGTGACGTTCCTGTCCGACAACCGCGCCGACCTCGCCGACGTGAGGGTGCCTACGCTGGTCGCCCAGTGCTCCCGTGACGCGATCGCCCCGCCGGAAGTCGGCATGTTCGTCCACAAGCAGATCGCGGGAAGCCAACTGGTCACGCTGAACGCCACCGGGCACTGCCCCCAGCTCGCCGCTCCGGAGGAGACCGCCGCCGCCATCGCCGCGTTCGTGGGAGGCCCCGAGTGATGTGCAGGACCGACGACGAAGAGGGCGGACCACAGGAAGACGGGACGCCGTCGGACGAGCAGGCGCAGTTCTCCGCCCTGCTGGAGGACAGTGCCGAGGATCTGTACGAGCACGCGCCCTGTGGCTACCTGTCCACCCAGCTGGACGGCCGAATCGCGAAGGTCAACGCCACCCTGCTGGGCTGGCTCGGCCACCAGCGCGACGACCTGGTCGGCCGCAAGCACTTCTCCGACCTGCTCACCGTCGGCGGCCGGCTCTACCACGAGACCCACTTCGCCCCGCTGCTGCGAATGCAAGGAGAGATCAGCGGCATCGCCTTGGAATTGAAGGTCAAAGACGGATCCCGCCTGCCGGTCCTGGTCACCTCCACGGTGAAAAGGGGCAGCGACGGACAACCCCTACTGATCCGCACCACCATTTTCGACGCCCGCGATCGCCGTGCCTACGAAACCGAGCTGCTGCGCGCCCGCCAGGAAGCCGACCAGGAACGCGACCGCCTGCGCACTTTGGCCACCACCCTGCAGAAGACGCTGTTGCCGCCCACGCTGGTGAACGTGCCGGGCCTGGACGTCTCCGCGTACTACCACCTCGCCTCACCCGACGAGGTCGGCGGCGACTTCTACGACCTCTTCCCCCTTGCCGCCGGCACCTGGGGCCTCTTCCTCGGCGACGTGTGCGGCAAGGGCGCCGCCGCGGCGGCCGTCACCTCACTGACGCGCTACACCCTGCGTGCCGCCGCTGTCTACGACCCCGATCCAGCCGCCGTGCTCGGCAATCTCAACACGGTCCTCAACCACGAGTACAACGGTACGGACCCCCGCTTCTGCACCGTCGTCTTCGGCCTGCTCACCCCCGAGCCAGACCGCGGCGGCTTCCACATCACCCTGTCCAGCGGCGGCCACCCGCCCGCCCTGCTGATGCGCGCCGACGGCACCGCCGACTTCCTCCACACCCCCGGCGGACAACTCATCGGCGTCCTGCCCGACGCCCACATCGCCACCACCACCCTCCACCTCGCCCCCGGCGACACCCTGCTCCTGCACACCGACGGCCTCACCGAAGCCCACACCAACGCCACCACCGACGGCAGCGAACGCTACGGCGACGACGCCCTCCTCGACTTCGGCCGCGCACTCGCCCCCACCACCGCCTCGGACACCATCGGGGCGGTCCGCGATCTGCTCCACACCTTCGGCACCGGTGTGGACGACGACACCGCCGTCCTCGCCATCCACGTGCCCCGCCCCACCCGTGAAGAGCAGCAGTGACCAAACAACTGACCCTCCGCACCCGGGCCACCCCCGCCGGAGCGGTCATCGAACTGGCAGGGGATCTGGACCACCACACCGTGCCCGAGGTCCGTGCGGCACTGCCCGGCCTCGACCTCGGCGAAGGCCGGCAACTCACCCTCGACCTCGGCGGCCTCACCTTCTGCGACTCCAGCGGCATCACGGTACTGATCGCGGCCCGCAACCACGCCCTGGCCACGAACGCGACCATCGCCCTGGTCACGGTCCCCGACCACGTCAGCCGGATCTTCCGCCTCGTCGGCCTGGAGCAGGTCTTCCCCACCCACCTCACCGCTCAAGACGCCGAAGCCGCCTGGCGCGCCACAGCCGACTGACCCGGTGAAGGCAGCCGGGTAGCGGCGCCGGCAGTCGAAGGGCCACGGCAAGGCCTCTACCCGCAGGATCCGAACTCGTGCTCCACAACGCCCCGGCGCGGCCGGCGGCTTCACGGCGGAGGCGGGACCGGTCCTCGGGGTGCGATGTCACCTCGACGGGCCGAAGTCAGTAACAGCCATATCTGCCAGGGTCGTTGACTTGTGGCGAGGGGCGCCTTCACCATGACCGGGCGGTCACATGACCGTCCGGTCACATGAAGGAGTGTCCATGCCCACCCCCACCTGGACCCGGCTGTCGCCCGCCCGCCGCGAGCGGGTCCTGGTCGCGGCGATGGACGAGTTCGGCACCCACGGCTACTCCACGGGCAGCCTGAACGTCATCGCCCGCGAAGCCGGGGTCGCCAAGGGTTCCCTGTTCCAGTACTTCTCCGGCAAGCTGGATCTTTTCTCCTACGTGGCCGAGCAGACCTCACTGCGCGTCTACGCGCACATGCAGCCCTGGCTCGACGGCTACGACGGGACCGGCGACTTCGCCACGCATCTCGTCGACGCGCTGGAGGCCTGGCTCAAGTACTTCGCCGGGCAGCCGCTGGAGCGCGGGGTGGCCGCCGCCACCAACATGGAGATGGACCCGGCGGTTCGAGACGCGGTCAGGCAACCCGTGAACGCCATGTACCTGGCCGGTCTCCGCCCTCTCCTGGAACGCGCCGTCGGTGCCGGGGACCTGCGCAAGGACGCCGACCTGGACGCGCTGCTGTCGCTCCTTCTGGTGTTCCTGCCGCACCTGGCGCTCATCGCGCACGTCCCGACACCGAACAGTCCCGTGCAGCTCACCGGAGTCGGTCCTCAGGTCCGGCGCGAGAATCTCGAACGTCTCGTCATCCCGCTGCTCGCCGAGTTCCGAGCGCGAGACGACCGATGACGAAACCCGGCCGCGAGGGCGTCATCCCCATGCCGGGCGCGGGGTACCGGCCGGCAGCCGGCCCGGCCCGCTCGGCCGCCGTGGCGCTGCGGCCTGCCGCACGCTGCGCGGCTTCGCCCCGTGCTTCGGGCGTGCGCGTCCCGGTGACCGGTGGCCGCGGGGTGCGGGACCCGCCGCAGACCCCTCGCGCCCCCCTCGCGACCAGCCGATCCAGAGCTGCCCAGCTGTTCGCATCGCGCCCCGTCGGTGCGTACGGACCAGTCCCGGTCCGGCCGGGTTCGCTCCGGGTCCGGCGCGATTCTCGGCTCGGCGAGTTTTCCCCCCGTACACCGCTCGGGCTCACGGGTGTGCCCGCGGTGGAGTGGGCCCCAGAGCCCCAGAGCCCCCAAGGCCCCAGAACACCCGGACACCCGGACACCCGGACACCACGGAGACGTACCACCGGAAATCACTGTTTCATCCCCACAGAAAAGGTGATCTCGTGTTCCGTACACTCCTGCGGTCCTTGACCGCGCTGCTGCTGTGCGCGGCAGCCGCCCTCTCCCTCGCACCGGCCGCCCACGCGTCGGAGGCGGCGGCCCCGGTCCGGGCGACGGACCCCTCCACCACGGGGTCGTTCCCTGTCGCCTACACCGATCTCACCGTCTCCACCTCGGGCCGCTCGTTCAGCGCACGTGTCTGGTACCCCGGCACGACGGCCGGGGCGAACGCGCCGGTCGCCGCCGGTTCCCACCCCGGCCTCGCCTTCGGACACGGTTTCTTCCAGGCCATCACCCAGTACGAGAGCCTGCTCAAGCACTACGCCTCCTGGGGCATCATCACCGTCGCGCCCAAGTCCCA
Organism: Streptomyces sp. NPDC051051; assembly: GCF_040682975.1. NCBI lineage: Bacteria > Bacillati > Actinomycetota > Actinomycetes > Kitasatosporales > Streptomycetaceae > Streptomyces > Streptomyces sp. NPDC051051. The sequence continues at coordinate 26,539 of NZ_JBFBCB010000062.1, forward strand.
GGGCGGTCTCCTCTCCAGCCACTCGGCGTTCGCCGACGATCTGAACGCGGCGCTCACCTGGCTCACCACCCAGAACAGCACCACCGGCTCACGGTTCGCAGGTGCGGTCAGCACCGGCCGGCTCGCCGTCTCGGGGCACTCCATGGGCGGTGGCGCGGCATTGCTCGCCGCGAGCCGGAACGCGGCCGTCAAGTCCGTCTCCACCCTCGCGGCGGCGGAGACCAACCCCTCGGCCGTCAGTGCCTCCGGCACGCTGGGCATCCCCGTCCAGTACGTCGGCGGCAGCGCCGACAGCATCGCCGGCGTGGCGGGCAACCAGCAGAAGATGTACGACGCCAAGCCGTCCGCCACTCAACTGCGCGTCATCACCGGTGGGTTCCACTGCGGATTCGAGGACAGCTCCGGCATCGGCTGTGACAGCGGAACCATCACCCGCGCCGCCCAGCTGAAACTGACCTACGGCGTCACGACCGCCTGGCTGCTCCACACGCTCGGCGTCGACTCCTCCCTGTACGACCAGGTGTGGGGTTCCGCGGCCCAGAACCTGGCCGGTGTCGTGTACTCCGCCAAACCCTGAACGCTCCTACGTACGACGGCGGCAGTTCGGCGACGACCGCGCCGGCTGAACGCGGAGAGGCCGTGACCGTTCAGAGCACACCGGCGGGGTGAGTACGTCGCCGGGCGGGCGGCCGGGGAAAGCCTCGTGGCCGCCCGCCCGGTCACCGGCCCGGCGACGGTGACCCGCCCGCGGTTCCGCGGGCGGCCGTCCCCTCGGGCACGGCGGGCACGGAACTCAGCTTCGGGACCAGACCACGACGCTGTCGGACTCGAACACGGTGAAGACGGCCTCGTTGCGCGAGGGCCGGCTGCGGTCGAGATCGGTGACCACGGCACCTCCCGCCTGACCGGCGGCGGTGGCGAGAACATGGGTGTCGAAGGTGTGATCGCCCTTCTGCTCCAGCCAGAACAGCCGGTCGTCACCGTCACCGGAGACCAGCAGGTCGATGTCTCCGGCGCTGTCGGGCAGTCCGGCCGCGACCGCCGCCCGTGTCCCCTCGTCGGACGCCCGGTCCTGCTCGGCACGGTCGAGGAGAATCGTGAAGGCAGCGCCGGGCGGATTCAGGAAGAGCTCCGGGCGACGCGTGCGTCCATGGGCGCACCGTCACGGCCCCCGGTGCCGCACCGCCCCTGTGCGGCCGGAGCCCTCAGGTGACCGGCCCCGCGGCCGGTGGCGTCGGGTCGTAGGCGGCCTCGTGGGCGATGTCGCGCAGGCAGGTTGCGGCCGTGAGCAGGTCCTGGTGGGTGGTGTAGAGGGCGTTGACGCCGAAGCGGAGAAGGTCGGGCGCGCGCATGTCGGCGATCACACCGCGGCGGGCGAGGGCGAGGGTCAGCCCGTGGGCGTGGGGGTGGCGCAGGGTGACCTGGCTGCCGCGGCGGCCGGGCTCGGCCGGTGTGACGGGGGTGAAGCCCTCAGGTGTGAGGAGTTCCTCCGCGCAGCGCAGGAAGAAGCCCGTCAGCGACAGGCTCTTGCGGCGGACCTCGGTCATGTCGACGCCGTCGAAGGCGGTGAGGGCCGCTTCGAGGGCGAGCAGGGACAGGATCGGCGGAGTGCCGATGCGGGCGCGGGCGATGCCAGGGGCGGGGGTGTAGTCCCTGCCCAGACCGAACGGATCGGCATGACCGGTCCAGCCGGGCAGCGGCGTCTCGAGCGACGCGTGGTGACGGCGTGCCACGTACAGGAAGGCGGGTGCGCCGGGGCCGCCGGAGAGGAACTTGTAGCCGCAGCCGACGGCCAGGTCCACGCCGAGGGCGTCGACGTCGAGGGGCAGGGCTCCGGCCGCGTGGCACAGGTCCCACAGGGCGAGGGCGCCGGCCTCGTGGGCGGCCCGGGTCAGCGCACGCATGTCGTGCAGTTCGCCGGTGCGGAAGTCGACGGGCGAGTAGCTGACGACGGCGACCCGGGCGCCGTCGGTCTCGAGGAACCGCGGCAGGTCGGCCGGGGGGATCCGGCACACCTCGAGGTTCCGGCGGCGGGCGACCGCGTCGGCCAGGTAGCGGTCGGTCGGGAAGTGTCCGGGGTCGGTGACCAGCAGGGGCCGGTCCGGGCGGAGCGTGGCGGCGGCCTCGAGCGCGGTGAACAGCTGCACGCTGGTGGAGTCGCCCGCGACCGTCTGCCCCGGCGCGGCCCCGATGAGCGCGCCGACGGCGTCGCCCACCCGCAGGGGCGCCTCCCACCAGCCGTTCGCGTTCCAGGAGCCGATCAGGGCGGTGCCCCACTGGCGGGTCACCACGTCGGAGAGGACCGGCGGGACGGCGGCGGGCAGCGGGCCGAGGGAGTTGCCGTCGAGGTAGACGACGTCCGCCGGGAGCAGGAACCTCGTGCGGAGGGAGGCCAGGGGATCGTCCGCGTCGTGCTGTGCGGCCAGTCGGCGCAGGGTGGTCGGGGCCGGGAGTGCGGTGGTCATCGGTGTGCGGCCTCCTCGCCCGCCCGGTCGGACGACCGCGGGGGGAACGCGGCCGCCATCTCCCGCAGGGTCTCGGCGACCGCGCGGGCGCCGGGTGCCCCCGGTTCGATGAGGGTGTAGTGGCCGGTGCCGGGCAGGACGACCGTCCTCAGGTCACGGTGGACGGCCGCGTAGTCGCTGAACTGCGTGAGCGGGACCTCCTCGTCGACGGCGCCGTGCAATAGCACGGTGGGCACCCCGGTCGTGCCGGCCCCGCGCAGCAGGGTCAGCGGGTCGACCTCGGGCAACCAGCGGTCGAACGTCTCCTCGCCGCCCAGGAGTTGCAGGGCGGCTCCGTTGCTGAGGTCGTCGCGCCGGGTGGCGGTGAGGTCGGTGATCGGTGCGAGGGCGAGCACGCTCGTGGGCAGGGTGCGCGTGTGCCAGCGGGAGCCGGCGGGCAGCAGCCCGCGGGCCGCGCACCACAGGGCCAGGTGGCCGCCGGAGCAGTGGCCCGCCAGGACGTAGGGCCGCCCCTCGGGCAGGGTGTCCACGATCCGGGCGACGTCGTCGAAGGTCTCGGGGCAGCCGCCCGCGCCGCCGGAGCGGCGGAAGCCGGGGAGCAGGACGTGGAAGCCCTGCTGGGCGAGGTGGGCCGCGAAGGGGGTGAGGTGCATCCGGTCGTAGCGCCAGTAGCCGCCGTGCAGCAGGATGACCAGCGGCGCGTCGGGATCGGCGGCCGGCCAGGTGTCGTAGGACTGGTGCGGGTGGTCGCCGTAGCGGCCGTGCACCGGTGCCAGCACCGGCTTCAGGCTGAGGACCCGTTTCTCCTCCTCGGCCGCGAAGGCGGAGATGACCCTAGACGTCACCGCGCACCTCCCACAGTTCGGGGAAGACCGGGCGGGCCGCGCGCTTCTCCAGCCAGGCCAGGCCGGCGGAGCCCGCGCTGCCCGGTTTCGAGCCCATGGCGCGGCGCACCACCAGGACGTGCTCGAACCGCCAGCGGGTGACCAGTTCGGCGATGTCGGTGAGCAGTTCGCCCAGCGCGAGGTGGGGGTGGTGCTGCGGTCCCGCGTAGACGTGCCGCCAGACCTCCACCACCGCGGGGTCGGAGGCGTACGGGCGGGTGACGTCCCGCTCGCGGACGCTCCGCGGCACGGGCAGGCCCTGCCGGTGCAGGAAGGCGAGCACCTCGTCGTACAGGGACGGTTCGCGGTAGGTGTCCCCGAGTGCCTCGTGGACGGCCGGGTCGCCCCGGTGGGCGCCCAGCATCCCGGCGGACTTGTCGCCGAGGAGGAACTCCATGTGCCGGTACATCGCCGACTGGAAGCCGGAAGCCCGGCCGAACGCGGCCCGGAAGCCGTTGAACTGGGCGGGGGTCAGCGCGGCGATGGGTGCCCAGGCGCCGTTGAGGGCGGTCAGCGCCCGGCGGCTGCGCACCAGGGCGTCCGTGGCGGCGCGCAGGTCGTCCTTGGCGAAGGCCACGCGTGCGGTGCGCCACTCGTGCACGATCAGGGTGAACCACAGCTCCATCACCTGGGTGGTGACGAGGAAGGCCATCTCGTCCGGGGCTTCGGTGAGCGGGTGCTGCAGCGAGTTGAGGACGGACGCGTGGACGTAGGTGTCGTAGGGGCTCGCGCCCGTGAAGGGCTGGGTCGGGGAGTCGTCCGTCACCGGCTCGGCGAGCGCGGACGTGCTGTCGTTCATCGCAACTCCTGGAGGGGCGGCCGACGGACGGCCGGGGTGGTGAACCCGTCGGCGAAGGGGACGCCCGGCTGGGGGCGGGGTGCCGGGCCGTGGTGTCACACGCCGAGGTGGGCACCGCCGGAGGCGTCGATCCACTGACCGGTCACCCAGCGGGCGTCGTCGCTCGTGACGAAGGAGACGACGTCGGCGATGTCCGCCGGGTCGCCGAGCCGGCGGAACACGGAGGCCTCGGAGTACCGGCGGCGGATCTCCGGGATGCCGAGCGTGGGATTGATCTCGGTCTCGGTGTAGCCGGGCGCCACGGTGTTGACCGTGATGCCCCGGGGTCCGAGTTCCTGGGCCAGGGAGAGGGTGAGGTGGTCGAGGGCGGCCTTGGTCATGGTGTACGAGACGATCGCGGGGAAGGCGAGGCGGGTCGCCACGGAGGAGATGTTCACGATCCTGCCGCCGTCGCGCAGCCGCTTCAGGCCGCGCTGGATGATGAAGAACGGCGCCTTGGTGTTGATCGCGAAGACCCGGTCGAAGTCGGCCTCGGTCACCTCGGCGAGGGGACGCGGGACGGTGATGCCCGCGTTGTTGACGAGGATGTCGAGCCCGGTCGGCGCGTCCTGCCCGGCCAGGGCCCGGTCGAAGGCCGACCACAGGGTGTCGGCGTCACCGGGCACCCCGAGTTCGGCGTGCACGGGGAAGGCGCGGCCGCCGTCGGTCTCGATCTCCTTGACCGTCCGTTCGGCGGCGGCCGGGTCGTGACCGTAGTGGACCGCGACCAGCGCGCCCTCACGGGCGAGGCGGCGGCTGATGGCTCTGCCGATGCCCCGGCTGCCTCCGGTGACCAGGGCGGTCTTCCCCTCGTGGCGGGCGGTGGTGGTCAACGCGGTTCTCCTTCGCTCAGTGGTCGTACGGCGTCGTGGTGGGACGTGGTGACACGGCGGCCTGGCCGCCGGTGGGGGTCATGCGTCGAAGTCGAGGGTGACCTCGGGGGTGCTCGGCCGTGCCCGGCAGACGAGCGTGTAGCCGGCGGCGCGGTCGCCCCGGTCCAGGGCGTACTGGCCCTCCGCGGCCACCCGGCCGGACAGGACCTTCGCGCGGCAGCTGCCGCACACGCCTTCGCGGCAGGCGTACGGCACGTCGGGGTCCGCCCGCAGCAGCGCGTCGAGGATCGCCGTGTCCTGCGGCAGGACGGTGGCGACGCGCCGGCGCCCGTCGAGCAGGGCGGTGACGCGGATCTCCCCCGCGCCCGGGACCGCCGCTGCCGTGCGGACCGGTGCGGCCGTGTCCGGTGTGCGCCGTGACGTGCCGGGCGCCGTGAACAACTCCCAGCGGACGAGGGCCGGGTCGGCTCCCCGGTCCGTCAGGGCCTGCCGCGCGGTGTCGACCAGACCGGGCGGACCGCACAGGGCGAACACGGTGTCCGGGCCGGGCCGGGCGTCCGTCGCCGCGAGCAGACGGGACAGGCTCCGGGCGTCGATCCGGGCGCCGAACGGGCCGTCGCCGTGGCCGCGGTCCTCGCGGGTGAGGACGTACAGGACGGTGAGCCGGTCGAGGAACACGTCCTTGAGTTCGGCGAGTTCGTCGGCCAGCAGGGCGTCCGCGGACGTGGGGACGGAGTGGACGAGGGAGACGCGGCAGGCCGGGTCGTGGCGCAGCGCGTGGGCGGCCATGGCGGCGAGCGGGGTGACGCCCGAGCCGCCGGCGAGGAGGACGTGATGGGCGCCGGGCAGGTCGGGCAGGGCGAAATCGCCGGTGGGCGGGGAGAGTTCGAGGCGGTCGCCGGGTGCGAGGCGGCTGGTGGCGTGGGCGCCGAAGCCGTCGGGTCCGCCCCGTTTGACGACCAGGCGGAGCGCCCGGGGGTCGTGGGGCGGCGGGCACACCGAATAGCTGCGGCGCAGTTCGCCGTCGGCGCGGTGATGGCGGACGACGACGTGCTGGCCGGGCCGGTGGGCGAAGACCTCGCGCAGCGCGGCCGGTACGTCCAGGCCGACGGCCACGGCGTCGGTGGTGAGACGGCGCACCTCGGTGACCTCCAGGCGGTGCCAGCCGGTGCGCGGGCGCGTGCCCCGGTTCTGGTCCCGGTCCCTGTCCCGGTCGCCGGGTACCTCGCGGTGGGCGGTGGGCGGGGTGGCGGTGTTCACGGTCGGCCTCACAGCGCGGTCAGGTGGGGGAAGGGTTCGCGGCATGCCGTGCACCACATCACCGACTGGCACCGGGACGGTCCGAAGGGCAGGTGCGGCCGGGTGGCCCGCGAACGGCAGTGCGGGCAGGGCACCGCGCCCAGCTCGACCGGGACCGGTCCGGCGGGGGCCGGGGACACCGGCGGGGCGATGCCGTTCGCGGCGAGCCTGCGCCGCCCCTCGGGGGTGATGCGGTCCGTCGTCCAGGGCGGGGACAGGACCTGTCGTACGCGGCCGTCGGGGTGGCCGCAGGCGGTCAGTACCTCCCGTACCGCGGAGGTGATCGCGGGAAGTGCGGGGCAGCCCAGGTAGGTGGGCGTGATCTCCACCTCGAGGACTCCGTCGGCGCCCGGGGCCACCGAGGCCACCACGCCGAGGTCGCCCAGGCCGATCACCGGCAGCTCGGGGTCCGGGATGGCCTCCACCCGCTCGCGCACCTCGTGCAGGGGGGAGGGGGTCTTGGTCGGTGCCGGGTCGTTCACCAGGTGCCTCCGGGGAACTGCCGGTGCACCGACTGGAGTTCGGCGATCAGCGGGCCGAACTGCTCGGTGTGCAGGCCGGAGCGGCCGCCCCTGGCCGACCAGGGGGCCGTGGGCACGGTGAGCCCCGCACCGGTGACGACGTCGGCGACGCGCCGCTCCCACTCGCCGCGCAGGGGTGCCGGTGAGGGCACCGTGCCGACGGCGGCCAGGCGTCGGATCGCGTCGTCCTCGTCGAAGAGTTCAGCTGTGTACGGCCACACCCGCTCGAGTCCCCGTCGCATGCGGCGGGTGCTCTGCGGGGTGCCGCGTCCCAGCCGCAGGGTCCAGCGGTCCGCGTGCATCCGGTGGAAGGCGACCTCCTTGGCTGCTCGGGCCCCGAAGGCGGCCAGTTCGGCGTCGGCGCAGCCCGCCAGCGCCTCGTAGTGGAGGACGGCGTAGTGCGTGTAGGCCAGCTGCCGGGCCACGGTCACCGCGAAGTCGTCGTTGGGCAGCTCGGTGAGCAGGGCGTTGGTGAACTGGCGCTCCGGGCGGGTGAAGGCGAGGTCGTCCTCGGTGCGGCCGGTCCCGTCGAGCTGTCCGCTGCGGGTGAGCAGGGTGCGGGCGTGACCGATCAGGTCCAGGGCGATGTTGGACAGCGCCAGGTCCTCCTCGACGGTCGGGGCGCGCGTGATCCACTGGCACAGGCGCTGCCCGAGGACGAGGGCGTCGTCGCCGAGGCGCAGCAGGTGCAGGGCGAGATCGGCGTCGGTGCGGGCTCCGGGGGCGGAGGAGGGGCCGTCGGCCGCCACCTGAGCGGCACCGGCCGCGGCAGCCTCCGCGGCCGGGTCCGCGCGCGTGTCACTCGGCGTGGTCACCATCGGGCCCTTCCTCGGTCAGCGGTGCGAAGTGCTCGGGGTACCGGTACGGCTTGTGGCGGGCGGCGGCGAAGTAGGGGTCGCGTTCGTCCGGGGAGGCCGTGTGCACGGCGTCCGAGCGGACCACCCACAGCGAGAGCGGGTCGCCTCGGCGGGCGTACAGGTCACGGGCCAGCGCCAGCGCCGCGTCCGGGTCGGCCGCGCGCACCGACCCCGCGTGCTGGTGCGCCAGCCCCCGGCGGGTTCGCAGGAAGACCTCCCAGGACGCCGGTGCGCCCTCCCGGTCGCGGGTCATGCGTGCTCCTCCGTCCGCTGCAGGGCGGCGACGCCGGATTGCGCCTCGTCCGGGCCGCCGGTCCCCGTCCGCTCTCCGGCGGGCGCTCCGGCCGGCGACGCGCAGGCGCCCGCTTCCGCTTCCTCTTCTGCCTCTGCTGCCGCTTCCGCTTCTGCTTCCGTGCGGGCGGCGTACGCGGCGGCCGCCTCCCGCACCCAGGCGCCGTCGTCGTGCGCGGCGGTCCGGTGCGCGATTCGCTGCCGCGCCCAGTGCGTGTCGTCGCCCAGCGCCTCGCGGTAGGTGTCCCAGTCGATCGGGGTGAAGTCGTAGTGGCCGCGCTCGTCGTTCCAGCGGATCGCCGGGTCGGGCAGCGTCAGGCCGAGGCGTTCGGCCTGCGGGACGCAACTGTCGACGAAGCGCTGGCGCAGTTCGTCGTTGGTGTGGCGTTTGATGCCCCAGGCCATCGCGCGGCGGGAGACCGCGGCGCCCAGCGCGGCCGTCCGCGCGTCGGCACCGCCGGCCTCGGTGTCGGGCGGACCGAACATCAGCGCGACGGCCGGCAGCCACCAGCGGTTCACCGCGTCCTGCGCCATCTCCTTCTGCTCCGGCGTCCCCTCGCACAGCGCGCGCATCAGGTCGTAGCCCTGCCGCACGTGGAAGGCCTCCTCCTGGCAGACGCGGCGCATCGCCCGGGCGTACGGCCCGTAGGACGTGCGGCACAGGGGGGCCTGGTTGATGACGGCGGCGCCGTCCGTCAGCCAGGCGATGGCCCCGGTGTCCGCCCAGGTCAGCGCGGGGTGGTTGAACGTGGCGGAAGCGCGCTGCTGTCCCCGGTGCAGGGCCTCCAGCAGGTCGGCGCGGTCCACGCCCAGCGTCTCGGCGGCCGAGTACAGGTACAGGCCGTGGCCGGCCTCGTCCTGGACCTTGGCGATGAGGACCGACTTGCGGTGCAGGGACGGGGCCCGGGTGAGCCAGGCGCCCTCGGGCTGCATGCCGATGATCTCGGAGTGGGCGTGCTGGGCGATCTGGCGGATCAGCATGCGGCGGTATCCGTCGGGCATCCAGTCGCGCGGTTCGATCGTCTCGCCGTCGGCGATGAGGGCGTCGAAGTGCGCGAGCAGCTCGTCCTGGTCCGCCGGCGCGGCTCCCCGGCCCGCGGACGCCGCTGTCCGGCCCGCGGGCGGGGCTCCCGGGGCCTCGGACACCGCGGCCCGGACCGGTACCGGCTGCCTGGGCACTCGCATCACTCCCTCTCCGTCTCCGTCGTGCCGGAACACGTCTCTTCGTTGCGGTAAGAGGCCGGGCGCAGGCGCCGGCTATCCCTGCCGCACGCCGTTCGGGCGCGTGACAAAGCTCACGAGCGGGTCCGGGGAGTGGGACCGGCCGATTCCGCCTCTTGAGGGGGTGACAGTCGAGATCCGCACGGCGGCCGGCACGCCGGGGCGAAAGGGGAAACCATGAGCACCATCAGGGAGTTGCTGGTCGAACTCACCGGCACGACCGAGTACGCGGACACGGTGGGCGACGACGTCGACCTCGCGGCCAGCGGCATCGACTCCGGGGACCTGGTGCGTCTCGTCCTGCTCGTCGAGCAGCGGCTCGGCGTGGAGATCACCGCGGAGGACATGGAGAAGCTGCGCACGATCGGCGACTACGAGCGCTTCGTCTCCGAGCACTCCGCCGCCGGTGCCACCGGCGGTGCCACCGGCGGTGCGTGATGTGGCTGACACAGCTGCTGGAGCGCAACCGCCAGTGCTTTCCCGACCGGACGGCGCTGGTGGACGAGCAACGAAGCCTCACCTGGGCCGAGTTCCACGACCGGACGGCCGAACTGGCGCGCGGGCTGGCCGAACTGGGCATCGAACGCGGTGACCGGGTCGCCGTGCTCTCCAAGGACCGCGTCGAGGTCCTGGAGACGTACTTCGCGCTCGCCCGGCTCGGCGCGCTGTTCGTGCCGCTGAACCACAGCCTGGCCGTGCCCGAGGTCACCGGCATCGTCGAACGCGTCGGGGCGGTGGCCGTCCTCGGCGAGTCCGAGCTGCTGGACCGGCACACCGAGCTGCCGGGATCGGTGCGGATACGGATGGCCTTCGACAAGCCCGCCTTCGCGGCGCTGGGCACCCTGGCCGCCGAGCGGGACCTGCCCGCCGTGGCCGACACCGACCCGATCGCCGTACTGCACACCTCGGCGACCACCGGGCAGGCCAAGGGCGTCACCGTCGACAGCGGGTCCTTCCGGGCCATCGCCCTGGGCTGGCTGGTCATGGCCCGGCCCACCGACGACATCGTCATGGTCAACTGCTGCCCGCTCTACCACGGCAGCATGGTGGTGTCCCTGACCTACATGGCGGCCGGCGCCACGGTCGTGCTGATGCCCGGTTTCACCCCTCAGCGGGCGCTCTCCGCGGTGGAACGGCACCGCGCCACCCACATGTGGATGGTGCCGCAGATGCTGCGCTTCGTGCTGCAGGCCAAGGCGTCCCGCAGCACCGACCTGTCCTCCCTCCGGGAGATCCTGTACGGCGCCGCCCCGATGCCGCTCGACGTGTACGCCGACGCCGTCCAGCGGCTCGGCTGCGGCTTCCGGCAGGTGTACGGCATGACCGAGGTGGGCGGCCCGTTCGTGACCCTCGGCCCCGACGAGCACCCCGCCCCCGGGGACGTCACCGCGCGCATCCCGTGCGGGCGGGTCGTACCGGGCATGTCCGCGCGCGCGGTGGACGGGGGCGGCCGGGATCTGCCGCGCGGCGAGATCGGCGAGATCGTCGTGCGCGGGCCCGGCCTCATGCAGGGCTACTGGAACGATCCGGAGGCCACCCGCGAGATCACCCTCGACGGCTGGATCAGGACCGGCGACCTGGGGTTCGTGGACGAGCAGGGCCGCGTCAGCCTCGTGGACCGCACGAAGGACGTCATCATCCGCGCAGGTCAGAACGTCTATCCCTCGGAGATCGAGCGCGCCCTGATGACCCACCCGGCCGTGCGGGACACCGCGGTCGTCGGGATGCCGGACGAGGACTACGGCGAGGTGCCCCTGGCGTACGTCGTCCTGGAGCCGGGCGCGGAGGCGGGCCCGGCGGAGCTGCTGGCGCATGTGAAGGGGCTACTCGCGCCGTACAAGCGGCCGCGACGCGTGGAGTTCATCGAGCAGGTGCCGCGCAATCCCGCGGGAAAGATCATCAAGAAGCTGCTGCGAGGATGAGGGTGCGCGCGGGCGCCCGGCGCCGGGCGCACCGCGAGGACCGGGCCGGCCGGAGCTGGAGCAGCTCCGGC
>NZ_JBFBCB010000063.1:0-36786 GCF_040682975.1 Streptomyces sp. NPDC051051
GATCGGACGGGCCGTCCACGGAACCCGGGAGATGATCCTCGCCGCCGTCCTGGAACGCCTTCTCGCGGTCGGGGTGGCCGCCGCGACCTCGCGGTCGTACGGCGTCCGGGCCCGTGGCGTGCGCGCGGTTCAGCCGCCGCCAGGACGGGCGAGCGGAAGGTCCTTGCCGATCCATGTCCGCACCCCGGCACTGCCGCGGCACACACCGGATCCGGCGGCCGCGCCGGGGCGTCACCCCCCTTTCGGCCTCAGCCCTCACCACCGCCTCGGCCCCCCGGCCCCTGCCCGCCCGGACCGCCGGCCGAACAGTCACGCGGGCGTCGAACGAACCAGACCCAAACGCCACCGTCCGCCACCCCTTCCGCCACGGAGAAACATCTACCAGCATGCATGTGCCGAGTCGGCGTGCGGCCGACGGCAGGGCCCCTGCTCCGGTGGCGTCCTCGCGCGCGCCGGTTCCGGGCGGACTCGGACGGAGCCGGACGATGAGCTATGCGATGTGGGCGCGCGGCGTGGAGTGGCTGGCCGCCGCCTCGACGGACCCGCGGAACTGCAAGCGGGAGTGGGACCAGGGCCACGGCGTCACCCTCCTGGAGGCGGGCCGCTACTGGGACGTGCTGAGCGTGCCCGACTGCCTGGGCCTGCTCACCCTGGACCTGCTGTGGCAGCCGTCGCTGCCCGTACCGGGACCGACCCTCGTGGACACCGCGGCCCACCGGGTCGGCTTCTTCCTGCCGCCGGATCCGGCGACCCGCTGGGTCGGCGAGGGGCTGCGGCAGACGGGCCGGGGCTCCTGGGTCGCGGTGCCCCCGCCGTACCGTCCGGCCCGGTTCCTGGAGTGGCTGATCCCGCCGGACGGATCGGGCGCGCTGCACTCCCCCGGCGCCCTGGAACTCGCACTGCGGCAGGCCAACGGCACCATGGCCGTTCTCACTCCGCCGCGCGGCGCGTAGCGCGTCACGCGGCCCTTCACCGTGCTCCCGTCGGGCCGGGCCCGTGGCGGGAGCCCGGTGAAGGACACCCGCTGCACACCGGGACGTTCTCCCTCGACGAGGCGCCGCCGGCGTACGAGCGGCTGCACGCCGGACGGATCGAGGATCGCGCGGTGATCGTACCGAACGGCCGACCGGGCACGGGGCGACATCAGGCCACTCCGGGATGGGATCAACTCGCTTGCGGAGCAAGACAATTGCGTCAGTCGACGCAGAAGCGAACAGACAGCGGGCACTTTCGGCACGGAGTCTTGCCCAACCGTGCGAGATCGAACGATGACGGTGTGTACTGTGCTGCGGGTGCCCGGTCCGCGTCTCCCGGGTTCACCCCTGCCCCGCCCTTCCCCGGAACGCCGACCCTCCCTGGAACCGAATCGATGATCGAACTACCGGACCTGGTGGCCGGCGGCCTCGCCGCCGGCACACTGTCCGCGCTCGCCCTCGGCGGCGGGCTGCTGCGGTTACGACGGCAACAGACCCGGCAGCGGGCGGAGATCACCGCCCTGCGCACCCGACTCGACGGCTCCCTGAGGGCGTTCACCGCCGAGGTCGAGCATCTCGCGGCCCGCCGGGTGCCCGCCGCCGCCCAGCAGGTGGCACATCCGCACCTGGCGGTGCCCGGCCCGCTCCAGCCGCTGACGGCCGGCACCCCGCTCGGCATCGCCCTGGAGAACGTGCTCCTGGCACTCCGGTCCGAGGTGGCCTCCCAGCGCACCCGGGTCGACGCGGCCGCGCAGGCCGGGATGCGCGGCGCCACCCGGGAGATCCAGGCGGCCCTGTACCGGCTCCAGGACGCCCTGCGGCAGCTTCAACAGCGTTACGACGAACCCGAGTTGGCACAGACCCTGTTCCGGCTCGACCACGAGAACGAGCAGTCGCTGCGGCGCGCCCAGGTGGCCGCGGTGGTGTGCGGGGCGTGGGTGGGGCTCGCCCGCGAGGAGTCGCACCTGGTGGACGCGGTCACCGGCGGCCAGGCGCGGCTCGCGGGCTACCAGCGGGTCGAGGTCCACAACCATCTGGAGCCCGGCACGGCCCTGGTCTCGCACGCCGTGGAGCCGGTCGCCATCATCGTCGCCGAGCTCCTCGACAACGCGCTGCGGCACTCCGCGCCCGACACCGAAGTGGTGGTGAGCCTGGAGCACGTCCACCACGGGGTGTGCGTCACCGTCGACGACGCGGGCCTCGGCATGACCCGCGACGAACGCGACCGCGCCCAGCGGCTGGTGGCCGGCGACACCCCCATCCTCCTGACCGACCTGGGCGACCCGCCGCGCATGGGCCTGGCCGCGATCGGCCGTCTCACCCGCCAGTTCGACCTGGCCGTCGACGTCTCGTCGGCCTCCCCCTACGGCGGGGTGCGCGCGGTCCTGCGGGTCGACAGCCACCTGCTGAGCCGCCTCGACCCGGCCGACCGGCCCCCGGCCCCGAGCGCGCCGCGCACCACCCGCAGGTCCGTCCCCACTGCCCCGGCTCCGGCCCCCGCCCCGGCGCATGCCTACGGTACGGAGGACGCCGTACCGGACGCGCCCGGGCACCGCACACCCGCGGACGAGGACGGGCTGCCGCAGCGGCGCCGGCGCCCCCGCCCCGCCGCCGCGGCCGGGCCGCCGACGGCGCCCGAGCCGACGCGGCCGGCCCGGCGGCCGGAGGAGTCCGCGGCGGCGCTCGGCGCACTCCAGACGGGCACCGCGGCGGCGCGCGCCGGCGCCGGGGCCGCACCCGCGGGCGCCGCCCGGCCGACGACCCGCGACACCGACCACACCGACCACACCGACCACGAGGGGGGCGCGGCATGACCAGCCGCAACACGGGCGACACGGCATGGGTACTGGAGCCGATCCTTCAGGTGCCGCACGTGGTGGCCGCCGTCATGCTGACCCGCGACGGGCTCGTGACGGGGTACACCGACGCGCTGTCGCAGCCGTCGGCGGAGCGGGTGGCCGCGATCACCAGCACCGTGCAGGGGGCGTGCCGGACCGCGGCGGCGGCGTTCGCCGACCGGGAGAAGGCCGAGGTGCGCCAGGTCGTCATCGAGTCCGACCACGGCTATGTGCTGATCGTGCCGACGGACCACGGCACCTGCGTCGCCGCGTACGGCGACGGCGAGGTGCGTCTGGACCTGCTGGCGCACCGGGTGCACTCCCAGGTGGCGCGACTGGGCGAGAAGGCCATGACGGCCGCGCCCCGAGGAGCCGACGACCGCACCCCGGCGTGACCGCTCGCCCGGCCGGCCGTCCCCTGGTTCCCGCGTACCTGTCGACCGGCGGGGTGGCCAGGCCCAGCCGTCCGCATCTGGAGCGGCTCTCGGTGCTCGCCCGCACCGGCGAGCACCCGCCGCCCGGACTGCCCGCCGCCCGACTCGCCCTGCTGGAAGCCCTGGAGGAGGGCTCGCTGGCGGTGGTGGAGGCGGCGGCGCTGCTCGGGCTGCCGGTCTCCGCGGTGCGGGTGCTGGCGGCCGGGCTCGCCGACCTGGACCTGATCCACACCCGTGCCCCGATTCCGCCCGCCGACCGCTTCGACCCCGACCTGCTGAAGAGAGTGGCCGATGGCCTCCGCGCCCTCAAACACGCCTAGCGCCGGCGCCCCTGGCCCGGTCCACCAGCCCGACACCGCCCGTGACCTGGTGAAGATCCTGGTCGCCGGACCGTTCGGGGTGGGCAAGACGACCCTGATCGACTCGGTGTCCGAGATCCGCCCGCTGCACACCGAGGAACCCCTCAGCGAGGCGTCCGCACGGGTGGACGACCTGGCCGGGGTACGGGACAAGGCCACGACGACCGTCGCCATCGACTTCGGCCGGATCAGCCTGCCCGGCGGGGTGGTCCTCTACCTGTTCGGCACCCCGGGACAGGAGCGGTTCCGGTCGCTGTGGGACGACATCGCCCACGGGGCGCTCGGCGCGCTCGTCCTGGTCGACAGCCGTCGGCTCGACGCGTCGTTCGACGTGCTGGGTCTGGTGGAGGAGAGCGGACTGCCGTACGCCGTCGCCTTCAACGCCTTCCCGGACGCGCCCCGGCACCACGGCGAGGAGCGGCTGCGGCGCGCCCTGGACCTGGAGGCGTCCACCCCTTTGGTGACCTGCGACGCGCGGGACGCGGACTCCTCCGTCGACGCGCTGCTCGCGCTGGTCGACCACCTGATCACCCGCGACCCGGCGGAGGCCCGGTGACCACCTACCCCCCGGACCGGCACGACTTCTCGCGTTCGGCTCCCGTGCGGCTGTGGGAGGACGGCTTCGCGTCGGACCCGCAGCGCTACTACACCGCCCTGAGTGCCCAAGGACCCATCGGCTGGGCGGAGTTGGCGCCCGGCATACCGGCCTACCTGGTCACGGACCGGCGGGCGGCGCTGGACGTGCTGCACGACGAGGAGACGTTCTCGCACGATCCGCGCGCCTGGGAGGGAACCGTCCCGGCGGACTCCCCGGTGCTCGGCATGATGCGGTGGCGGCCCAACGCCCTGTTCGCCGACGGCGCCGCGCACGTCCGCTACCGGACCACCCTCATCGACGTGTTCGACCTGGTGGAGCCGCACGACCTCCGGGCGCGGGTGCACCGGGCGGTGCGCCTGCTGGTGGACCGGATCGGGCCGCACGGCGAAGCCGATCTCGTCGCGGACTTCTCGCGGCCCCTGATGGCGCTGGTGTTCAACGACCTGTTCGGGCTGCCGGACAGCGCCGGGGACCGGCTCGACGCGGGTCTGGGCAAGATGATGGAGGGCGGTGCGCAGGCCGCCGAGGGCGAGGCGGAGTACGCCCGGTACGTCCTGGAGCTGATCGCGGCCAAGGCCGAGCGGCCCGGCGACGACCTGCCCAGCCGGCTCCTCGGCCATCCCGCCGGGCTCACCGGCGAGGAGGTCACCTGGCAGGTGTTCCTCACCCTCGGCGCCGGCTACGAACCGACCGCGAACCTGCTGTCCAACACCCTGTCGCGGATCCTGGGCAACCCGCTCTACTACTCCACCCTCACCAGCGGCGCCCGCCCCGTCATGGACGCGGTGGTCGAGGTGCTGCACCACGAGACGCCCCTGGCCAACTACGGCATCTACTACGCGCGTCGGCCCGTCTCCTTCCACGGGGTGTGGCTGCGCGACGCCGTGCCGGTGGTGGTGTCGTACGGGGCGCTCGGCCTCTTCGCCGAGCGGGAGGCGGCCGCGGACCGTCACCCCCACGACGCCTCGCACCTGTCGTGGGGCGCCGGACCGCACGCCTGCCCGGTGAAACAGCACACGCTGCTGCTCGTCACCGAGGCGATCGAGCGGCTCACCCAATGGCTGCCCGACCTCGACCCGGTGCTGCCCCGCGAGCGGCTCTCCTGGCGGCCGGGGCCCTTCCACCGCTCCCTGACCGCGCTGCCCGTCCGCTTCAGTCCTCGCGCCACCGACCATCCGGGAGTCCCTTCGTGACCGTGACCGACCGCAGCGTCCTCGACCCGTTCGGCTCCGACCTGCACGCGGAGAGCGCCCGGCTGCGCGCGCTCGGCCCGGTCGTGCCCGTCGAACTGCCCGGCGGCATCCCCGCCTGGGCGCCCACGGGGTACGACACCCTCAAGGAGCTGATCCTCGACCCGCGGGTCAGCAAGGACCCGCGCCGGCACTGGCGGTTGTGGCCGGAACTGGGCGAACACCCCTCCTGGGGCTGGATCCTGGGCTGGGTCGGCGTGATCAACATGCTCTCCACCTACGGTGCCGACCACGCCCGGCTGCGGCGCCTGGTCGCGCCGAGCTTCACGCACCGGCGCACCGAGTCGCTGCGGCGGCGGGTGGAGGCGATCACGGCGGAGCTGCTGGACGGCCTCGACCGGGGCGGGGACACGGTCGACCTGAAGGCCGCGTTCGCCCATCCCCTGCCGATGCGGATCATCTGCGAACTGTTCGGCGTGCCCGACGACATGCGCGAGGACCACGTCCGGCTGGTCGCCTCGATCATGGACACCACCGATCCCTCTCCGGAGCACGCCGCGCGCGTCCAGGAGCGGATCGGTTCGGTCCTCGGCGGGCTCATCGCGTACAAGAGCGCGCACCCCGGCGACGACATGACCACCGAGCTGATCCGGGTGCGCGACGAGGAGGGCGACCGGCTCAGCGACGAGGAGCTGCTGTACACGCTGCTGCTGGTGATCGGCGCCGGGTTCGAGACGACCGTGAACCTCATCGGGAACGCCGTGGTGGCGCTGCTGGGCGCGCCCGAGCAACTGGCGGCCGTGCGACGCGGAGACATCGGCTGGGACGCGGTGGTCGACGAGACCCTGCGGCTGCACCCGTCGATCGCCACGCTGCCGCTGCGGTTCGCCGTCACCGACCTGAAGGTGGGCGACGTGACGATCCCGGCCGGGGACGCCATCGTCACGACGTACGCGGCGGCGGGCGTGGACCCGGCGCACTACGGCGCGGACGCGGAGGTCTTCGACGCGGCGCGCCGGGCGGACGACCACCTGTCCTTCGGGATCGGCGTGCACCGGTGCATCGGCGCCCCGCTGGCCCGGATGGAGGCGCTCACCGCGCTGCCCGCCCTGTTCGACCGGTTCCCCCGGCTGCGGCTGGACGCGGACGCCGGGAAGCTGGAGCAGGTGCCGTCGTTCATCGCGAGCGGCTGGCAGGAGATCCCGGTCCGGCTGCGCGGCTGACCGCGCTCCCGCGACGCCCGCATCGCGGGGGTGCGACCGGTCCCCCGTTCCGGTCGAACCCCCGCGGCACGTCGAACCTACGTGCCGGGCGTGCCGCCTGTGAATCGTGCCGGTGCCCGCTCCCGGGGCTCGAGGGCTCACCTGTGCACAGGTGCGTCCGGATGGCCCGATTACGCCTGATGGCGGTCGGGGTGCGGGGAGGGGCGCCGGGAGGGGTGCGGGTCGGCGTGCAGGCCGGGCGGGCTGAGGGCCCCGGTCACGAGGTGGGCCAGAACGACCTCGTAGAGGTCGCTGCCGGCGGCCAGGAGCCGGCGTTCGAGGACGGGTTCGGCGCCGCGTACGTGTTCGCGGACCGTCTGGGCGTGCACGCCGAGGAGCTGGGCGGCCCGTTCGGCGTTGCCGCCGGCGGCGATCCAGGCGCGCAGGGTTCCGCGCAGGTCGCGGCCGTCGGCGTCGAGGCGGGCGAGCAGGCCGTGCGCCCAGGTGCGCAGCGCGGGCCCGGTGAGCAGGTCGGCGAGGCGGGCGGGCCCGGCGGCGGGGTGGCGGTCCTCGGTCGGGCAGGCCTCGGTGTTCAGGGCGAGGTGCACGGCGGCGCGGACGGCCAGGTCGGAGAAGTCCGCGCCGAGGAGGTTCTCCACGCGTTCCATGCGCGCGCGGACGGTGTTGCGGCTGACGCCGAGCACCTTCGCCGCGCTGACGGCGGTGAACTCCAGGCCGAGCCGGGTGGTGGCGAGGAGTTCGGCGCGGGTGTGGTGGGCGAGGGTGTCGAGGGGGCGCAGCAGGCGGGTCGTCCAGGCGCGCAGCGCGGTGGGGTCCATCAGCCGCTCGGGGTGGGTGCGTTCGGCGTAGACGGCCGTCTTGTCGGGGCGGAAGCGGGCGACGGCGAGCGCGCTGACCGCCTGCCCGTAGGCGGCGGCGGTGTGGGCGAGGCTCTGACGGGCGCTGCCGCCGAGGAAGGTGTCGCGCCGTCGGTGGCACAGGGCGCGCAGGTCGGCGCCCGCGGTGTCGCGCGGGGTCACCACGATGACGTGGGAGTCCACGGCCGGGCAGCGCACGACCAGGCTCTGTTCGCGGGTGGCCTCGATGCAGGCCTCGGCCAGCCGGTCCCGGTCCGCGGGACTGCTCTCGACGACGTAGACGCACGCGGTGTCGGTGTCGAGGAGGCCGGGCCACAGGCCCGCGGCGACCCTGCGGGCCGCACTCGTGTCCTCGACCATGAGCAGCTGGAGGATGGCCAGGCGCAGGTCGGAGGTGGCGCGCGCGAGGCGGTGTCCGGTGGCGGCGGTGCGCTGGGCGCGCAGCAGGAGTTCGAGGGCGGCGGCCGTGTGGGTCACGATGTCGGCGGCGCGCCGGTCGAAGGGCTCGGTCCGGACGACGGCGAGCACGCCGGCCGCGGCGGGCGGCGGCAGTTCGACGCGGATCATCCGCAAGTGGCGGCCGTCGCCCTCCCAGGAGGCGGAGGCGAGACGGCCGGTGACGATGTCCGTCACCAGACCCTCGTCGAGCGGTGTGGGCGCTCCCGCGAGGGGCGTGCCGTTCTCGTCGCGCAGGGAGACGGCCGCGTCGACGGTGGCGCCGAGCCAGTCGACGATCCTGGCGACGTCGCGTCCGGTGGGACGCAGGTGGTCCAGCAGTTCCTGCGCCCACGTCGCGTCGGCGTGCCCCGGCACCGTCACACCCGTGTGACGGCGCTCGTCGTCCAGGCCGGTCATGTCGGCGCACTCCTCGTCCCTCACGGCCCGTCCGGACCGAATCCGTCATATCGGTCAGGGACGTTACCTCACCGGCGCCGGCACCGGCCCGGACCGCGTCCGGCTCCGTCCACCGCAGGGTGGACGGACGAAGCCCACGGCGGGGCGGGCACGCCCGACTCACGCCGACCGACTCACGCCGACCGACTCACGCCGACCGGCTCGCGTCAACCGGTTCACGGGGCGGGCCGCCGCGTTCCCGGGCCGGTGAGGCCCCGCCCGGACCGGCCCGGTTCCTCCGGAGGAGCAGCAGCCGCCCGAGGCCGGCGGCACACCCGCGCCCGCCCGGCTCCGACCCGTCCGACCGGAGCGGGCAGCGCACCGCTGAGAGCCGAACCCGTGCGGCCCGCACGGCGCGAACAGACACCAGGAAGGTGGCGCGCCGACATCGCCCGACCGGCCCGCGGCACGCGGGCCGCACGGCACGGGCCGGTGCGCGGGTGGTGGAGCGCCTCGATCCGCCCCACCGGTACGGCACGGGGCGGATCGAGGCGGGTGCGGTCGTGTCAGTGGGCGGAGGTGGAGGACCTGCTGCCCAGGCCCGCGGCGGCCAGTACCGCGCCGACCAGGCACAGCAGGCCCGTGACCAGGGACGCCGCGTGCAGGCCGTTCATGAAGGCCTGCCCACTGCCTTCGACCACGGCCGCCCGCAGCTGCTCCGGCATGTTCCCGGAGACGGGGGCGATGCCCATGGCGACCGCGTCCTTGGCCTCTCCGAGCCCGGCGGCCGTGGCCGCGGGGACTCCGGCCCGGGTGAGTTCGCCGCCGAGCGTGGAGCCGACCTCGGCGCTGATCACGGAGACCAGGACGGAGGTCCCGAGGGCGCCGCCGATCTGGAGTGTGGTGGCCTGGAGGCCGCCCGCGACTCCGCCGTCCCGGACCGGGGCGTTGCCGACGATGGCGTCCGAGGAGGCGGCCAGCACCATGCCGACGCCGAGGCCGAGCGCGATGAACGGCGGCCACATGGTGGCGTAGGAGGAGTCCGTGGACCAGGTGAGCAGGCCGAAGCAGGCGGCGGCCTGGAGGATCATGCCCAGCGGCATGCAGAAGCGGGCGCCGAAGCGGCCGGTGAGGGCTGCGCCGAGCGGGGAGGCGACCAGCGAGGCGAGGCTGAGCGGGAGGGTGCGCACACCGGCCTCGACGGGGGTGTAACCGCGCACGTTCTGCAGGTACAGCATGATGAAGAAGATCGCGCCGAGCAGCACGAAGAAGTTGAGCGCGGTGATGATCGCGCCGACGGTCAGCGAGCGGTTGCGGAACAGACGCATCGGCAGCAGCGGATGCTCGACGCGGGTCTCGTACCAGCCGAAGACGGCGAGGACGAGGAGTCCGGCGAGGAGAGCGCCCCAGGTGCCCGCGGAGGTCCAGCCCCAGGTCTCCCCCTTGACGACGCCGAGGACGAGGCTGATCAGGCCGACGGCGAGCAGCAGGACGCCGGGGACGTCGAAGCGGTGGTGTCCGGTGGAGTTCCGCGACTGCGGCAGCACGAGGGCGCTGAAGGCGAACGCCACGACACCGATGGGCAGGTTGATGTAGAACACCGACTCCCAGTCGACGTGCTCGACGAGCAGGCCGCCCACGATCGGGCCGAGGGCCGTGGAGACGGCGGACACCATGGCCCAGATGCCGACGGCCATACCGAACTTCTTCGGCGGGAACACCGCCCGCAGCAGCCCCAGGGTGTTGGGCATGAGCAGGCCGCCGAAGACGCCCTGGAGGGCGCGGAAGGCGATGACGCCGGTGATGGAGCCGGACAGTCCGATGGCGACCGAGGAGACGGTGAAGCCGGCGACGCCGACGAGGTAGAAGGTGCGGCGGCCGAAGCGGTCGCCGAGCTTGCCGCCGAGGATCAGGGTGGCGGCCAGGGCCAGCAGGTAGGAGTTGGTGACCCACTGGAGGTCGGCGGTGGAGGCCTGGAGGTCGCGGCCGATCTCGGGGTTGGCGATGGCGACGACGGACGCGTCCAGCTGGACCATGAACAGGCCGAAGGCGACCGCGCAGAGGGTGAGCCAGGGGTTGGAGCGGAAGCGGCCGGTGGCCGACGGCCGCGCCGCGGCGCGCGCGGACGCGGGCGCGCCGGAGTGATCCACGGTGGTGGACGGCATGGGAGAGCCTTGTCTGTGTACGGGGGTTGTGCGACGGGGTTCTGCGGAAGGGTGGGTATGGGTGCGCCGAGGAGGTGGACGGCTCCCACCGGGGGCGCACCCGCCAGGAGTGGCGCTCGAACCGGCGGCACCGGCCACCGGGACGCCCACCGGGGTGGCGGCCACAGGGGGCGGCACCCGCGAACGGCGGCGCCCCAGGACGCGGCGCCGGAAGTCCCGGGCACCGCACGCCCGGCCGGGGAACAGGCCGAGCGGGCCTGCCCCGGTTCAGTGCGCGGCGGCGTGCAGGTGGCGCGTCAGGGAGGTGAGGGCGCCGATCGCGGAGCCGAGGGCGTCCATCTCGCCGTCGGTGAGGGAGAGCAGGGCCTCGGAGAGACAGCCGGTCTCCAGGTCGCGGACCTCGGCGAGGCGCTGTCGGGAGGTCGCCGTCGGATACAGGTGGGCGACGCGCTTGTCGGTGCTGTCCTGGCGGCGCTCCAGCATGCCCCGCTCGGTCATCTGGGAGACCAGCGCGCTGACGTTGTTGGGCTTCATCAGCAGGGCGTCGGCGGCCTCGCGCACGGTGGCGCCCTCGTGCTGTGCGACGAACCGCAGCAGCAGGAGCTGCCCCTCGGGCGGCTTGGGGTGCGGGTAGGTGGAACCCACCCGGCGGTCCAGGGCCCGGTGCAGCGCGGGGAGGCAGGCCGCCAGCTCGGAGGCCATGCGGTCGGTGCCCCCGGAGGGCGCGCTGGTGTCGGACATGACAGCCAGGATAGGTATCCCTTCATACCCATGTCAAAAAGGGCCGGTCCCCCGCCGCACGGCATAAGCTCCCCCAATGGCGAAGTACTACGACGTTCACCCCGACAACCCGCAGCCCCGCACCATCGCCCAGGTTGCGGCGGCCATCCGGGCGGACGCACTGATCGCGTACCCGACGGACTCCTGCTACGCGCTCGGCTGCCGGATCGGCAGCCGGGACGGCGTCGACCGGATCCGGGCCATCCGCGAACTGGACGACAAGCACCACTTCACCCTGGTCTGCCAGGACTTCGCGCAGCTCGGGCAGTTCGTGCACGTCGACAACGACGTGTTCCGCGCGATCAAGGCCTCCACGCCCGGCAGCTACACCTTCATCCTCCCGGCGACGAAGGAGGTGCCGCGCATGCTCCAGCACCCGAAGAAGAAGACGGTGGGCGTGCGCATCCCCGACCATGTCGTCACCCAGGCACTGCTCACCGAACTCGGCGAACCCCTGCTGTCCAGCACGCTGCTGCTGCCGGGCGAGGAGGAGCCGATGACCCAGGGCTGGGAGATCAAGGACCGGCTCGACCACTCCGTGGACGGGGTGCTCGACTCCGGGGACTGCGGGACCGAGCCGACCACGGTCATCGACTTCTCGGGGGGCGAGGCGGAGATCATCCGCTACGGAGCGGGCGACGCCTCGCGCTTCGAGTAGGCCCGGGCGGCGGGGGACGAGGGCGCCGGGTCCCGGCGCGGCCGATTTCGGTGGCTCATGCAACGATACCGGCGGGCCGGACCGTCGCCGGACCGGTGGACCGCCCGCCGTGAACCGCACAGAGAGGCACCCCGCATGACCTCCGTACAGGGAACAGCCGTGGACGTCCCCACCGAGGACGGCGTCGCGGACGCCTACTTCTCCCGTCCCCTCGACGGCGCGCCCCGTCCGGGCGTGCTGCTGTACCAGGACGCCTTCGGGCTACGGCCGCAGCTGCGGGCGATGGCCGACCGGCTGGCCGGGGCCGGGTACGCGGTGCTGGCGCCGAACCTCTTCCACCGTCACGGGCGCAGCCCCGTCGTGGAGATGCCCGACTTCATCGACCCGGCGGCCCGCCCGGAGATCTTCGAGAAGCTGCGCCCGGTGATGCGGTCCCTGACCGACGACCTGGCCATGCGGGACGCCGGCGCCTGGCTGCGCTGGCTGGCGGAGAGCCCGCTGGTGGCGGCGGGGCCGGTGGCGGTGACCGGGTACTGCATGGGCGCCCGTCTCTCCCTGCTGACCGCGGGCACCCATCCCGAGCGGGTCGCGGCGGCGGCCGGGTTCCACGGCGGGCGGCTGGCGACCGAGGCGCCGGACAGCCCGCACCTGGTGGCCGGCCGGGTCACCGCCGAGCTGTACTTCGGCCACGCCGACGGCGACCCCTCGCTCCCGCCCGAGCAGCAGGAGCGACTGGAGGAGGCCCTGACGGCGGCCGGTGTCCGCCACCGCTGCGAGGTCTACGAGGGCGCCCCCCACGGCTTCACCCAGGCCGACACGGCCGCCTACCAGGAGGCGGCCTCCGAGCGGCACTGGGCGGCGCTGCTGGACCTGCTCGAGCGCACTCTCTGACTCCGGCCGGCCTCGGTCGACTCCGACGGACTCCGACCGGCTCCGGCCACCTTCGGCTCGCTCCGTTCGCCTCGGACCGTGTCCTACGTGGTGAGGCGGACGGGCCGCTCGCAGCAGCGGGGGCGGTGAGACCGGGAAAAGGCCGGGTGGCTGCGGGGACCGCGCTCACGGCGAGGACTGGGTCGGCGGTGGCCGGACAGCCGGGACATCGTCCGTCCGACGACTCGTCGACGGCGCCCCCGCCGTTCGCCGGGCCCGATGCCCTTGCGGGCGATCCGCACGCCGATCCGTTTGCCGCGAAGCCCTCTGCGCCGCCGGCCGCGGCCTCCGTCCCGGGTGCCGTCGCGTACGCGGAAGTCCGGCGGGACCCCGGCCCCGTGCGACGAACAGGGATGTCCCGTTCGGCACCCGCTCGACGGCCGCCGAACGGCATTCCCCGAGGCGGGTCGGCCGCTCGGGCCGGAAGCCGGTGAAGAACGCCATGGGCGCGGGCGGGCCCGAACCGAACTCATGCCGAACGACCGGCGGGGCCGGTTCACGCCGGTGCACGCAGCGCACCGGGTGCGGGCACGAGCGCCTCACGAGCAACTCCACGCGCTCTACCGGTGCCCGCAGGCGGTGGAAATGATGAGCACGCCGCACATGAACCAGGTGATCCGCACCCCTGTCCCTCGGCCAGGCGGACGTGCGGCGGAAGGAGCGCACGGTGTTGCTTCTCATCTCCCCGGACGGTGTCGAGGAGGCTCTCGACTGCGCGAAGGCGGCGGAGCACCTCGACATCGTCGACGTCAAGAAGCCGGACGAGGGCTCGCTCGGCGCCAACTTCCCCTGGGTGATCAGGGAGATCCGCGACGCGGTCCCGGCGGACAAACCGGTGTCCGCCACCGTGGGGGACGTCCCGTACAAGCCCGGCACAGTGGCCCAGGCCGCGCTCGGCGCGGTCGTCTCGGGTGCCACGTACATCAAGGTCGGCCTCTACGGATGCACGACGCCCGATCAGGGCATCGAGGTGATGCGCGCGGTCGTCCGGGCGGTGAAGGAACACCGCCCCGAAGCGCTCGTCGTCGCCTCGGGCTACGCCGACGCCCACCGGATCGGCTGCGTCAACCCGCTCGCCGTGCCCGACATCGCCGCCCGCTCCGGCGCCGACGCGGCCATGCTCGACACCGCCGTCAAGGACGGGACGCGGCTGTTCGACCACGTTCCGCCGGATGTCTGCGCCGAGTTCGTCCGGCTGGCCCACGCGTCCGGTCTGCTCGCCGCCCTCGCGGGCAGCGTCAAACAGACCGACCTCGGTCCACTGACCCGCATCGGCACGGACATCGTGGGCGTGCGCGGAGCGGTCTGCGCGGGCGGCGACCGCACGACGGGAAGGATCCAGCCGCATCTGGTGGCCGCCTTCCGGGCGGAGATGGACCGCCAGGCCCGGGAGCACGCGGCCGGCGTCCCCGCCGTGAACTGACCGACCGCATGCCGACCTCTGAGCCCGACCGCGTCCCCGGTGGCCGGGCCGCGCGTTTCGCCGTCGTCGACCCGGCCACCGGAGAGACCTTCGACGAGGCCCCCGACCAGCGGCCGGACGAGTTGGACGCCGTGGTCGACCGGGCCCGCCGGGCCTGGCACGGCTGGCGCGCCGACCCCGCCGCCCGCACCGTCGCGTTGCGCGTGGCGGCCGACGCCGTGGAGACGGCCGGCGACGACCTCGCCCGGCTCCTCACCCGGGAACAGGGCAAGCCCCTGGCCGAGTCGTACGCGGAGGTCGCCCGTACGGCGGCCCGCCTGCGCCACTTCGCGGACCTGACCCCCAGAACCCGGCGGATCACCGACGGCCGGCCCGTGCACAGCGAGGTCCGCTGGCGATCCCTCGGTCCCGTCGCCGCGATCGTGCCGTGGAACTTTCCCCTCCAGCTCGCGGCGGCGAAGTTCGCGCCCGCGCTCGCGGCGGGCAACACCGTGATCCTCAAACCGTCCCCGTTCACCCCTCTGGCCACCCGACTGCTCGGCTCCGTCCTCACCGCGGCCCTGCCCGAGGACGTACTGACCGTCGTCACAGGCCACGAACCCCTCGGCGCCCGCCTCGCCTCCCATCCGGGCATCCGCCACGTCACCTTCACCGGCTCGGTGCCCACCGGGCGGGCCGTCGCCGAAGCGGCTGCGGCCTCGCTCGCCCGGGTCACCCTGGAACTGGGCGGCAACGACGCCGCCGTCCTGCTGGACGACGTCGAGGTGGACCGGATCGCGGACCGGCTGTTCTGGGCCGCGTTCCGCAACTGCGGGCAGGTCTGCATGGCGGTCAAACGCGTCTACGCCCCGGCCCGGCTCCACGCCGAGGTCGTCGAAGCCCTCGCCCAGCGCGCGAAGAGCGTCGCCGTCGGGGCCGGCCTCGACCCGGACACCCGGCTGGGCCCGGTCAACAACGCCACTCAGCTGGCCCGGGTCGAGCAGGTCACGAAGCGGGCCCTGACGGACGGCGCCCGGGCGGCGGCCGGCGGGCGGCGGCTGGACCGGCCGGGCTACTTCTTCGCCCCCACGATCCTCACCGATGTCCCGCCCGGCAGCCCCGTGGTGACCGAGGAACAGTTCGGACCGGTCCTGCCGGTGCTGCCCTACCGGAGCATCGACGAAGCCGTCGACGCGGCCAACGGCACCGTCTTCGGGCTGGGCGGCTCCGTGTGGGGCACCGATATCGACCGGGCCGAGGCGGTGGCCGACCGGCTCGAATGCGGCACGGCCTGGATCAACCACCACGCCGAGCTGTCCCTCGCCCAGCCCTTCGCCGGCGTCAAGAACAGTGGTGTGGGCGTCGCGGGCGGACCGTGGGGGCTCTACGGCAACCTCCGGCCGTTCGTCGTCCACCGCCCGCGGGAGGAGTGACGATGAGGTTCCAGGCGGCCGTACTGCGCTCGTACGAGGCCCCGTTCGCGGTCGAGGAGGTGACCCTGCGCACCGAACCCGCCGACGGCGAGATCCTGGTCGAGATCGCGGGCTGCGGGATGTGCCGGACCGATCTCGCGGTCCGGCGATCGGCCGGTCGCAGCCCGCTGCCGGCGGTCCTCGGCCACGAGGGGGCGGGGGTCGTGGTGCGCGCGGGCGGCGGCCCGGACACCGAGATCGGCGTCGGCGACCACGTCGTACTGAGCTTCGACTCCTGCGGACACTGCCGGAACTGCCGCGGCGCGGCCCCCGCCCACTGCGACTCCTTCGCCTCCCTCAACCTCTTCGGAGGACGCGAGGAGGACGCGCCGCGCTTCACCGACGCGACCGGGCAGGCACTGGCCCCCCGGTGGTTCGGCCAGTCCTCGTTCGCCCGGTACGCACTCGTCCCGGCCCGCAACGCCGTCCGTGTCGACCCCGCGCTGCCCGTCGAACTGCTCGGACCGCTCGGCTGCGGCTTCCTCACCGGCGCCGGAGCCGTGCTGAACACCTTCGGCGCCGGCCCCGGCGACACCCTCGCGGTCTTCGGCGCGGGAGCGGTGGGCCTGGCCGCGGTGATGGCGGCCACCGCCGCCGGCGCGCTGACCGTGGCCGTCGACCGGCATCCCGGGCGGCTGGCCCTGGCCGAGCGGTTCGGTGCGGTCCCGCTGCCCGCCGCGGCGGCCGGACTGCCCGAGCGGATCCGGCGGCTGACCGACGGCGGCGCGCAGTACGCGCTGGACACCACGGCCTCGCCCCCGCTCGTCAACGACGCGCTCCATGCGCTGCGCCCCACCGGCACCCTCGGCCTGGTGGCACGGCTCCACACCGCGCTGCCACTCGAACCGGGCACGCTGGACAGAGGCCGCGGCATCCGCCACATCTGCGAGGGGGACGCCGTACCCGGACTGCTGATACCCCGGCTGACCGGGCTGTGGCAGGCCGGACGCTTTCCCTTCGACCAACTGATCCGCACCTACCCACTGAGCGACATCAACGAGGCCGAACGCGACTGCGAGGCGGGCCGTGTGGTCAAACCCGTCCTGCTCCCGGAGGGAAGAAGTCGATGAACGGGACGTGCGGCACCGCGAACCCACCGCACCCGACAAGCAGGCACCCGACAGTCCCCACTCCCGCCAACGGAGGAAACATGGCCGGCACGGCGTCGCAGCACACGGACGGGGAAGGCGTGGACGCAGGCGTGGGCCTGACCGCCCTCCTGGTCGCCGCGGCACGGGCGATCGAGACCCACCGCCACGACAGCCTGGCCCGGGACGTCTACGCGGAACACTTCGTGCGCGCCGCCCCGGCGTGCGCGCACTGGCCGGTGCGCATCCAGCAGGTCACGGACGGGGACGGCAACCCGCTGTGGGGGCGGTTCGCCCGCTACTTCGGCCTGCGGACCAGGGTCCTCGACGACTTCCTCCTCCGCTCGGTCCGCACGGGCGCCCGCCAAGTGGTCCTGCTGGGCGCGGGGTTGGACACCCGCGCCTTTCGGCTGGACTGGCCGTCCGACTGCGTGGTCTTCGAGGTCGACAGGGCGGGCGTGCTGGCGTTCAAGCACCAGGTGCTCACGGACCTGTCGGCCGACCCGAAGGTGAAGCGCGTCCCCGTACCGGTCGACCTGCGCGCCGACTGGGTCGCGGCGCTCACCGCCGCCGGCTTCGACCCTGCCGCACCGAGCGTCTGGCTGGCCGAGGGGCTGCTCTTCTACCTGCCGAGCCGCGCCGAGACGTACCTCATCGACACGGTGGACCGGCTGACCGCCGAAGGCAGCGCGCTGGCGTTCGAGGCCAAGCTGGAGAAGGACCTGCTGGCGTACCGCGACAGCGCGATCTACACGGCGACACGGGAACAGATCGGCATCGACCTGCTGCACCTCTTCGACAAGGGACCACGGCCCGACTCCGCGGGCGATCTGACGGCCAAGGGCTGGTCCACCTCGGTACACACCCCCTTCGACTTCACCCGCCGGCACGGACGCGGCCCCCTCCCCGAGCCGAACGACGCGCTGGAGGGGAACCGGTGGGTGTTCGCGCACAAGCCGCGGCCCTGACGCCCGCAGCGCCCACGGCGGCGCCGGCCCCCACGACACGGATGCCGCCGGGACCGCCGCCCGGGCGGGCGGGCGCTCGCGGCGAGCGCACCGCGGGCGCCCCTTCGTGCGGATCTCGTGCACGTCTCGCGCACAGTCATTGACATGCTCACACCCTGATGCGACTTTGAGAGCGCTCTCAACAGGTACGGACCAACCCCACAGGTCTACCCGCACGGAGGTGGAGAGTGCTTCGCACGCTCAGGTCCCGGCTGGCGGCGGCGGCAGGAGCCGCCGCACTCGTCGGCACATTGCTCACCCTGGGGCCACCGGCCCAGGCCGCCGTCCCGGCCACCGTCCCGCTCAAGATCACCAACAACTCGGGGCGGGGCGAACCCCTCTACGTCTACAACCTCGGCACCCTCCTGACGACGGGTCAGCAGGGCTGGGCCGACGCGAACGGCACCTTCCACGCGTGGCCCGCCGGCGGCAACCCGCCCACTCCGGCGCCGGACGCCTCGATCACGGGCCCGGCGGCCGGGCAGTCGGCCACCATCCGGATCCCCAGGTTCTCCGGCCGCATCTACTTCTCGTACGGCCAGAAGCTGGTGTTCAGGCTGACCACGGGCGGGCTCGTGCAGCCGGCCGTGCAGAATCCCGGCGACCCCAACCGGAACATCCTGTTCAACTGGTCGGAGTACACGCTCAACGACGCGGGGCTGTGGCTCAACAGCACCCAGGTCGACATGTTCTCCGCGCCCTACTCGGTCGGTGTACAACGCGCCGACGGGAGCACGGTGAGCACCGGCCGCCTCAAGGCCGGCGGCTACAACGGCTTCTTCAACACCCTGCGCGGACAGGCCGGCGGCTGGGCGAACCTGATCCAGACCCGTTCCGACGGCACCGTCCTGCGGGCCCTGTCCCCGTTGTACGGCATCGAGACCGGGGCGCTGCCCCGTACCGTGCTGGACGACTACATCAACCGCGTCTGGCAGAAGTACGCGACCTCGACGCTGACGGTGACGCCGTTCGCGGACCAGCCGGGCACGAAGTACTACGGCCGGGTCTCCGGCGGCGTCATGAACTTCACCAACGGGTCGGGCGCCGTGGTCACCAGCTTCCAGAAGCCCGACGCGGACAGCGTGTTCGGCTGCCACCGCCTGCTGGACGCCCCCAACGACGCCGTGCGCGGGCCGATCTCCCGCACCCTGTGCGCCGGGTTCCACCGGTCCACCCTGCTGGTCAACGCGAACCAGCCGGACACCACGTCGGCGGGCTTCTACCAGGACGCGGTGACCGACCACTACGCCCGCGCGATCCACGCGCAGATGGCCGACGGGAAGGCGTACGCGTTCGCCTTCGACGACGTCGGCCATCACGAGTCGCTCGTGCACGACGGGTCGCCGCTCCAGGCGTACCTGACGCTCGACCCGCTGGGCTGAGGGCGGCGGACGTCCCGCACGCGCGGAGAGCACGTGTGCGGGAGGTCCGCTCAGGGACAGGGCGGCGGTCAGCCGGTCGTGAGGGCGGTGTCGTCCACGACGAAGCCGGTCTGGAGGGAGGAGTCCTCGGCGCCCGTGAACTTGAGGGCGACGGTGGATCCGGCGAACGACGACAGTTCGAAGGTCTTCTGCGTGTGTCCGGTCGCCTTGTCGAGGTTGGAGTAGGTGGCCAGCGTGGTCGATCCGGCGGTGACCGTCAGCTTGTCGTAGGCGGTGCCGGTGGTGGTCTCCGTGCTGTCGACGTGCAGCCAGAAGGTGAGGGTCGCCCTGCAGCCGCTCGGGACGGCCACCGACTGGGTGAGCGTGTCGGTGTGGGGGGAGCCGTAGCCGTCCAGCCGGGCCTTGCAGGAGCCGCCGTGGGCGGCCTGGCTGCTGGAGTCGGTGATGACTCCGCTGCTGGCGGTCCAGCTGGTGCTGCCGGACTCGAAGCCGGCGTTGCCCAGGAGCTGGGCGGAGGTGCAGGTGCCGCCGCCGGTGGAGGCCGTCCAGGTGAAGGCCGCGGTGCCGGTCGCGCCGGTGCTGCCGGTCACCGTGACGGTGGCGCCGGTGGAGCCGGCGGTGGTCGGGGTGCCGGAGATCAGGCCGGTGGTGGAGCTGATCGACAGGCCGGCGGGCAGACCGGTCTCGGCGTAGGTCAGGGCGCCGCTGTTGGTGCTGCTCGCGGTGATCTGGAGGTTGACCGCGGTGCCGACCGTGGCGGACTGGCTGCCCGGGTTGGTGACGGTGACGCCGCTGCTGGGCGGGGTGATGTGGCTGCCGACGTTGATGCCGGCGAAGGCGTTGCCGACTCCGGCGTACTGGGCGGAG
Source organism: Streptomyces sp. NPDC051051 (assembly GCF_040682975.1). Taxonomy (NCBI): domain Bacteria; kingdom Bacillati; phylum Actinomycetota; class Actinomycetes; order Kitasatosporales; family Streptomycetaceae; genus Streptomyces; species Streptomyces sp. NPDC051051. The sequence goes on from NZ_JBFBCB010000063.1 coordinate 20,059, forward strand.
CCGCTGCCGTAGAGTGCGGCGGCCGCGTTGAGGGCGGCGGTGCGGGCGCCGGCGTGGTCGGTGCTGGACGTCGTGTACGTCGTCAGCGCCTTGTACCAGATCTGCAGCGCGGCGGCCCAACCGATACCCGCGACGGCGACGCCGTCGGAGGCCGTGCTGGTGTAGGTGACGCCGTTGACGGTCTTGGTGCCGCTGCGGCCGAAGGTGTTCTTGTAGAAGTCCCAGGTCGTCTGGGCCCCGAAGTGCGCGTCGACGCCGGCGGTCCGGGTGCGGGAGCCGGCGCCGGTCCCCCAGGTGTCGTCGGCGTCGGTCATCAGGGTGCCGGTGCCGGACCGCCGTCGAGGGCCCGGAGCGCGGTCACCCTCCCCGCCGCCCCGCCCGGAACCGTTGTTACGGTGCACCGGTGTCCGACTCCTCACGCGATACCGCCGAAGGCGCCGGCTGGGGCGCCCATGACCCCGGCGCCTACAAGCAGTTGATGCCCGCCGAGGTCCGCAGGATCTCGTGGCTGGACCCCAGGATGCTGTGGGCCGCGCGCAACGGCGTCCTGGCGTCCTGGTTCGGGGACCCCACCGGCCGTACGCGCGGCCGGTGGGTGGCCCAGCGGGCGGCGGCCGGGGCGCCGGCGGACAAGGTGATCCGGCGCTCGGACCCGGACCGCTTCTCCTTCATGGTGATCGGCGACACGGGCGAGGGCGACGACCCGCAGTACGCCGTCGTCCCCGGCTTCCTGGCCGTGGGTCAGGACACCAGCTTCGCCGTCCTGGCCAGCGACGTCATCTATCCCGTGGGCGGCGCGGACGACTACGCCGGCAAGTTCTTCCGCCCGTACCGCGACTACCGGGCGCCGATCTACGCGATACCCGGCAACCACGACTGGTACGAGGACCTCGGCGCCTTCATGCGGGTCTTCTGCGGCGACGCCCCGCCGCTGCCCGAGGAGCCCGCGCCCCGGCCGTTCGGCCGGGCCTGGCTGCGCTCGCGGCTGTGGCACCGCCCGCGCCACGGCGCCGGCGAACGGCTCGACCGGGCAAGGGCGTTGCGGGGTGGACCGGCCCAACAGGCCGTGCAGCCCGGTCCGTACTGGGCGATCGACTCCGGGCCGGTACGGATCATCGGCATCGACACCGGCCTGCTCGGCACCCTGGACGCCGAACAGGGCGCCTGGTTGCGGGAGGCGGCGCGCGGGCCGCGCCCGAAGATCCTGATCACCGGCTCGCCGCTGTACGTGGACGGCGAGCACCACCCCTGCCCGATCGAGGGCGGCGGCACGGTCGACGAGATCGTGCGCGACCCCGCGCACCGGTTCGTCGCGGCGATCGGCGGCGACATCCACAACTACCAGCGCTACCCGGTGCCCCTGGCGGACGGCCGCACGCTCCAGTACGTCGTCGCGGGCGGCGGCGGCGCGTTCATGCACGCCACCCACACCATCCCACGGGTCGCCGTGGGCGGGGTCACGGAGGCCGGTTTCCGCTGCTACCCGCTGCGCGGCGACTCCCTCGCCTTCTACAGCCGCCTGTACGGCCGACGGCTGCGGCTGCGCCGGTTGTTCAGGATCACCGAGGCCGAGGCGACCGCGGTGATCGCCGAGCGGCTGGGCATCCCGCCGACCCGGGGCCCGGACGGTCCGGTGCGGATCACCCGGCGGATCCGGCTGGTCGCCACCCTGCTGGGCACCGCCCGCCGACCGGACCGCGGGGCCCGGTTCCGGCTGCCCGTGCGCAAGATCTACACGTCGCTGTTCTCCCCGAGTTCGGCGACGTACAGCCCGCCGTTCTTCAAGTGCTTCCTGCGCCTGGACGTGAGCCCCGAGAGCGTGCGGCTGCGGTGTTTCGCGGCCACCGGCAACCGCGCGCAGGAGCTCGACCCGCCGGTCGAGGACGAGGTCGTCATACCGCTGACCTGACCCCTTGCTGCGACAATCACCCGAGCACGGTGTGCGCGCGGTGCCCGCCGTCGACGAGGGAGGAACCGATGCCGATCGCCCCCCGCCCGCTGCGCAAGCTGGGCTTCCTCACCATCGGCCTGTTCGACGAGGCCGACCCGCGCCGCGGGCACGAGACCACGCTGGAGATCATCGAGCTGGGCGAACGGCTGGGCTTCGACAGCGCCTGGCTGCGCCACCGGCACCTCCAGTACGGCATCTCCTCCCCCGTGGCCGTCCTGGCGGCCGCCTCGCAGCGCACCAGCCACATCGAGCTGGGGACCGCGGTGATCCCGCTGGGCTGGGAGAACCCGCTGCGGCTGGCGGAGGACCTCGCGACCGTCGACGTCCTGTCGGGGGGCCGGCTCAATCCGGGGGTGAGCGTCGGCCCGCCGATGCACTACGACCGGGTCAAGCAGGCCCTGTACCCGGACACCGCCGACGCCGAGGACTTCGGGTACGGCAGGGTGCGGCGGCTGCTCGACCTGGTGCGCGGCGAGCCCGCCACCGACTTCAGCGGCAGCGAGGGCTTCGAGGTGTTCTCCGACCGTGTGCAGCCGCACTCCCCCGGCCTGGCCGGCCGCCTGTGGTACGGCGGCGGCAGCATCGACTCGGCGCGGTGGGCCGGGGAGAACGGCGTGAACCTCCTCACCAGCAGCGTGGTGAAGGCCGAAGGACCCGACGGGGAACGGGACTTCGCCGACATCCAGCTCGCCCAGGTGCGTGCCTTCCGCGCCGCGCACCCCGACGGGGACGCGGCCCGCGTCTCGCAGGGCCTCGTCGTCGTCCCCACCGACTCCGCGACGCCCCGGCAGCGCGCGAAGTACGAGCGGTTCGCCGCCGAGCGCCTCCCGCGCACCGCGTCCCCGCAGGGTCCGGCCCGGCTGCTGTTCGCCCCGGACCTGGTCGGCACCTCCGCCGAACTCGCCGAACGCCTCCACGCGCACGCGGCGTTCCGCGAGATCGACGAGGTCGCCTTCGCCCTCCCGTTCGCCTTCGCCCACGAGGACTACGTACAGATCCTCACCGACATGGCGACCGCGCTGGGGCCGGCGCTGGGGTGGAGACCGGGCGGCTGAGAACGGCCGCGGTGCCGGCGGGTGCCGGGCGCGCCGCCCGGTGTCCGCCGGGCGGCGGCCTCACCAGCGGCCCGGCTCCGTCCCCGTGACCGGCTGCGACGGCTGGCCGTCCACGCCGACCGGGACGTCTCCCGTGAGCATCACGCGGTGCATGGTGCGCGGGAAGCCGAGGTGGGCGTTGTCGGCCGGGGCGAGGTGGATGGTGGCGCGGTTGTCCCAGAAGGCCACGCTGCCCGGTTCCCAGCGGAAGCGCACCGTGTACTCGGGGCGGGTCGCCTCCGCCAGCAGCAGCTCCAGGATCGCGGCGCTCTCCGCGCGGGAGAGGCCGGTGATCTGCTCGACGTAGTAGCCGTTGACGTTGAGGATCCGCTCGCCCGTCTCGGGGTGGACCCGTACCAGCGGGTGCACGGAGGCGACCTGGTGGTCGAGGAGGTGACGGACGTAGGCGTCGTCGCCGGGGCGGGGCTGGTAGCCCACGCCGAGGCGGTGTTCGGCACGCAGTTGTCCGGCGAAGCGGCGCAGGGGCGCGGAGAGGCCCGCGTAGGCGGCGGCCAGGTTGGACCAGGTGGTGTCGCCGCCGTACGGGGGGACGGTCTCGGCGCGCAGGATCGTCGCGGCGGGCGGGTCGACGCGCGCGCCGTGGTCGCAGTGCCAGCCGCGCAGCAGGGTGTGGCGGCGGCGCCGTAGCCACTCGTCGTGCTCCATGCCGAACCGGCCGCCGAGTTCCAGCCGGTCGGCGGTGGTCTCGATCTCGGGGAAGTCCGCCGGGGAGGCGCTGCCGCGCCTGGGCAAGACGACCGGTTCGCCGAACCGGCGGGCGAACGCCACGTGCCCGGCGTGGTCCAGGCGCTGCCCGCGGAAGAAGACCACCTTCCACCGCAGCACCGCCGCCCTGATCGCGGCGACCTGTGCGTCGTCGAGGCCGTCGGCCAGGTCGACGCCGTCGATGTCGGCGCCGATGTGCCCGGCGGCCGGCCGGAGGATCAGACCGGCGTCCCGTACGGCCTCCTCCAGCGCCTCGTCGAGCGCCGCGACCACCGTCGTGTGCGCCGGAGCGCCCCCTGCCGCGCCCTGCGCCCCGTCCCTCGCCACGTCCTCCACCACGTCCCTCGCCTCGCTGTCGAACCCGGTCGTCATGCTCGCTCCGCTCGTCCTCGCAGCCGGTACGGCTCCTCGGAGATCGTGACAGCGAATCGACGACGTGACGACAGCGCCTCCGTCCCCGCCCCTCCGGTTGATCGATCCCCGGCCCGTCGGCGAGGGTGGAAGGACGACACAGCCGAGGGAAGGCCTGATGGTGAACCACGTCCCCGCCCGCACGCTCAACGACGGAACGACCCTGCCGGCGATCGGTCTCGGCACCTGGCCGATGGACGACGCGCAGGCGGAGGAGGCGGTGGTGGGCGCGCTCGGCCTGGGCTACCGCCTGATCGACACGGCGACGAACTACCGCAACGAGAGCGGCGTGGGCCGCGGGATCGCGCGCGGCGGGGTGCCGCGCGAGGAGATCGTGGTGACGACGAAGCTGCCGGGCCGCCACCACGGCCACGACGAGACGCTGGCCTCCTTCGAGGAGTCCCGCCGACGGCTCGGCCTCGACCGGATCGACCTGTACCTGATCCACTGGCCGCTGCCCCGCGTCGACAAGTACGTCGACTCCTGGCGCGCCATGATCAAACTGCGGGAGGAGGGGCTGGTCCGGTCGATCGGCGTCTCCAACTTCACCGCCGCGCACATCGAGCGGCTGGAGGAGGAGACGGGCGTGCTGCCCGCCGTCAACCAGATCGAGCTGCACCCGCTCTTCCCGCAGGACGCGCTGCGCGCCTTCCACGCGTCCAAGGGGATCGTCACGGAGAGCTGGAGCCCGCTGGGCCGCGGCTCGGCCCTGCTGGAGGACCCGGCCGTGGTCTCCGTCGCCGAGGCCCACGGCGTCACTCCCGGCCAGGCCGTCCTGCGCTGGCACCTCCAGCTCGGCGCGGTGCCCGTCCCGAAGTCCTCGGACCCGGAGCGGCAGCGCGCCAACCTGGACGTGTCCGGCTTCGAGCTGGGGGCGGCACAGATGGCGGCGATCGCGGACCGCGTGCCCCGGCGGCTGGGCGGGGATCCGGAGGACCACGAGGAGTTCTGAGCCGGGGCGCCCGCCCGGGGCGCGGGCCGGCGCCGGCATGGACACCCGCGTGCGAAGGCGCGCCCGGCGGCGGAGGGTTCCCGCCAGGACGGCGGGAGGGCGGCGCGGGTACGGCCCGCAGGACGCCCGCCGGGGCCGAGGGCAGACCGGGGCCACGGCGGCACCACGGCCCCGTACGGCTACCGGGCGCGATGGGCGCGCAGCACCTCCAGGGCGCGGTCGGCGTGGGTGTTCATCCGCAGTTCGCTGCGGACGGCCGCCAGGACGGTGCGATCCTGGCCGATGACGAAGGTGACGCGTCTGGTGGGGGCCAGGGAGAAGCCGCGTTTCACGCCGAACCGTTCCCGCACGGTGCCGTCGGCGTCGGACAGCAGCGGCATGCCGAGCGTGTGGCGGCCGGCGAACTCCTGCTGCCGGTCGACGGAGTCGCCGCTGATGCCGACGGGACGCGCGCCGACGGCGGCGAACTCGGCGGCGAGGTCGCGGAAGTGACAGGCCTCCGCGGTACAGCCGGCGGTGAGGGCCGCGGGGTAGAAGAAGAGGACGACGGGTCCCTCGGCGAGCAGTTCGGTGAGCTTGCGGACGGTGCCGGTCTCGTCCGGCAGTGCGAAGTCCTCGACCAGGTCACCGGTCTCGAGTGCCTTGCTCACGGGGTTCCCTCCGTCTTCCGCGTGTTCCGTGCGACATTGCGGGCCCACAGCACGAGGGGCACCTGAAGGGGCAGCCGGCCGACGGCGGCGGCCTTGAACGGGGCCGGGCGGTGGCGCCAGTCCACGGCCATCTTGACGTTGGCGGGGAAGACGCCGACGAAGAGCGCGGCCGTCGCCAGCGCGGCCCTCCTGCGGGTCGCGGGCAGGGCGACACCGGCGGCCAGGGCCAGTTCGACGGCGCCGCTCGCGTACGTCCAGGTCCGCGGCGAACCCGGCAGGGAGCGCGGCACGATCGCGTCGAAGGTGCGCGGCGCGGCGAAGTGGGCGACGCCCGCGGAGGCCAGGAGGCCCGCGAGCAACAGGGGTGAACGGTGGGACCGGGGCACGGCTCTCTCCTCTGACGGCCTGGCGCGCGAGATTACCGGAGAGTAGAGACCGCTCGGTCGGCGGGGTCCGGCCCACGGCGCGGGGTCCGGCCTCAGGTGGGGTCCGCCCGTGCCCCGGCCGGCTGCCCGGAGTCAGCGCCGGCGGCGCGGGCCAGAGGGTCGTCGGCCGTGCGGGGGAAAGGGCGGGGGCGCCGCGACTCGCCGGGGTACCGCTGGGCGATCGGCCGGAGTCCCCTCGCGGCGGACGGGCGCGGCGGACCGTACGGCGGGACGAGTACGCCGGATGTGCGGCGACCGCACGACGACACGGGGCGTCACGTCCGTCACCATGGAGCAGCCCCCTACCGGACCACGGCCGGGTACCCCGGCCGGCCCGCGGCACGGACCCCGAGAACGGACCCCATGACCATCCGCGTACTGCTCGCCGACGACCAGGCCCTGCTGCGGGCCACCTTCCGCATCCTCATCGACTCCTGCGACGACATGGAGGTCGTCGCCGAGGCCGCCGACGGCGCCGAAGCGGTCGGACTGACCCGCGAGCACCGGCCGGACGTCGTCCTGATGGACATCCGCATGCCCGGCACCGACGGACTCGCCGCCACCGCCGCGGTCTGCGCCGACCCGGACCTGTCCGCCACGCGCGTGCTGATCCTGACGACCTTCGAGATCGACGAGTACGTCGCCGCCGCGCTGCGCTCCGGCGCGAGCGGCTTCCTCGGCAAGGACGTCACCGCCGACGCCCTCCTCGACGGCATCCGCACCGTGGCCTGCGGCGAGTCCCTGCTGTCCCCGCTCGCCACCCGCGCCCTGATCACCCGTTTCCTCACCTCCCCCGCCGAGGGCGCCCGACTCGCCGCGCCCGACGACCTGTCCGTGCTCACCGCACGCGAACGCGAGGTGATGGCCTGGGTGGCCGAGGGCCACTCCAACGACGAGATCGCCGAGAAGCTGTTCGTGAGCCCGCTGACCGTGCGCACCCACGTCCACCGTGCCATGACCAAGCTGGGCGCCCGCGACCGTGCCCAACTGGTCGTCATCGCCTACCAGACGGGCCTGGTCCAGGCCCCGCCGCTGCCGCCGGGCAACCAGCTCTGACCGGCGGGGCCGCGCCGGCTTCCCGTTGCCCCGGTCCTGGACGGGTCCGGCCCGGACGCCGGTGAAGGCGGCGCGGCCCGCCGCGACCGCCTCCGTGCACCTGGTGCCGTTCGGCGTTGAGGTGACCGGCGGACGGCTCCCTGCCGCGGGTGCCGTACTCCCGGCGCCGCGCCCGGCCTGCGCCGGCCGTCCTGGCTCCGGCTCCGGCTCCGGCTGCGCACCGATCCGACACCCGAGGAGCCGTCGGCCGACCTCCCGGACGTCCCCCAAGCCTGCCGACATGGTGTCAGAAGCCATTTATTGGGCTGCGCTTCACCACCGGGACGCCCGCGACCCCTTGGCGCGGAACTGGAGATCGGGGAAGCTGAACTCCCTTTTCCCCCACAGCCGTTCGGCTGCGCCCGGTCCTGAGGAGGACGCAGTGTCGTCACCCACGTTCAAGAAGCACCGCAGGAGATGGCTCACCGGGCTCGCCGGTGCCGCCGCGCTCGTCGTCGCCGTCCCCACGGTCGCCCACGCCGCCCCGCCCACGGCCCTCCCGGCCAACGCCGAAGCGGGCGAGCGCGCGTACCTGCCCGCCTTCGACTACGACACGGACGGCTGCTACTCGACCCCCGCGATCGGCCCCGACGGAACCGTCAACGGCGGCCTCAACCCGACCGGCGCCCTCAACGGCAACTGCCGTGACGCCTCGGACCTCGACAACACCAACAGCTACTCCCGCTACAAGTGCAACAACGGCTGGTGCGCCTACCTGTACGGCCTGTACTTCGAGAAGGACCAGGCGCTGGCGGGCACCAGCATCGGCGGGCACCGGCACGACTGGGAGCACGTCGTGGTGTGGGTGCAGAACAACGCGGTGAAGTACGTCTCGACGTCCAATCACGGCTCGTTCACCGTCACCGCCGCCTCCGGGGTCCGCTTCGACGGCACCCACGCGAAGGTCGTCTACCACAAGGACGGCATCAGCACGCACTGCTTCCGGCTCGCCGGCTCGGGCGACGAACCGCCGGAGAACCACAAGGGCACCTGGCAGTACCCGCCGCTGGTCGGCTGGAACGGCTACCCGGCGGGCGTGCGCGAGAAGCTGGCCGCCTACGACTTCGGCAGCGCCCACTTCGGTCTGAGGGACGACAGCTTCGGCAACCACCTCAACTCGGCCAAGCCGTCCGGGATCACCTTCGACGCGTACGCGTGACCCGGTGACCGGGTCCGGTCCCGGGGCGCAGGACCCGAGCGGGACGCGGGTCCGGCCGCGGGACCGGCCCCGGACCGGCGCACCCGCTCCCGGCGCGGTCCCGTGTCCGGGCCGGGACGCGCTTCGCCCCGAGCGTCGAACGGCGGCCCTCCCGAGGGTCTATCGTGTCCCGCATGTCCGTTCCGGAACTGATCCGCATCGTCTCCCGCGACTCGCCCATGGCACTGGCCCAGGTGGAGCGCGTCCGCGCGGAGTTGGCCGCCCTGCACCCCGGTGTGCGCACCGAGGTCGTCCCCGTGAAGACCACCGGCGACAAGTGGCTGGGAGACCTGTCCCAGGTCGAGGGGAAGGGCGCGTTCACCAAGGAGGTCGACGCGGCCCTGCTGGCCGGCGAGGCCGATCTGGCGGTGCACTGCGTCAAGGACGTCCCGGCGGACCGGCCCCTCCCGGCCGGCACCGTCTTCGCGGCGTTCCTGAAGCGGGACGACATCCGGGACGCCCTCGTGCACCCGGGCGGGCTCACCCTCGACGAACTCCCGGCGGGGACCCGGATCGGCACCTCCTCGGTGCGCCGGGTCGCCCAACTGGCCACCACCCACCCGCATCTGGAGTGCGTGCCGTTCCGCGGCAACGCCAACCGGCGGCTGGCGAAGCTCGCGGCGGGCGAGGCGGACGCGCTGCTGCTCGCGGTGTCGGGCCTGGAGCGCATCGGCCGGCCGGACGTGATCAGCGAGGTCCTCTCGCCGGAGACGATGATGCCGCCCATCGGCGCGGGCATCCTCGCCCTCCAGTGCCGTGCGGGCGACGGCGAGCTGATCGACGCGGTCAGCGGGCTCGGTGATCCCGCGACCCATCGGGAGGCCACCGCCGAGCGGATGTTCCTGCACGTCCTGCAGGGCCACTGCAACAGCCCCATCGCCGGTTTCGCACAGGTGGACCGCGGCGGTGAACTCTCGCTGCGGGCCTGCGTGTTCACCCCGGACGGCAAGACCCGGCTGAACGCCCACGAGTGGGCGGGCCGCCTGGACCCGGCCACGCTCGGCACGTCGGTGGCCGTCGCGCTGCTGCGTCAGGGCGCCCGCGAGATCATCGACGGCATCCCGCACTGAGCGGGACGGGGCGTCGGGCGGGGCGTCAGGCGGTGCCCTCTTCGGCCTGGTCGCGCAGGAAGTTGCTCACCTGGCGCGCCAGGCTGTCGCGGACCGCGGCGGGGGCCCCGGCGGCCCCCTCGTGCAGGCCGACACCGCCGACCCACATCCGCCGCCCGGCCCACTCCTCGTCGACGCGCAGCTGGATCTGCACGTCGACCTGGCCCAGCGCGGCCTCGGGCCCGGCGGCGTACAGCACGGCGGTGGCGCGGCGCAGCGGGTAGACGTCGAACCCCTCGATGAACTGCGAGTTGCGCCAGTCGATGAAGGCGCTCTCGCCGTCGGGGCCGATCCGCACGTCGATCTGCCCGTCCTCCAGGTGGACGCCGAAGCTCTGCTCGCCGCGGTTCTCGACGGTCACCCGCAGGGTGAAATACGTCAGCCCCTCGGCCGCGTCGTCGCGTCCCCGGGGCGGCTCCGCCCGCTCCAGACGGTGGACGCGGACCCGCAGACCGGCATGCTCGTCGTACTCGTGCCAGTCCCCGACCACGTTCGGCTCGTACACAGTCCACCTCTCGACTTCTACGGGCTGCTTCCTATCCGTGGGCTCAGCGCACTGTCAAATGAGCGGAATGCGGTGTGGCCAGGGCCTTCACCCCTTTTGATCGGTGATCAAGCCGTGCGCAGGAAGAATCCCGTTCCGGGCCGCGCGGACGGCACGGCGGGAGTGCCGCACATCACGTCGCGGACAAGATCGACGGCACCGAGGGCCGGGGCGACGCGTTCACCAGCGTCCCGGCGAGGACGCGGGTGAAGAGGAAGACGTTCTCCCGGCCGGCAGGGCCGGTGCCGACGGACGGCCGCACGGGGGATAAAATGCACCCAGCCGGAGCAAATGCGATGATCTGTTTTAGATCGCTCATAACGGGCATCAGCCCGGAAGTGCTTCGGACAGGAGGCACCTCCGTGGGAACCCGCCGACGGGCCCCGGGAGATCTCCCCAAGGTCCGAGCGAGCGTGCTTCCCACGGTGTCCGTCCATCCACCGGCACCCACCTGAGGGAGGCACGCCTGATGCGTCCCACCGTCAGAACCAAGCAGCACCCCCACGACGACGCACCGGACACCGCCGAGGCCTTCGTCCGGCTCGCCCGGCTCCCCGACGGCCCCGAACGCCAGTCGCTCCGCGACGAACTGGTCCGCCTCTGGCTGCCCATGGCCGAACGCATAGCCGTCCGCTTCCGCGGGCGCGGCGAGTCCCTCGAAGACCTCTACCAGGTGGCGGCCCTCGGACTCGTCAAGGCCGTCGACCACTACGACCCGGACCGCGGCCGCGCCTTCGAGGCCTACGCGGTGCCGACGGTCACCGGCGAGATCAAGCGCCACTTCCGCGACCACATGTGGACGCTGCACGTCCCGCGCCGGGTCCAGGACCTGCGCAACCGGGTGCGGCACGCCACGAAGGACCTCTCCCAGACCACGTCGGGACGGGCCCCGACCATCGCCGAGATCGCCGAGTACGCGCAGCTGACCGAGGACGAGGTCCGCACCGGCATGGAGGCCCTCGAGTGCTTCTCCGCGCTGTCGCTGGAGGCCGAGATGCCCGGCACCGACGGCTACGCGCTGGAGGACGCCCTGGGCGACCCCGACCCGGGGTACGACACCGTCCTCGACCGGGTGGCCGTCGCCCCGTGCCTGCGGGCCCTGCCGGAACGCGAGCGGACCATCCTGTACCTGCGCTTCTTCGGCGGCATGACCCAGAGCAGCATCGCCGAGCAGCTCGGCATCTCGCAGATGCACGTCTCCCGGCTGCTGAGCGGATGCTTCGAGCGGCTGCGCGAGGAGATCGCCGCCGGCCCCCACTGACGCGGCACGGGCGCCCGTCACCGCGGCGGACGACGGCGGGGCGGGCGCGGACCGGACGTCACCGCGGCGGACGGCGCTCCAGCGGCGGCGCACCGGGAATCCGGGTGGGGCCGTGACGGTCCACCGCGTCCTCCAGCTCCGCACGGATCTCGTCGGGCATCTGCCCGCTGCGGCCCCAGAGGAGGATCAGCTCCGCGACGTTGCGCAGCTTGATGTTCGTGTGCTGGGAGACCTCCTTCAGCACCGTCCATCCCCCGTCCGGCGTCATCCGTCCCAGACCGACGATCACCCCGATCGCCTGGTCCACCACGGCGTGCGAGGCCACGGCGTCCTTGAGCCGGCCGACCTCCCGCTGGAGTTCGACGATGCGGTCCGTTTCACCACGGGATTCGCTCGGTACTCGGCGCACACCCCCATCGTGCCACCGGGCCGCTCGGCAGGCGCCGTGGAAGGGTCCGGCGGGACACTGGTGGCATGCCGCAGGCCGCCGATCGACCAGGAACGCGAGTGCCATGAACCATCACCGCTCTCATGCCGCCTCCGGTGCGACGGAGGTCGTCTCCACGCACTCCGTGTTCGGCGCGCCCTGCTGGGTGAGCCTGACCAGCCGGGACATGGAGGCCACCCAGAGGTTCTACGGGGCCGTCCTCGGGTGGGACTGGCGTCGGGGCAGCCTCGGCGACCACTTCCGCACGGCCCTGGTGAACGGCGTCCCCGTGGCCGGCATCGCCGGCGTCGCGTCGGTGTGGCAGATGGCGGTGGCCTGGACGCCGTACTTCGCCGTGCCGAGCGCGGACGTGGCGGCCTCCCGCGCGCGGGAGCGGGGCGGCACGGTCGCCGTCGGACCGATCTCGCTGCCGCCTGGCCGGGCGGCGCTGCTGGCCGACCGGGACGGCGCGACCTTCGGCGTCTGGGAGGGCTCCCTGGTCGGCAACTGGGAGGCCTGGCGGCAGGCCGCCCCCGCGTTCATCCGGCTGCACACCCGTGATGCCTTCGACTCCGCCATCTTCTACGGCGAGATCCTCGACTGGGCGAGCGACCGGCCGGGCTGCTGCGAGGTGCACTACGAGGGCGGCGAGGTGGTGCTGCGCAGCCGGGGCGACATCGTGGCGCGGATCGAGTCGGGTGCCCTGGAGGCGGCACCCGACCCGACGATCCGGCCGCACTGGCAGGTCCACTTCGCGGTGCCGGACGCGGCGGCCTGCGCGCGGGACGCCGAACGGCACGGCGGCAGCGTGCTGGCCAAGGGCGCCGACGAGGCCGTACTGCGCGACCCCGACGGCGCCCAGTTCACGGTGACCTCGCGCCGCGGCCGCTGAGCGCCCGTGCGGCCGCCTACTCCGAGCGGCGCGGCGGCCTCGAGAGCACGATGAGGCCGCGGGCCTCCACCGTCACCTCCGCGCCCGCCTTGTACTCCGTCTCGTCCGGGCCGCCGTCCGGCTCCACCGTGTCGACGCAGACCGCCCAGCGCTCCCCGTACCCGGCACCGGGCAGCCGGAACACGACCGGCTCCCAGTAGCTGTTGAGCAGCAGCAGGAACGAGTCGTCGACGACGGGCCGGCCGCGCGGGTCGGGTTCGGCGATGGCGTCGCCGTTCAGGAACACGCCCACGCAGTGCGCGTCGGAGCGCTGCCAGTCGCGGTCGGTCATCTCGCGGGCGTCCGGCAGCAGCCACACCAGGTCGGGCAGCGGCTGCCCGGCGTGGGTGACGGTCTCGCCGCGGAAGAAGCGGCGGCGCCGCAGCACGGGGTGGGCCGAGCGCAGGGCGACGAGACGCCGGGTGAAGTCGACGAGGTCGCGCCGCTCCCGGGTCGGCCGCCAGTCGATCCAGGAGACCTCGTTGTCCTGGCAGTAGGCATTGTTGTTGCCGCGCTGGGTGCGGCCCATCTCGTCGCCGTGGCAGATCATCGGGATGCCCTGGGACAGCAGCAGGGTGGCGAGGAGATTGCGCTGCTGGCGGGCGCGCAGTTCCAGTACGGCCGGGTCGTCGGTGTCGCCCTCGGCCCCGCAGTTCCAGGACCGGTTGTCGCTCTCGCCGTCCTGGTTGTCGTCGCCGTTGGCCTCGTTGTGCTTGTCGTTGTAGGAGACGAGGTCACGCAGGGTGAACCCGTCGTGCGCGGTGACGAAGTTGACGCTGGCGCGCGGGCGGCGCCGGTTGTGGGCGTACAGGTCTGCGGAGCCGGTCAGGCGGGAGGCGAACTCGCCGAGCGAGCCCGGCTCGGTCCGCCAGAAGTCCCGTACGGCGTCGCGGTAGCGGCCGTTCCACTCCGACCACAGGGGCGGGAAGTTGCCCACGTGGTAGCCGCCCTCGCCGACGTCCCACGGCTCGGCGATCAGCTTCACGCGGCTGATCACCGGGTCCTGCTGGATCAGGTCGAAGAACGCCGAGAGCCGGTCCACCTCGTGGAACTGCCGGGCCAGGGTGGCCGCGAGGTCGAAGCGGAAGCCGTCGACGTGCATCTCGGTCACCCAGTACCGCAGCGAGTCCATGATCAGCTGCAGGACGTGGGGGTGGCGCATCAGCAGGCTGTTGCCGGTGCCGGTGGTGTCGTAGTAGTGGGACCAGTCCCCGTCGACCAGGCGGTAGTACGAGGCGTTGTCGATGCCGCGGAAGGAGAGGGTGGGGCCCCTCTCGTTGCCCTCGGCGGTGTGGTTGTAGACGACGTCGAGGATGACTTCGAGGCCGGCCGCGTGCAGCTCCTTCACCATCGCCTTGAACTCGGCGACCTGCCGGCCGCGGGTGCCGTGGGCGGCGTAGGCGTTGTGCGGGGCGAAGAAGCCGATGGTGTTGTAACCCCAGTAGTTGGACAGGCCCCGGTCCGTCAGAAAGCCGTCCTGAACGTACTGGTGAACGGGCATCAGCTCGATTGCGGTCACGCCCAGCGAGGTGAGGTGCCCGGTGACCGCGGGGTGGGCGAGGCCCGCGTAGGTGCCGCGCAGTTCGGGCGGGACGTCGGGGTGGGTGCGGGTCAGGCCCCGCACGTGGGCCTCGTAGATCACCGTGTCGGCGTAGGAGCGCTGTGGGGGCCGGTCCCCGCCCCAGTCGAAGGCCGGGTCGGTGACCACGCCGAGCAGGGTGTGTCCGGCGCTGTCCCCGGGGTCGGGGCGTTCCCCGGCCCGTTCGAACAGTGCGGCGTGGTTGTCGATCTGTCCGTCGACGGCTCGGGCGTAGGGGTCGAGCAGGAGCTTGGCCGGGTTGCAGCGGTGGCCGGCGGCCGGGTCCCAGGGGCCGTGGACCCGGTAGCCGTAGCGCTGCCCGGGGCCGACGCCGGGCAGGTAGGCGTGCCAGACGAAGCCGTCGACCTCGGTCACCGGCACCTCGCGGCTGCTGCCGTCGTCGTCGAGGAGGACGAGGTCGACGCGGTGCGCGACCTCGCTGAACAAGGCGAAGTTGGTGCCGTTCCCGTCGAAGTCGGCGCCCAACGGGTAGGGGCGCCCGCTCCAGGCGGGCACCCCTGCACTCCGGTACGGCCGGGAGGTCACCGGGCGCCCTCCAGGACGCCGTGCGTCTGTTCCGCGGCGGCGAGGGCCGCGACCGGCAGTTCGCGCGGCACCTTGAGCATTTCGCGCAGGTTCCGCTCGGGGAGGGTCGGCACGAGCGGGACGCGCTCGCCGGCGCGGGCGCGCTGCGAGAACCAGATGACCTTGCTGCCGGTGTCGGTGGCGCAGCAGCCCCAGCCGTCGCTCGTGGCGGCGATGCTCTCGAGGCAGGCGCGCAGGTCCTGGTCCGGGCGCAGGTCCCGGTCGTCACCGCCGACCGCCGTGATCAGGTGCTGGCCGTTCCACCACAGCTCGACGGAGGTGTGCTTGTCCGTGGCGTGCTCGTCGATGGCACTGAGCAGCATCTCGGTCCCACCGCAGACGGGCTCGACGAGCGTTTCGAGGTCCCAGTACCTCAGGTGTGCGGCCAGGATGCGCCTGACCTGCCGGACCCGGTCCGGGCTCACGTCCACGTCGAGGTGGTAGTAGCAGGGAACTGCGGTCTTCATCGTCGTTCGTCTCCTCACCGGCGAGGCTCCGCTCCTTCTCGGCCCGGCGGGCCGAGCCTCGAACACGAAGCGTGAGCATTGGTCGCTCCTGAGTCACAACCACAGTGAGGCTGCTACGCCATTCGTGCAACACGAGCGCACCACGGACAAGATCCAACAGGACGTTGGGTGGTGGGCCGTGCACCATAAGTGAAGGCCTCGGGAGGTTTGACGGTTTCGCACCTCTGCTTACATGGCCGACCCGCTCGCCGCGGGGCGACGTACCTCTCGAACTCCCGGAAGGTGAACAGCGCCATGCTGCTACCAGCGAAGACCGAAGTCGCCAGACGTCTGCGCAGCTACCGCGCCTGGGAACGCGTGATGCTCGCGCGCCCGGGCGACCGCGCGGTGCGGGCCACCTTCGAGGACTGCGGATACACCCTGTGCGTGCTGATGGGCAAGCGTTGCGCGCGGGAGGCCGCGGACGCCGCGGAGCAGTACCTGCGCGCGGGCGCGGACACCCGCCTCCTGCGCGGCGGGGCGATCCGCAGGAACGGCGTCGCGCGGCTCGCGACGACCCGGCCGACGCTGCGTCTGACGGCGGATCGGTAACACCCCGGCCGCTTCGGCCGGGGCACCAACAGCGGGCGACAGAAACCTTTTTCAGTACAGCGGAGGTGCAGCGTGAGGTCCACCAGAGCGATCGGCCGTATCCCGGTGCGGGACGTCCGTCCGCGCGTGGAGTGCGGCCGTCGACCGGCCAAGTCCGTGAGCGGCGAGACGTTCGAGATCACCGCGACGGTGTTCCGCGAGGGCCACGACGCCATCGGCGCGAACGTGGTCCTCAAGGACCCGGACGGCCGCCGTGGACCGTGGACGCCGATGCGTGAACTCGCGCCGGGCACCGACCGCTGGGGTGCCGAGGTGACGCTCGACGAGGTGGGCCGCTGGACGTACACCGTGGAGGCCTGGAGCGATCCCGTCACGACCTGGCGCCGGCACGCGGAGATCAAGATTCCCGCGGGCATCGACACGGGGCTGGTCCTGGAGGAGGGCGGGCACCTCTACGAGCGCGCGGCGGCCCGGGTGCCGCGCGGTCCGGCGCGGACCGTGGTGCGGGAGGCGGCGCGCAGGCTGCTCGACGACTCGCTCCCGGTGACCGAGCGGTACGCGGCGGCGCTGGCGCCCGAGGTGGACGAGGTCCTGGCCCGCCACCCCTTCCGGGAGTTCGTCTCCGCGAGTGCCGCCATGCCCCTGCTGGTGGAGCGGGAGCGGGCGCTGTACGGCTCCTGGTACGAGTTCTTCCCGCGTTCGGAGGGGACCCCCGAGCGTCCGCACGGCACG
>NZ_JBFBCB010000064.1:0-13733 GCF_040682975.1 Streptomyces sp. NPDC051051
TCCCCGAACCGCGCCGCGAACACCGGCGAAGAATCGAGGAGTTCCACCGCCATACCCGCCCACTGCGCCCCCTGACCCGGAAACACGAACACCGGCGCAGCAGCCGACGACACCACCACACCCGAGGCGACCGGCTCACCATCCACCAGTACCGCCCGGTGCTCGAACACCGACCGCGACACCAGCAACGACCACGCCACATCCACCGACCGCACCGAACCCGACGACAAACGCGCCTTCACCCGCTCGACCTGACCGGCCAACGCCCCCTCAGAACGCGCCGACACCACAAACGGAACCACCGCCGTTTCGGCGGCAGCCGCAGGCTCCGTCACCTCGGCGGGTGCTGCCTCGGCCTCCTCCAGGATCACGTGCGCGTTCGTGCCGCTGATCCCGAACGACGACACACCGGCCCGGCGCGGACGCCCGTCCCGCGCCTCCCACTCCCGAGCCTGCGCCAGCAACTCCACCGAACCCGACGACCAGTCCACGTACGGAGTGGCTTTCTCGGCGTGCAGTGATCTGGGGGCGAGGCGGGCACGCATCGCTTCGACCATCTTGATGACCCCGGCGATTCCGGCGGCGGCCTGGGCGTGGCCGATGTTGGACTTCAGCGAGCCCAGCCACAGCGGCCGGTCGGCGTCCCGGTGCTGGCCGTAGGTGGCGAGGAGGGCCTGCGCCTCGATCGGGTCACCCAGTTTGGTGCCGGTGCCGTGGGCCTCGACCACGTCCACGTCCGCCGCCGACACCCCGGCATCCGCCAGCGCCGCCCGGATCACCCGCTCCTGCGACGGACCGTTCGGTGCCGTCAGCCCGTTGGAGGCACCGTCCTGGTTGATGGCCGAGCCGCGTACGACGGCCAACACCTGATGTCCGTTGGCCCGGGCGTCCGACAGCCGCTCCAGCAGCAACACGCCCACTCCTTCGGCCCAGTTGGTGCCGTCGGCGTCGGCGGAGAACGGCTTGCAGCGGCCGTCCGGTGCCAGGCCGCGCTGGCGGCTGAACTCGACGAACATGCCGGGGCTGGACATCACGGCCGCACCGGCGGCGAGGGCGAGGGAGCACTCGCCGTTGCGCAGGGCGCGCACCGCCAGGTGCAGCGCGACCAGCGACGACGAACAGGCGGTGTCGACCGTCACCGCCGGACCCTCCAGACCCAGCGCGTAGGCGATCCGACCGGACGCCACACTGGCGGTCGTACCGGTGAGGACGTGTCCTTCGACGGCTTCGGTGGCTTCGTGGAGGCGAGGGCCGTACTCGGGGGCGGTGGCGCCGACGAAGACGCCGGTGGGGGTGGCGTGCAGCGTGCGGGGGTCGATGCCGGCGCGTTCCAGGGTCTCCCAGGCGGTCTCCAGCAGCAGCCGCTGCTGCGGGTCCATGGCCGTCGCCTCACGCGGCGAGATACCGAAGAACCCGGCGTCGAACCCGGCGGCGCTGTTGAGGAATCCGCCTTCACGGACGTAGGTGGTGCCGGTGCGGTCCGGATCGGTGTCGAAGAGGTTGGCGAGGTCCCAGCCGCGGTCGGTGGGGAAGGCGGACAGGGCGTCGACCTCGTCGGTGACGAGCCGCCACAGGTCCTCGGGGCTGCACACCCCACCGGGGAGGCGGCAGCCCATGGACACGATCGCGATGGGATCGTCGGCGGCGGCGGGGAGGGACGTGCTCTCGAGGTGATCGCCGGTGCCGCTCAGGCGGTCCGCGAGGCGGGCCGGGGTCGGGTACTCGTAGACCGCGGTCGCAGGGAGGTCGCGTCCGGTGAGGACGGTGAGCCGGTCGCGCAGTTCGACGGCGGTGACGGAGTCGATGCCGAGGTCCTTGAAGGAGCGTCGGGGGTCGACGGCCGCGGGATCGGAGTGGCCCAGGACGACGGCGGTGTTCTCCTGGACGAGGCGCAGGGCATCGGCGCCGCTAGGGCCGGCGGGGGCGTGGCGGGCGGCGTCCGGGGTGACCGTACGCCGGTCCGAAGCGGTGGCGGACGGGGCCGGGGCGTTGTCGGCAACGACCGGGGCGTCGGTGCCGGAGATCCAGTGGCGGCGTCGCTGGAAGGCGTACGTGGGCAGTTCGATCCGGCGTGGTGCGAGGCCGGAGAACACCGGTGTCCAGTCGACGTCGGCGCCTCGGGTCCACAGGGCGCCGAGGGAGGTCTGGAAGCGGGCGGGGCCGCCGTCGTCGCGGCGCAGGGTTCCGGTGACGACGGCCTGGCGGGTGCCCGCGGTGGCCTCGACGGTCTGCTGGACGGGGCCGGTGAGGACGGGGTGCGGGCTGACCTCGATGAAAGCGCCGTGTCCCGCGGCGGTCAGGGCGCGCAGGGCGGGTTCGAGGAGGACCGGTCGGCGCAGGTTGGTGTACCAGTAGGCGGCGTCCGTGGCGGGGCCGTCCAGCCAGTCGCCGGTGACGGTGGACAGGAAGGGCACCTCGGGGGTGCGTGGGGTGATGGGGGCGAGCAGGCGCAGCATGTCGTCGCGGACGGGTTCGACGTGTGCGGAGTGGGAGGCGTAGTCGATGCCGACGCGGCGGGCGCGTATGTTCTCCCGCTCGGCGGTGGCGAGGATGTCCGTGACGGTGTCGGTGTCGGCCGAGACGACGGTGGAGTCGGGGCCGTTGAGGGCGGCGACGGTGACGCGGTCGCCCCAGCGGGCGGTGAAGTGCCGGGCGTTGTCCGGGGGCAGGGCGAGCGACACCATGCCGCTGCTGCCCTCCAGGGGGACGAGGATCTTGCTGCGGAGTGCGACGACTCGTGCCGCGTCCTCGATGCTCAGGGCGCCGGCGACGCAGGCGGCGGCGATCTCGCCCTGGGAGTGTCCGACGACGGCGGCGGGGCGGACGCCGTGGGCCTGCCACAGGGCGGCCAGGGACACCATCACGGCCCACAGGACGGGCTGGACGACGGCGGAGCGTTCCAGGGGCGGGGCTTCGGGGTCGCCGCGCAGGACGGCTTCGAGGTCCCAGTCGACGTGCGGGGCGAGGGCGCGTCCGCACTCGGCGAGGCGGTCGGCGAACACCGTTGAGTGTGCGAGGAGTTCGGCCGCCATGCCGTGCCACTGGCTGCCCTGGCCGGGGAAGACGAACACCGGCCGGTCGATGTCGCCGTCGACCGGGCCTGCGGGTACGGCGGTGGACAGGGCGTGCAGGAGGTCCGTGGTGTCGGTGCCGACGGCGACGGCACGGTGTTCCAGGTGGGTGCGGGTGGTGAGCAGGGACCATGCGGTGTCCACCGGGTCGGGCCGGCCGGCACGGACGTGCTGGTCGAGGCGTTCGGCCTGGGCACGCAGGGCTTGCGGAGTGCGGGCGGAGAGCAGCCAGGGGACAGTGGCGGGGGTGGTGCGGGGGGTGGGGGGCGTCTCGGCCGTGGGGGTGGGGGGCGTCTCGGCCGTGGGGGTGGGGGCGGCTTCGAGGACGAGATGGGCGTTGGTGCCGCCCATGCCGAAGGAGGAGACGCCTGCCCGGAGGGGGGTGCCGGTCGGGTCGGGGGTCCAGGGGGCCAGGTCGCGTTGTACACGCAGGCCGAGCCGGTCGAGGTCGATGGCCGGGTTCGGCTGTTCGTGGTTGAGGGAGGGCACGAGGTGGCCGTGGGAGAGGCACAGCACGGCCTTGAGGAGCCCCGCGATGCCGGCGGCGCCCTCCAGGTGACCGATGTTGGTCTTCACCGATCCGACGGCGAGCGGCGTCCGGCGGCCGGTGGCGGCGCCGAGGACCTCTCCGAGGGCGGTGGCCTCCACGGGATCGCCGACCTTGGTGCCGGTGCCGTGGAGTTCCACGTAGCCGACGTCGGCGGGGTCGACTCCGGCGCGTTCGTAAGCCGCGCGCAGGACGGTCTGCTGAGCGGTGACGTCGGGGGTGGTGAGGCTGATGCCGGTGCCGTCGTTGTTGACGGCCCCGCCTCGGATGACGGCGTGCACGTGGTCGCCGTCGGCGAGGGCCCGGTCGAGGAGTTTGAGTACGACGATGCCGCCGCCCTCGCCGCGTACGTAGCCGTTGGCGCGGGCGTCGAACGTGTGGCAGGCGCCGTCCGGGCTGAGTGCTCCGAACCGGGCGGCGACCAGGGAGCTTTCGGGGCTGAGGTTGAGGTGCACGCCGCCGGCCAGGGCGAGTTCGCAGTCGCCCTGGCGGAGGCTGTCGCAGGCCAGCTGGACGGCGACCAGGGAGGAGGACTGGGCGCTGTCCACGGTCACGCTGGGGCCGCCGACGCCCAGTGCGTAGGACAGCCGGTTGGCGATGAGGGCGCGGTTGAGTCCGGTGAGGGTGTGGTGTCCGGGTTCCGTGCCGGAGCGTCGTACGACGTCGGCGTAGTCGCAGACGTCCGCTCCGAGGTAGACGGCGGTGGCGCGGGGGGCGGAGGGGGCGGGGACACCGGCGTGCTCCAGGGCCTCCCAGCCCAGTTCGAGGGCGAGTCGGGCCTGTGGGTCCATGGCGTCGGCCTCGCGGGGCGAGATACCGAAGAACGCGGCGTCGAAGTCGGCGGGCGTGGTGATGTATCCGCCGCGCAAGGGGGCGGTGCCGCCGTTCGGGGTGGGCCAGCCGTCGGTCGGCGCGCCCCCGCGGCGGTCGTCCGGGGTGTCGACGACGGCGCTGCGGCCCGCGGTGAGGAGGTCCCAGAAGGCGGCCGGGCCGTCGGCTCCGGGCAGCCGGCACGCGAGACCGACGACGGCCACGGGTTCGTGGACCGGCACGACGTTCCGGAGGTCGGTGGGCACCGGCTCGTTCATCGATGGCACTCCAGATACCGAGGGCGTGAGGACGGGAGCAGCCCTCACATTCGCACGCGGTCCGGCGGTGATCGGCAGCCGTGCAAAACGCTCTAGGGGAATTCCTAGGCGTGCGCGGGGCTTTCCCGCCGGGCCGCCCATCCGCCGTGGGAGCGGCGCGTATAAGCGCGGGTCCCGGCCCATAGCCAGTACGGGGGCGGGCCGCAAGAAGGAATCACTAGGCGAATGCTCGAATCGGAGCGGGCACGCTGGGAGTCACGGCATTCGGCGGCCGCCCCATTCGGTGCGGATGCCGTTTTTTCGGCGCGGAGGCGCGACCCATGGCGCTCCGGCCGGTGAACCGTACGTATGACCGAACGCCTTGATGGAGAGAAGGTCGCGCCGATGACACCGACGACCACGCTGGTGCCGTCGCACTTTGCGGAGATGCCCACCGCGGCGAGCCTGGCCGCGTCCGCGGCGGCCGTCGACGGCGGCGTCCTGAGCAACGCCGACCTGGCGGCGTGGCTCGAGGACCGGCGCCGGGCGCAGGCGCAGCGGGTGAAGCGGATTCCGTTCGCGGAACTGGAGGGGTGGACTTTCGACGAGCTCACCGGTGACCTGCGGCACCGCAGCGGGCGCTTCTTCTCGGTGCACGGGCTGCGGGTCGCCTCGGACTTCGGCCCGGTACCGGTCTGGGAGCAGCCGATCATCAACCAGCCGGAGATCGGCATTCTGGGCATCGCGCTGCGTGACTTCGACGGTATGCCGCATCTGCTGATGCAGGCCAAGTCCGAACCCGGAAACGTCAACGGGGTGCAGCTGTCGCCGACCGTCCAGGCGACGAAGAGCAACTACATGCGGGTCCACGGGGGTTCGAGGGTTCCGTATCTCGAGCGCTTCCGCCGTCCCGAGCCGGGTTCCGTGGTGGCCGACGTGCTTCAGTCGGAGCAGGGTTCCTGGTTCCTGCGCAAGCGCAACCGCAACATGATCATCACGGTGGGTCCGGACGTCGAGGCCGGCGAGGACTTCGCCTGGCTGACGCTGGGCCAGGTGAACGCGCTGCTGCGCGAGGAGAACCTCGTCAACATGGACGCGCGCACCGTGCTGTCCTGCCTGCCGGACTGGCAGGCGCGAGCGGTGGAGGCGGTGCACTCGGACGTCGACATCCGCAGCTGGATCACCCGCCGACGGGCCGAGCACGAGGTGCGGGTCACCGCGATCGGGCTGGCGGAGACCGGTGGCTGGAACATGGGCGACACCGAGGTGTCCCATGAGCGCGGTCAGCACTTCAGCATCGTGGCGGTGGATGTCTCCTCGGCCCGGCGCGAGGTGCGGGCCTGGACGCAGCCCCTGCTGAAGCCGCACGGCACGGGCCTGGCCGCCCTGTTCGTGCGGCGGTTTCGGGGCGTGCCGCATGCGCTGCTGCGGGCTCGCGCCGAGCCCGGGTTCGTGTCGGTGGTGGAACTCGGTCCGACTCTGCAGTGCGCGCCGGAGAACTACGCGCACCTGCCGTCCGACCTCCGACCGGCCTACCTGGACGAGGTGCTGGCCCGCCGCGCCGACGCCGTCTACGACGTGAAATTGTCGGAGGAGGGCGGACGCTTCCTGCACGGCGAGAATCACTACATCATCATCGAGAGCGACGACGAACTGCCGGTGGTGTCCGACGAGTTCCGCTGGGTGTCGCTGCGTCAGGTGGACGAGCTGCTGCGCTACGGCCATCACCTCAACGTCCAGGCCCGCACGCTGATCGCCGCGTGGAGGTCGCTGTGACGGGCGTCGAAGAGGGCCCGGTCCGGCTGGGGGCGCTGGGGACGTCGTCGATCGCGTGGCGCCGGGTGCTGCCCACGGTGGTCCGTACACCGGGGCTGCGGCTGACGGCCGTGGCCGGCCGTTCGGAGGCCAGGACCCAACGGTTCGCGGAGCGTTTCGGGTGCGCCGCCGAAACGGACTTCGCCGCGCTGCTGGACCGGCCCGACATCGACGCGGTCTACATTTCGACGCCGACCGGGCTGCACCGGCGCTTCACCGAGCAGGCGCTCAGGGCGGGCAAGCACGTCCTGGTGGAGAAGCCGATCGGAGTGGACGCGGCCGAGGCGCGGGCGCTGTGTGCCCTGGCCGCGGCGCGGGGTCTGGTGCTGCGGGAGAACTTCATGTTCCCGCACCATCCGCAGCACGCCCACGTCCGGGAGCTGGTGGAGACTGGCCGGCTCGGCCGACTGGCGTCCTTCCGTGCGGCGTTCTGCATTCCGCCGCTGTCCAAGGACGACATCCGCTACGACGCCCGATTGGGCGGCGGAGCGCTGCTGGACGTCGGTGTGTACCCCCTGCGGGCCGCCTCGCTGCTGCTCGGACCGGGCCTGGAGGTGGCGGGGGCGGCCCTGCGGGTCCGCGCCGAGGACGGGCTCGACCTGTCCGGCCAGGTGCTGCTGGTGTCACCGTCCGGTGTGCTGGCCGAGTTGTCCTTCGGATTCGAGCACGCCTACGCGTCGACCTACACGGTGTGGGGAGAGCGGGCCCGGGCCACCGTGACACGGGCCTTCACCCCGCCGCCGGCTCATCAGCCGCTGGTGGTGCTGGAGGAACAGGATCGCGAGGAGCGCCTCCGGTTGCCCGCCGCCGACCAACTGCAGCTGCTGCTGGAGGCGTTCGCGCGGCAGGTGCGTGCGGGTGGGGCCGGGACGGCGGAGAGCGGGGTCCGTGCGGAGACGATCGCGACGATGGAACTGGTGGATGCCGTGCACGCCACGGCCCGACGTTTTTCGGTCGACTGAACAACGGACCAAGAAGACTCGAAAATCAGGGGAACTACTCGAATCCGATCATGCTAATTTTAGATCATGATGGCCAACGCAGCTAAGGCGAAGACTCGCACATTCACCCAGAAGGCACGGCGAGCACAGATAGTCCAGGCGGCTATCGAGACTCTCGCCGAAAGCGGCTACGCAAAGGCGTCGTTCACCAGGATCTCGCAACAGGCGAAACTCAGCAGTACGGGGATGATCTCCTATCACTTCTCCGGAAAGCCGGAACTGTTCGCGGAGGTGGCGGGCACCATCATCGGCCAGGCGGCGGAATTCATGGCGGCCCGCATCGCCGACGAGTCGACCCACCGCGGCAGGCTGAGCGCGTACATCACAGCCTGCTTCGACTTCATCGCCCGCCACCCCGTGCAAACGCGGGCGCTCATGGAGATCGTCCGCATGGTTCAGGACGGACACATCACCGGACTGGACGATGTCGAGGACAGCGTCACGTCGGTGGACGGGCTCGTCGAACTGCTGGAACAGGGATGTGCCGCGGGCGAGTTCGGCACCTTCGACTGCCCGACCATGGCCCTGGCCGTACGCGGCGCCATGGACAGTGTCCTGCGCCACCACAAGTGCAGTTCACCCGAACAATTACAGCAGGCGACAAGGGAGTTGGTCGCGATGTTCGACCGATGTACCCGGCCCACCTAACCTCCGCGCCGACTCGCCCCACCCCGACCGATCCGCAGGAGCGCCGTTTCATGACACCCCCCACACCCCGCTCCGACCCCACGGACTCCCCCGCCGGCTCTCCGCCCGAGTTGTCGAAAGCCGAGGAGAGCCCCTCCTCCCGCTGGAGCTTCGCCGTCACCGTCCTGTGCGACATCGTGCTGCCGGTCGGGCTCTACTACGTGCTGCGCGCCGCCGGAGCGGACGAGATCACCGCTCTGCTGCTGAGCGGCTCCGCGCCCGCTCTGCACACGCTGCACTCCGCGATCCGCCACCGGCGGCTGGACGCCGTCGGCGTCTTCACCCTGGCTCTGCTCCTGGTGAGTGCCGGGGCGTCGCTGATGACGTCCGACCCGCGCATCGCGCTGGCACGCAATGGTCTGTTCACGGCACTCGCCGGCGTCTGGCTGCTGGTGACGCTGTTCACCGCACGGCCGTTCACCTATCAGGCCCTGCGCACGCTGCTGTCCGGGCGGACGGCGGCACTGGAGAAGCTGTGGGAGACGGACGCGGCCTTCCGGCGGGTCTGGCGCGGGCTGACGGTCCTGTGGGGCGTGGGCCTGCTGTGCGACGCGCTGCTGCGTCTGATCCTGGCGTACACCCTGCCCGTCGACACCGTGCCCGCCCTGGACGGCGCCCTGTACGCCGTTTCCTGGATCGTGCTGCAGATCATCACCCAGGTCGTGCTGTACCGGACGCACACCCTGACCAAGATCTTCGGCGACCGCGTGCCCGGCCGCCGCGCCTTCTCCCCGGCCGGAACGGACGAGAGCCGAGCCCGCTGAATCGGCGGCCACGGCGGAAAGCCGCCGTGGCCGCCATCACCGGAAGCTGCTCGGGACGTCGCCCTGCCATGACGGGGAGAGACGATGCCGCTCAAGCGTTGCTACAGGGCAGGTGCGCGACTGTAATTCCGGTCAGGTGGCCCGCCGGCAGGCTGACGGCCCCTCACGCAATGTCGGGGTCACTGAGATCCCAGACGTGATGTCGCAAGCCGAATTGCCTCCGGCCTGGAGGCGACTTTCCGTCACCCCGGCCCGGAATACCCTCAGTCGATACAGAACTCATTGCCCTCGATGTCCAGCATCGGGATGCACGCATCATTGCCGTCGTACAGCGTGCGCACGTACACCGCACCGAGGGGGACCAGTCGCGCGCATTCGGCCTCGAGTGCGGCGAGGCGTTCCTCGCCCACGAGTCCGGTGCCGACCCGCACATCGAGATGCACCCGGTTTCTGAGTTTGGCCTGCAGCTTCTCCGTGTGGGGCAACGGCCTCCGCGGCGCCTGGGATGATCCTTCGAGGCCGCTGTCGATCGTCACCGCGCTGGTACGGAATCTGATCAAGATGCCCGCTGCCGTGCTGCGCAGCCGGGTGGTCAAGGACGCGGAGGTGCCGGCGCTGCGGCACGAGAACGCGGCGCTGCGCCGCCAGATCGCTCGGGTCCGCTATGAGTCCGCCGACCGGATCCGGCTGGCCGTCCTTTCCCGGCCGGTCCCGCGGGAGCGCCGGCGTCAGGTCTTCGCGGTCACGCCGACCACGCTGCCGGCCTGGCACCGACGCCTGGTCTCCCGGAAGTGGACATTCACCGAGCGCCGCCACCCGGGACGGCCCCCGACTGCGCCCACCGTCAAGCAGCTCCTCCTGCGTCTGGCGCGCGAGAACAGCACCTGGGGCCACCGCCGCGTACAGGGCGAGCTCGCTCGCCTCGGCTACTTTCTCGCCCCGTCCACCGTAGGGGAGATCCTGCAGTCCGCAGGAGTTGACCCGCCCCGCATCGCTCCGGCCCTGCCTGGCGCCAGTTCCTCACCACCCAGGCCCACGGCATCATCGCCGCCGACTTCCTACACCTCGACACCGTGGCGCTGGAGCGCCTGTCCGCCCTGGTCTTCATCGAGCACGGCACTCGCCGGCTGCACCTGGCCGCCGTCACCGTCCACCCCACCGCGCAGTGGACCGTCCAGCACCATGCGCACGCCGACCACCCCAACCCCGGCCGACAAGCTGCTGCCTTTCCAGGAGACGACGCACGTACGCAGGCCGGCAAATGGGCGATGAACTACCAGGCCGCCAAGCAGTTCTACGAAAACCAGGGGCACCTTCAGATCCCGCGCAAACACGTCGAGACCGCGCTCTCCGAAGACGGCTGAGAGCTCCAGTTCCACCTGCGGGCAAAAGTCAGCAACCAGCAGGGCAGAGCCGCCTCGCTGTCCCTGTTGCGCGACAGCAGCCTGAGCTTTCCGGTGGACCGGAGTGCTCCCCGGGATCAACTCTGCCGGGCGCGGGCGATGGTGTCGAGGACCCGCTGATGAAACACGAGCCGCGGGAAGAACCGGCCCTCGATGTCGAACTTGAGCGAAAAGGACGGGCTCATTCTCACATCCCGGTGCACGGTGCGGACGAGGACGAAGGTGTCGGGAAGGTGCCAACCCGATCCGAGGGGGCCGATCCGGTTGATCCTCGCGTGAATACGGTCCCCGTGGACCAGAGCGGCACAGCCGTGCTCCCGGGCCTTCGCCACCGGGACGCCGCCGGCCCAGCGGCTGAACTCGTCGAGGTACCCGTGCTCGGACAGCTCCCTCAGGGTGGTCTTCTCCATCCGCGCGTCCCCCGGGCCGTCGAGGAACACCATGAGCTGCGGCACCCCCTTGCGGCGCCGCCAGTGGGCGGGGAGCTCCCGGACGACGCAGTCCAGCACACGCAGGATGTCCGCGCGCACCGCGGGATCCAGTGACCGCAGTTCCCTCAGCATGTATTCGCTGGCTGTGTTCACTTCACAAGCATTCACGAGAAGAACCGCCGGTTCAACCATGTGCTCAGCGGCCTGCGTTCGTTTCCGTCCAGGTACCACCGACGTTCACCGCAGAACGTGGCGTCGGCGAGGTCGTGGGTACCGGCGTCGGCGAGGCGGGTGAACACGGGGAGGGCGAAGTGCAGCTGGTGGCGGGCGGTTTTCGGGGAGCGGGGCAGGCTGCGCGACCGCTGCTGATCATGTTGGTCTCCCCGGCAATCGCCGGGGCAGCCGTGGTGCTGCGATCCCCGGCCGCCCCGGAAGGCCACCACCGGCCGAAGGGACTGTGACCAGAGGGCTCTCCACCTGCCGGGTTGCGATCCTCGGCCGCCCCGGAGAACGACCGTCAGCTCCCTGACCACACCGTCCGCACCGGCTCCGCCGTCCTGCTCGACGTTGGCGACCTGGACGTTGTCCACGCTGGTGCTGCCCTTCGAGAGGACGGACACCGGGATGCGCTTGACGTTGACGGGGTTGAGGACGTCGGAGTCGGCCCTGTTCTCCCGAAGCTGCCGCGAAGTGACAAGTAACTCAGCGTGTAGTTAGGGCCTTGGCTTCTGTGCGAGCTTCAGGAACCTCGCTGCCAGTGAGGGCGGCGAAGTCGGCGCGGGCCTGTTCGACGGCTTCCGGGTACGCCACCCGTTTCTCGTGCTCGGCGAGTGCACGGTAGATGCTGGCGGCGGACGGGCTCTGCCCCTTGCGCTTGCCGGTAGGGATGATCAAGTCCGGCTGGATCTGCTCGACGGACTCGCCGTTCGCCCGCCGGCGGAGCACGGTGTGCAGCATGTCCTCGGTGATGACCGGCGGCCGGCCGCCGTGGTTGCCCTTGCGGGCCGCGGTGTCGAGCCCTTCCAGGGTCGACTCCCGGATGTTCTCCCGTTCGGTCTCCGCCATCGCGGCGAAGAACGCGAACAGCAGTCGGCCCGGCCCGCTGGGGTCGTACATCCCGGGCAGGGGTCCGGCGAGCATCTCCAGGACCAGGCCGTGGGCGGTGAGGTGGTCGGCGAGCGCGGTGAGTTCGGCGGCGTCGCGGCCGAGGCGCTTCATCTCATAGACGGTGAAGATGACCCGGCAGTGCGGGGCGTGGGCCTTGATGTCGCGGGCGGCGGCGAGCGCGGCCTCGAACTGGGGGCGGACCCGGATGCGGGTGCTGATCTTCTCGCTGAAGACCTACTCTCGCGGGACGCCGTGCTTGGCGAGGGCGTCGAGCTGGGAGTCGAGTTCCTGCCCGAGGGTCGAGCATCGGGCGTAGCCGATCCGGATGTCCGCGCCCGGGGTGTCCGGGTCGACCGGGGCCGGCGGCGGGGTGCCGGGCCGCCACGGCTGCCCCGGCCCGCGGTCGGCCGGGATCTGGACCCGCAGGAGCTTCGCGAGCCGGGGCACCTTGGTGAACCGGCCGGTGTGGTACGTCCCGGCGACCGCGCCGCCGCGCGAGCGGCACGGCGATCCCGGTGCGGCCGCGCACCGCGGGCAGGGGTGGCGCTCGACGTCGTCGGCGTCGGCCGGGGCGGGGTCGTGAGGGTCTGTCATGACTCCGGATGTTCTCACAATTCAGTTCTCAGAACGGGGTGTCGCCCGCTCTTGCGTGAGAAGGGGTTGTGAGAACCGATGCGGCGTCCGCGCGTCCTCCCGCACCTTCAGTTGATCTTGCTCTGGGAAAGGACCGCTTATGCGAGATCAGACTGTCCGCGAACGGCTTGAAACGTCCCTGCTGCGGTGAATGCGTTGGTGATCGGCGCGATGAGCGAGGCGAAGCGGCGGGCGCCTGCGTTGCCGATCGGTGCCCATAGCGCGGCGCAGTGCCGGTCTGTCTCGACTTCGATGCGCTCGCGCGCCGCACTGCCGGCGTCGGTGACCACGCCGTGGGAGTCGAGCCAGCCGCGCGCGACGAGGCGTGCCGTCGCCGCGCTCCACTCCTCGTCGTCCCACCGGCGGGTCGCTCGCGCCAGAGCCGTCGGGAGGCGGCCGGTCGCGGTGTGTAGAACGAGACAGTCGCACGGCCCGAGGCCGTTGTCGGCGAGTACGACGAGATGGGCGTCGCCGCGCCACTCGCGCGCCACCGTGATCTGCTGCCAGAGCGCGACGAGAGGATCGGGGGGAAGCACGACCGAGACGTTCGCGGCGGCCAGCACCTTACCGGCGTAGTCGGCACCGGCGACGACCGGGTCGATCAGCGAGCGCGCCTCGGCAAGGTGGTCGTCGATGAGATGTACTTCGACGCGCCGCATCGCCCGGCCGGCGGCCAGGAAGCGGGCGGCCTGCCACCGCTCGGGCGGCGCGGCGTCCCATACGCCCGCCATGGCCCGCGCTGCCCGCGGGCTGAAGTTGTAGAAGGCCGCGAGCGTGACCTGCCACGGAACTGCGCCCATCGCGGCCGACCGGAAGGCCAGATACGTCGGCCCGCGGTCGGTCACGCCGAGCTCGGCCGCCTCCTCGGCGGTCTCGGGGACGAGATATATGAACAGGTGAGCGGCACTGATGGCGCGGCTGACATCACGGACGGCGTTCAGGTCCATCGGGCCGTCGCCGGTACGGGCGGAGTCGGGAAGGGCATCGAGGTGCATGGCGGTGGTGTCTCCAGGAGTCGGGTGGCGCTGTCAGGCGGGTGTTTCAGCGGTGGCGGTCAACACCGCGCGTCCAAGGGTGTGATCGGCCATGGTGAAGCCGAGGACGGCCGGTGTCGGGTGGCGCTGTCAGGCGGGTGTTTCAGCGGTGGCGGTCAACACCGCGCGTCCAAGGGTGTGATCGGCCATGGTGAAGCCGAGGACGGCCGGTG
>NZ_JBFBCB010000064.1:13829-36704 GCF_040682975.1 Streptomyces sp. NPDC051051
GGTGTGGCGTCGGCCGGGACGCCTGTCGAGGGGATGTCGAGGGCGTGCACGACGACGAAGTAACGGTGCGGGCCGTGTCCGGCCGGCGGGGCGGCGCCGATGTAGCGGGCCACGCGGGCGTCGTTGGGCAACTGGTAGGCGCCCTCGGGTATCTGTGAGCCGGTGTCGTCGCCGGCGCCCTCGGGCAGCTCGGTGACGGTGGCAGGGATGTCGGCGACCGCCCAGTGCCAGAACCCGGACCCGGTGGGGGCGTCGGGGTCGTAGACGGTGACGGCATAGCTCTTGGTGCCGTCCGGGGCGCCGCTCCAGGACAGCTGCGGGGATGTGTCCTTCCCGCCGGGCAGGCCGGAGGAGTGCTGCTCGGGCGGCCACGCGGCGCCGTCGGTGACGGTGGTGCTGGAGACGGTGAACGAGGCCGCCTGAGGGAGGCGGGCGAAGGGGTCGTTGGCAGGCACAGCGGTCGTTCCTTTCCGGACGAGGACGTCCTCATCGGCTACTGAATCGACCGTAACACGGATAATCGATTATCTAGTGGATCGTCTAGGATGGGCTCATGGATCAGACGGCGCACTCCTCGACCCCGCCGGGGAAGCAGATGCTTTCCGAGCAGGTCTACGCACACCTGCGGGACGCGATCATGCGTGGGGACCACCCCCCTGGCGCCCCCCTCAAGCCGCAGGATCTTGCCAAGGAGCAGGGCGTGAGCCTGGCTGTGGTGCGCGAGGCGCTCGTGCGGGTGGTCGGCGAGGGGCTCGCCGACCGGCTGCCCAACCGCGGTTTCGCCGTCCCGTCCTTCTCCGACCGCCGCTGGCAGGAGATCGCGGAAGCCCGTCGGACCGTCGAACCGGTCGTACTGCGCATGTCCATCGAGCGCGGCGACGTCGACTGGGAGGCCCGCGTGCGAGCCGCCCACCATCGTCTGGTGCGCACTCCGGCATACGCGCCGGAGGAGAGCGAGTACTACACCGGCGCTTGGGCCGAAGCTCATAGGGCCTTCCACCGCACGTTGCTGGAGGGGTGCGGCAACCGCGCACTGCTGGAGACCTTCGACCGGATGTGGACCGCGAGCGAGCTGGCCCGCCGTTGGTCGGCGCACCGCAACCCCGACCGGGACGGCGCCGAGGAACACCGCAGGCTGGAGGAGGCAGCGCTGGCCCGCGACGCCGACACCGCAGCCGCGGTCCTGGTCCAGCACCTCACCTTGACCGCGGCTGCTCTGACCGACGATTCAGGTCAGGCCACCTAGGCTGGTGCCACAGTGGCGAGGTCGAGGTGGGAATTCATGTCCAGTTCGAACCGGCCGTAAGGGTTCACGTGGGTCCAGAACAACGGGGACAGAGCTCGCCGGTCGGCGTCGGTGAGCCGCCTCTGCCACATCTCCTCGCTCAGGATGTCCTGGAGCAGCAGGGTGTTGACATGCACCAGCGCGGACTGGAGCAGGTGCAGGGCGAGCATCGAAATTTCCTGGGACTCCTTGTCGGAGCCGGTCAGGTCGCCGTCCTTGCCGTAGAACAGGTCGTGGTTGGCGGAGTTCCAGTTCTCCACGACCTGGAGGCCGTCGTTGATCTCGCGGCGCAGGTCGGCGTCGGCGAGGTAGTCGCAGATGAATGCCGTCCGCACTGCCCGGCCGAGTTCCTCGATTGCCCGGTAGGTGGGGTGCTTGGGCCCGCCGCGGGTGAAGCGGCGCAGGACCTGCTCGGCCTCGGCGGTGCCCAGGCGTAGGGCGGTGGTGTACTTCACGATCTGGTCGTACTGCTGGGCGATCAGGTCCCAGTCGATCGTCTTGGTCGACAGCACCGGTGCCAGGTGCGGCCAGGTCTCGTCCTCACCGGCCGCCGGCCGGTACAGCCGTGCGGAGCCGACGTTCTTCAGCCGGGGCAGCAGGTTGAAGCCGAGCATGTGGGCGAAGGCGAACCTGACAATGGAGGCGCCGTGGGTGTCGGTGTACTGGCGGTCGATCTCCACGTCCGTGCAGTGCCGCAGCACGCCCTCGATCATCGCGGCGACCTCAGACGCGGAGCAGGACTTGAGCTGGGAGTAGACGCACAGCGACTTCCGCTCGACGTGCCAGTAGATCATCACGCCGGGCCCTCGGTAACGCTGGTGCCACTCGGTCATGAAGTTGCTGGACCAGGAACCGAACTTCTTCGAGTCCGACGCGCAGGCGGTGCCCTCTCCCCACCACGCGGCATCGCGGGCCGCGAAGGTGGCGTTGACCAGCCGGACCAGGGCGGCGCGCAGGTTGGTGCGGTTGACGAACAGGTGCCGTACCCGGCGCAGGACGGCCTCGCTCTCGCCGTGCTTGCCGGTGACCGCTACCCGCTTGATGCCCATGTTCGTGCCCAGCGCGAACAGCACCAGCAGCAGCCGGCGCCGCAGCACCGCCTTCGGGACCGCCTCCCTCGTGGCGACCGAGGCGAACTCCGAGGTGAAGCCGGTGGCGAACTCGGCCTCCTTCAGGATGTCGATCAGATCGATGGTGCCCCAGCGCCCCTCGATCTCTGCCTTCAGCGCCACCAGGTTCTCCGGCTCCACCTGCTTGCCCAGCGGCGAGACCTTGATCCACGGCTCGCCGTGCTTCCTGACGATGTCCACTCCGCCCGTGGTGCCAAGCTCCAGGGCGGTGTCGAAGCGGGTCAGGGCCTCGCGCAGCCGCTTCTGAAGGGCCCCGATGAAGGCCCCAGGGCCCTGCGGCTGACGGATCGCGTCGTAGTGCACGTCGCGGTTGTCCTCGAAGTCCGGCGGCAGATCATCCTCCGGGTTCTGCCACCGCCCCGGCACCCAGATCTCCCGGCGCCGCAGCGCATCCCGCAGGCTGACCAACACGCACAGTTCGTACGGGATGCGCTCGACGCGGCCGCGCTCGTCCACCACTGCCTTGCGCCACTCCTCGCGCACCACCCCGGCCAGCGGGATCCTTTCCGACTCCTCGAAGAACGCGCCCTCCTTGGCAATGGGCTGGTCCAGGTACCGCTTCAGCAGGTCGATGGCGTCCATCACCGGCCGGTAGGCGGTGTTGTTGCACTTCAGCTCCAGCGCCCCCAGTAGCGGGGACAGCATCCGCCGCCAGTGCCCCGAGTACGACGACCGCAGCACCGTGCGCACCCGGGCACGGTAGCGGGCCTCGTTCGCCGCGGCCTCCGCGGCCAGGGCCTTCGGCGTCGACTCCCCGGCCACCGGGAAGATCACCTTACGGACCGTGCCGCCCGGCTCCGCGACCGCGGCCTCCGCCAGCCGCAGCAGGATGCCCTCCTTGCCGCGGACCCGCTTGAGGTCCTTGGTGAACTCGCCCTCGACCTTCTTCTCCGCCCGCGTGTTGATCCGCTGCACCAGCTGGATGAACAGTTCCACCAGCGAATCGGTGATCTCCGTCTGCCGCACGTGGCACAGCGCGGCCAGCAGCGTGTACCGCACCGGTCCGGCTGCCGCCCGCAAGTCCGAGGGGTACTCCTTCGACGCCCGCGCCCGCCACGCCGCCACCACCTTCTCTGACACGTCCCCGAACAGTTCCGGGGCCAGCTCCAGCGCGCGCACCCGCTGGAGCTTGTTCACCTCCGCCAGCAGACTGTCCAAGCCCAGCGCACCCGGGTCCGCCTTCAGCTCGGAGAAGAACGACACGCCGCCGCCCGCCGATTCCTGCCCGCCGGTGTCCTCGGCGACCAGGTCGTCCAGCCGGGAACGGGTCGCCGCCGACAGCCGGTCCACGGTGGCCGCGCAGAACCGTTCCTCGAAGGTGGTCACCGCCGACCCGACCAGCCGGGCGATGCGTCCCGGCGCCGGCGGCTCCATCCGGTCGCCCCGGCAACGCACCACCACGGCCTCCGCCAGCCGGTCCCGGCTCAGCTCAACCCCGCAAAGCTCCGCCACCAGCCACTCGGCGAGCTGCGCCTGGTCCTCTGCGGTGCACTCCCGGAACCCGAACGCGCTCCGGATCTCCACCCGGTGCCGCTTGATCGCCCGGCCCTGCCAGTCGTACCCGGCCCACTCCTCGGACGGCACCTTCACCTGCTGGGCCACATACGACACCGCAGGCGCCGGGATCTCGCCGGGATTCTCCGGGAACCGGGCCTCCACCTCGAAAAACTTCAGCAACAACGCGAATCCCAGCCGGTTCGCCCCCGACTTGTTCCGCAGCCGCTCCTGGTCCTCCTCCAGCAGCGTCCAGACCTCGATCAGGTCCTCCGGCTCCCAGTCGTGCCGCAACCCGCGCTCCCTCCGGTCGTCGTGACCGGACCAACCTCGCGGAACCACTCCCTCAACAACACCAGAAGATCGAAAACCCGGACTAGCGCACCCCCGCTTTGCTACAGAGAGCTACTTGTCACTTCGCGGCAGCTTCGGGAGGAAAGGGCCGAGTCGGCATGCGCCGGCGCGGTGACGGCCAGAAGGGCGCCGCCCGCAGCGGCCACGACGAGGATGCCGGAAGTGATCTTCGTGACGGTCCAACGACCGGATCGTCGGACCGTCACCCGCAACGCCCTCCCGGCACGCTCCCGCTGTAGAAGCCTGGGCTGCGCGGCCAGGGCGGGCACGCGTAGTGACAATCGTCCCGCACGGCATGGGTCGGCGGGTACAGGGCGGTCATCAGCTCCAGGCCGGTGACGGCGGTGGAGCCGCGCCTCGTCATCACCCGGGACGCGTACACGCCGAGCAGCTGAGCGAGCTCGGCCGGCAGCAACTGCCCAGCGGTGTCCCGGTCCTGCCTGCGCCGCAGGCCAGGGCCTCAGGCGGCGAACGGGTTGGTGTGGCCGGGCAACTGCTGCCCCGGGCGCAGGAACCGCTGGCCGCCCTGTTCGTCACGCACCGCGAGGAACCCGGCGTCCGTCAGCCGCCGTGCGATCTTCCCGCGACGGATCGCGCCCACCTTGAACGCCACGGTGAAGAGCAGCGCGACCGCCCCGCCGGAGGCGACCGCTTCGACCGGCGACCTGTCGATGAGCAGGAGGACGGTCAGGACCACGCAGGCGAGGTAGCCCAGCATCTTCTGGCTCCGGTCGGCGACGTACAGTGCCATGACGTCGAAGGTGACGAGGTCCTTCAGCACGGCCACCGCACCGGCCGCTTCGGGGAGCGGCTTCAACGAGCCCTGCTCCAGACCCGGCACTGTCCCTCCGTTGCCCGCCTGCGGATGGGCGGCGATGGTGGCCGCCTCGCGGACGCGTGCGTCGTGCTGCGGGTCCCGGTACATCCGGACCTGAACGAGCGAGTTCTTGAACCCGGTCCTGTACGCCATGCCGTACGTGTAGCCGTACTGCTCCGCCACGTGGGCCAGGGCGGCCGCCTTCGGCGTGGAGCCCTGGGGGGCGATCTCGACGATGTCCTGCTGACGGGCGATCTGCTGGAGCATTCCCGCTATGTGACGTTCTACGGACATCCTGTTCCCCGCCCCCTGAGACCCCGCGCCTGGGGCCGACCGGCGCACAGCCTAGCTGTATTGACCACGAGCGTTGTTGGCAGTGGGCGGGGGTTCTGTCTTTTGCTTCCGGCTGTGGCCCGGCTCTTGTGCGGTCAGCCGACGGAGGCAGTCTCAGCAGGGTCCGTCTCGTCCGCGACCGCGGAGGGAGTGTTCTTGGGACCACGGAGGGCGACGTGGACGAACAGGACGCCCATGATGACGGCGCCCGCCCACATGGCCTGCTGCCAGCCGTCGACGAAGGACTACTGCGCCGCGTGGAGCACGTCCGGTGCGTGTGGTCCAGTGCTGCCCGCCACCTCAACCGCATTGGCTACGCCCTCGCGGGCGGTGTCCGCGGCGGCTTGGGGGATGCCGTGCAGCTTGTCGTCGATGGCGTTGCGGTGGGCGCGCGCCGGGCACCCCGGCCCACGGCCACCCCGGTGATGCGCCGTCCTCACTGCCGACGGTGGGGGTAAGGACCTCGAGCGCCCGTGATCGCCCAGGTGGAGTCTCTCCCGCCTGCTGCCGGTGTCGCGTCCCTCTTGCCCGGGCGGCG
This sequence comes from Streptomyces sp. NPDC051051, assembly GCF_040682975.1. NCBI lineage: Bacteria > Bacillati > Actinomycetota > Actinomycetes > Kitasatosporales > Streptomycetaceae > Streptomyces > Streptomyces sp. NPDC051051. The sequence continues at coordinate 19,781 of NZ_JBFBCB010000064.1, forward strand.
AGGGCTGTCCTCGGGGCACCCCGCCGCGCGCGGTGTGGGGGCGGTCGGCCCGGCGAGTGGGCCGCCTGCCCGTGCCTGACTACTCGGCAGGTGCCTGCCGGCTGTGGTCCCTGACCGACTTCTCGATGGTGTACGCCCACGTGGTGAACATCTCGACCTGGTCAGGGGTCAGATCGCGTACGGAGATCTGCTCCAGGGTGCGCCACATGTCGGCGATGGGCTCCTTGAGGGCGCGGCCGGTGTCGGTGAGGCTGACCACCATGACCCGCCGGTCGTGGGGAGCGGGCTCCCGGGTGAGCAGTCCGGCCTCCTGCATGCGGCGCAGCGACTTGGAGACGGTGGAGTGGTCGAGGCCGACACGCTCCAGCAGTTCTGTCTGTGTCTGGCCGTCGCGGTCGAAGAGCTGCATCAGCAGCAGTTCCTGTCCCGGGTGCAGGTTCAGGGCGCGCAGCATGGCGGCGGCGTGGCCGCGGTGGGCGCGGGCGAGCTGGAAGACGGCGTAGCTCAACCGCCCGTCGCGCGCGGCGTCCGGTAGCTCCGATGGGGTGGTGTCGGGCATTGCTGCTCCCTGGTCACAAGAATGGGGTGATAGGTCAGTCGACGGTGAGGACGATCTTGCCGCGGTTGTGGCCGCCGTCGCTGGCCTGTTGCGCCTTGGCGGCTTCTGCCAGCGGGTGGACGGCGCTGATCGTGGTCACCAGCGTGCCGTCGGCGGCCTGCCGGGCCAGTTCGGCCAGTCGGGCGGCGGAGCGGCGCTGCGGGCCCTCGGCGAAGACGACGCCGAGTTCGCGGGCGCGGAAGTCGGCGGTGGTGACGATCCGGTCGGTGCCGCCGCGCAGGATGATGGAGTCCTCCAGTGCGCCCTTGCCCGCGGCGTCGAAGACGGCGTCCACCCCGCCGGGGGCGAGCTCGCGGACCCGCTGGACCAGGTTGTCCCCGTAGACCAGCGCGCTCGCGCCGAGCGAGGTGACGTACTCCTGGTTGGCCCGTCCGGCGGTGCCGATGACGCGGGCACCGCGTGCGACGGCGAGCTGGACGGCGATGGTGCCGAGCGCGCCGGACGCTCCGTGGATCAGGAGCGTCTCGCCCGAGGTGAGGCCGAGCAGGTCCAGCACGCGTTCGGCCCCGTCGCTCGCCACGGGCAGGGCGGCGGCGTGTGTCCAGTCCAGGCCGGCCGGCTTGGGCGCGAGGACGGCCGCGGACGCCAGGGCGTACTGGGCGTAGGAGCCGGTGTCGGACCAGCCCAGGACCTCGTCCCCCACCTTCAGGTGGTCGACGCCCTCGCCGACGGCGTCGACCACACCGGCGATCTCCCCGCCGGGCACGGCGGGCAGCGTGGTGGGGAAGATGGCCTCCATGACACCGGAGCGGATCTTGCCGTCCACCGGGTTGACGCCGACAGCCCGTACCCGCACACGGACCTGGCCGGGGCCGGGCTGGGGGGTGTCGATCTCCGCCTCGTGCAGAACCTCGGTGCCGCCGAACGCGTCGAAAACGATGGCCTTCATGACTGGGGTCTCCTCGAGTGGGATGCCACGCCGACCGCATTCTGTGGCCAGCCACATAAAAGTAACACCAATTATGTGGCTAGCCAAGTAATTATTTCGAGTGAGACCCCGGAGGCAGCGACGTGGACCGACGACAGTTCCTCGCGGCATCCGCCGCCGTCGGCCTGGCCGGCTCGGCCTGCCCGACGCTGAGGCGGTCACCCGCCGCGCGAACCAGGCCGGCCCGATCGCGGTCGGCGGCCCGTCCGGCGCCGTTCCATCAGCGGCGGATCGATTCGACGGCGAACGCGGCGGCGTCGTGGCCGGTACCCACGTCGACCCAGCCGGTGTGCGCGGCGACGCCGTAGATGCCGCAGGGAACCGCTCTGCCCAGCTCGCGGTCGGGGAAGTCGTGGGCGTCGGCCCGCACCGGTTCGCCTCTCGGCTCCCCTTCACGGCCGTTGTTCTTGAACGGGCCGACCAGTTCCTTCTTCTTCGTGTCCACGCTGATCACCGGAGCCCCGCAGTCCTGGTGATCGCGGGCCTGCTCGTTGAGGTGGCGGAACTGTGCGTCCCGGTCGGGGTGCTGCTTGCCTTCCAGCGTCTTGGCATTGCTCTGCGGGCTGAGGCCCTCCTCGCGCAGGAGGTCGCCCACCGCGTCCGCACAGACAGTGATGGACGGCGAGTCGAGATAGGTGTAGACGACCCCACCGGCGGTTCCGCCCCTGGTTCGTACGGTGATCGTCACCGGACCTGCGGAGGCAGCCGCAGGTCCGGTGACGGTGAGTTCACCGTCGGAGTCGACAGTGAAGGCGGCGGCCTGCGCACCGAAGAGGACCTCGTACGTGGTGTAGAGGCCGATTCCTGTGAGGGTCGCCGTGTTGCCGACGGCCAAGGGGCCGGCGGGAGGCGGAAGGAGGGTGGCGGCAGGTAATAGAAACTTCCGACGACGCCCGTTCCGCCAGCGGTGGTAACCGAGACCGGAACGGCGCCGTGGCCGGAGGGGGTGACGGTGGCGGTGGTGGAGTCGTTGGGGACCGTGAAACTCGCAGCCCGGCGGGAGTCGTAGAGCACGCTGGTGGCGCCGGTGAAATGGCTGCCGGTGAGCGTCACCGCGTCGCTCCCACCCGTGGATCCCTGGTTCGGTATGACCGCCATGAGGCGCTCCCTGAGTCTGTCGGCCGATCGGCGGGCTGCGTCGTCGGCCGGTCCCTGCACCGATGGCCGCAGTGGTTCTCCTCTCCGGAGTAGCCCATTGGCCCACGCACATGACAAGAGTTGAGGGCATATGTCACCCGAATGAGGTACGTGTTCGCAGGCGCGTATCCAGCCGACACCGCGTACCGCGCGGCGACTGCTTCCGCGGCAAAGCGCGAGGTTCCCCGGGGCCCGCGGCTTCGCCACCGCAACAATCTCGGATTGCAACGAATTAGATATATGAACAGATCTTCGTCAATGCGCCGCTGATGTGCCCCGTTTTCACGCCGTGGCGCTCACCTGAACGGATGATTCTGCGACGAAAGCCTTGTCGCCCTGTCACTCTGCTGGGTTGATTCTCGTGTCAGTAATCAGCGGCATTCGAGTCCGCAAACAGACACGGGCAAGCCCCCTGATCAGGCGGCAACTGACGTCTGACGGGCTGTACTTCTCGACAGGCCTTGCGCACAGCGCCGACGGCTGCAGACCGTCGACCGGGCATCGGCACAAGGCCATCGAGATGCCACTTGGCCAGTGGACACGAGAGCAGGCTCGCCCTCATCCGGGACGTAAGCGGACCGAACGCCCCATCACTGCTCGGCAATGTACCGCATTCCGAGCGAGGAGGAACACTCATGCCTATCAGCCCGAACCAGGGATCCAGCGGCGGCGGCACACTCGTCACGATCACCGGCAGCAACCTCACCGGTACCACGGCCGTGCGCTTCGGTACGCGACTCGCCACCTCCGTCACCAACGTCTCGCCCACCCAGGTCACCGCGGTCTCCCCCTCCGGCACCGGAGCGGTCGGCGTCACCGTGACCACCCCGGGAGGGACGAGCAACCCGATCCCGTTCTACTACGTCGGGGCGCCGTTCAAGCAGTCCCTCAGCCCGTCCTCCGGGTCGACCGCGGGCGGCGACACCGTCACCATCAACGGCACCGGATTCTCCAGTGCCACCAACGTCTCCTTCGGTGCCAACACCGCGGTGCCGACGGTGGTGTCCGACAGCCAGCTCACGGTCGTCGCACCGGCTGGCGCGGCCGGCTCGGTCGGCGTCAGCGTCACCACGGCCGGCGGCACCAACAACGGGCTCTCGTACACCTACGTCGCCGCCCCGACGGTGACGTCGGTCGTCCCGGCGGAGGGACCGGAGTCCGGCGGCACCGCGGTGACCCTGACCGGCACCGGCTTCACCAGCACCAACCAGGTCACCTTCGACGGCAACCCGGCACCCTTCACCGTGATCTCCGACACCTCGCTGTCGGCCGTCACGCCTCCCGGCACCGGCGGTCCCGTCGACGTCGTCGTGACCAACGACGCAGGCAGCGCCATCCTCGCGGACGCGTTCACCTACATCGCCGGCCCCGGCATCTGACCGCCCCTCAGCGGTCGGCCCGTCCGGAGCGGACGCGATAGCCCATCAGGGCCCGTCCACCCCCAAGCCCCCGGCCCGGAAACCCCACCCAGGCCGGGGCCCCACCGCCCGCCCGCCAGGAGGCAGAGGCAGGGCAAGCCCGTCAGCTCTCTCCTCGGCCCTCCCGGGCCCGCCCGACACTCTACGGAGACACCGTGAAAGACAGCGCCCCCGCGGCTGGAGCGGTCCGGCCCACCGCCGTCATCGCCGCCGTACCCGTTCTCACCGCGGTCGTACCCAGCACGGGCCCTGCGGCAGGCAGCAACAATGTTGTCCTGAACGGCAGCGGGTTCGTCGGAATCACCGCCGTCATGTTCGGCACCAAAGCGGCCCTCGGCTACACGGTCAACTCCCCCACGCAGATCACCGCAGTAGCCCCGTCCGGAACCGGCACCGTTGCCGTGACCGTCAAAACGCCCGGCGGAACCAGCAACTCGGTCCCCTATACCTACGCGGCACAACCTTCCCTGACCGCCGCCTCGCCGAGCCAGGGACCGTCTTCGGGCGGCACCACCGTCATCCTCACCGGGACCGGCCTCACCGGGGCCACGGCAGTCACCTTCGGCAGCACACCCGCCACCAGCTACACCGTCAACTCACCCACCCAGATCACCGCCGTCGCCCCCGCAGGGACAAGCGCCGTACCCATCACCGTCACCACGCCCGGCGGTACGACCGGTCCCGTCTACTTCTTCTACCTCAACGCGCCCACCGTCACCACCGTGTCGCCGAGCCAGGGACCGTCTTCGGGCGGCACCACCGTCATCCTCACCGGAGCCGACCTCACCGGGGCCACGGCAGTCACCTTCGGCAGCACACCCGCCACCAGCTACACCGTCAACTCACCCACCCAGATCACCGCCGTCGCCCCCGCAGGAGCGGGCTCCGTAGCCGTGACCGTCACCGGCCCGGGCGGCATCAGCAACTCCGTCATCTACACCTACGTGACTCCACCGGTCCTCGGCTCCCTCACGCCCACACAGGGGCCCACCGACGCCGGAGCCGGCGTCACTCTCACCGGCAGCGGTCTGGCCACCACGACCGCCGTCCACTTCGGTGCCGCACCCGCGGCCTTCAACGTGCTGTCCGACACCACGGTTGCAGCGACCGCCCCAACGGGGGCACCCGGCCCTGTTTCCGTCAACGTGACCACGATCGGCGGCACCAGCAACTCCCTCATCTACACGCGTGTCGCCTCTCCCCTGATCTAGATCGGCACTCCAGACCGCTTGGACGACACGGGTGCCGACCCTCTTCCCCGGAGGCTCTTTGCCGGTTTTCGTTTCTGGTTTGGGCGCGAATGCTTCGACGCCGGGCGAGTCTGCCGACATACAAAGGGACCGTTGCGCATCACCGTCCGTGAATCTGCGAAACCGTGGTCCCGGCCCCGCCATGCCTCTGGCCCAAGCGGGTTGACTAGGCTCAAGCCTCCCAGGAATGCGAGAACCTGACGCGTAACGTGACGCTCCCCGACCAGTCATGGCGGACCTCCGCCCGGATCGATCAAGGAGCCGAAACCGTGAGACGTTGGCAGGACCGAAGAATGTGGAAGACCGGCACCATCCTGGCGCTGGCCGCCGTAGTGGGCCTCGCTTCACCGGCAGCGGCAGCTGTCGACTCGACGACGACGGTCACAGCGTCACCCCCAGCAGCAAACGTCGGGGTACCCGTGACACTGACCGCGACCGTCACCTGTGCGGCCGACCCCACTGGAGGTCTCGGCGTGACGTTCTTCGACGGGGGCGACATCCTGGACACCGCGCCCGTCGGCGCGGACGGACAAGCGGAGCACACGATCTCCTTCACGACCACCGGCACTCACACAATCACGGCCGCATACAACGGGAACGAAAACTGCTTCGCTTCGAGCAACACGACCGCCGTCGTGGTCTCAGCGGCGCCCCCACCCGTCCCCCCCACGCCACCTGCGAACGGGTTCTGCCTACTCGCCTGCGGCGGCCTGATCAATTTCACGGTCGGTGACATCAACAACAACATCGAAGTGCACTGACTTCCCTGACGGCTCAGCGGCACCGGCCCGGCACGGTCACGCGTTCCCTCCTGCTACGCAGGACACCTTCCCACCTGCAGCGAGCACAGCATCATGACGTCCACCTCACGATCACCGCAGGCAAGGGCCAACCTCGCGCTCTCACGAACGTCCATGCCTTGATCAAATAAACGGAGAGTGCTTCTGAGCTGCAACGATGGGACTTGTCCAGGGTCCCGTTGGCTGCACGGAAAGAAGCACTCTCCAGGTGAGCAAGCGTATCGGGTTGTACCCGCATGTCCGCGTCGAGGGAGGTGGCAGCAGGGCGGTCTCACAGGCCGGGGCGGTGCTGCTGGTCGAGACGCTCCGCAAGTCCAACTCGCCCTGGCTCAACTCCCCAGACCCCTGCGGCGGGGCCGGCAGACACTGATCCGCACCGACTCCGCCGGCGGCACCCACGCCATCCTCGACTGGCTCTCCCGACCCGGCCGGTGGCTGTCGTATTCCGTCGGAATGACCATCACCGACACCATCCACCAGGCCGTCCTGAAGATCCCGAAGAAGGCATGGACACCGGTCTACGACCCCGGCGGCACCGAACGGCCCGGCGCCTGGGCGCCGAGATCACCGACATCCCGACCTGAGCACCTGGCCCAAGGGCATGCGGCTGATCGTCCGCAAGGAACGCCCGCACCCGGAGTCCAGTTGCGCTTCACCGACCTCGACGGACTGCGACTGACCTGCTTTGCGACCAACACCAAAGGCGGCCAGCTCGCCGACCTCGAACTGCGCCACCGCCGCCGCGCCCGCTGCGAGGACCGCATCCGAAACGCCCGCAACACCGGACTGCGCAACCTGCCCCTGCACGACACAGCCCAGAACCGGATCTGGCTGGAGATCGTCTCCCTCCCGCTCGATCTCCTCGCCTGGATGCCGATGCTCGCCCTGACCGGCAAGACCCCCCGCTGGGAACCCAAGAAGCTCCGCCTGCGGCTGTTCTCCGCCGCCGCCCAACTCGTCACCACCGGCCGCCGCCGTTGGCTCCGCTTCACCACCCGATGACCCTGGACCGACGAGATCACCCGGGCAATCGACCGGCTCAATGCCTTGCCGAGCCCCGGCTGATCAGCCACTTCAACCGCCCCAACAACCGCACCACCACACCGGGAAAGCGGAACCCGGCGCCCACCCGACGCGACAACCGGGCCGTCAACCTGCCCCAGCCCCGAAGAATCCGCACCTCGCAAACGCAGAGTCCCCGTCAGCACACCGATGAGGACTCATGAACGATCGAGGCTAACCCGCTCATCTCAGACCAACGACCCACCGAGCGGAAAGCTACGAGTCAATGATCCGCACGCCCTAACAACCATCAAGACCCGCCAGACCGACCATGTGGCCGTGAGTGCTGCCTTATGGTTCCGGGATGAGCAACTCCGCTGCGGCTGCTGTCCTCACAACCGCCGAGCTACCCGAAGCGATACGCGCGGTGCGCATTCTGCTGGGCATCGCAGACATCGCTCGGGGAGAGGTCGACTTCGAAGCCGCGATCAGGTCGCCGGATGTCCTGGCACGAGTACGTCACGTACTGCCCGACCTCGAATGGCGGGCGTCGACCGGCGCGGAGCACGGCTCGTCGGGAGCCGGCGACGACCCTGCGGCGTGTCTGCCGATCCAAGTGTCCGACTGGGGTCGTCCACTGGACCTCGCCGAACCCTTCATCGCCACTCTGGGGCCGGATCCCGCAGCTGTCCGGTGGGACCTGGACGCATGGCCCGCGGTTCCCGAGGCGGGACTGGAAGCGATCCCGCAGAAATACGCGTACCTCACCCTGACAGTGAATTCCCGGGACCTCTACCAGGACGAGCCGTCGCAGGACCACACCGTCCACGTGCACGTCCGGGACCGGAACGGCGACCAGTTCCCCCGCGTTCACTGGCTCGCTGGTCAAGTGGGTGGTCGGTTCACAGGCAGGGTGGAGATCGCCCCGCTGTAACACCTCAGAAGACAGGCGAGACCGCATCCTTGGTGAGAGCGACGAGGCGTGCCCCGTCCGACTGCCCTGGTCCGCTTGCGCCCACTGCCCAGCCGCCCACTGGTGGTCGCGCAACAAACATGCGGTACCCGCCACTTGTCGACGTCATGGTCTCCGATGCCGACAACCCGGTGTCGGGCTGGAAGCGCCGCCCGGTCCCAGGCTGCAAGCGTGCCGCCCACGAACAGGGCAGGTGCACCGGCCGTGCCCAGCGCTGGCACCGGGTCGGTCGCCCTGACCTCGCGGTGTTCCTCGCGGATCCCGGCCCTCCGTTCCGGTGACGCTGATCGCGACGCCCCGTACTGCCCCGATTACGGACCCTGCTCCTCACAGAGCGCCAGGCTGTCACGGGCGCCGGGCGCCGAAAGCCGGGACAGGCCGGTGCCCCGTCCGGCGCTCTCGGTATCTGGTCGACGTTGACCGCGGAGGCGTCGGTGATGCTGCAACCAGTCGTCTTCAGTTCCGCGCCTCCGCATCGAGGCGCGCCAGCCCCTGTTCCCAGCGGCGTCGGCGCTCGTCCTCGGACTGGTCCCACCAGGGGGTGCCCCGTTCGCCCAGCGCGACCTTCGCCCGGTTCACGCGTGCCCGCGCCGCCCGCTCGGCCTTCGCGTCACCCGCAGTCGTCGCGGAGCGCACCGCGCGACGGGCCGACATGAGGTGACGTCGAAGACGAGCCGTGATCTCCTCGGGGACGGACGGATCGGTTGCCCGCCATCTCCGTCCCCTGATGACGACGAAGTGCCCGTCGGGGGTTTTCTCCGGTGACTGGTGTGCTTCCACCCGAACGATTCTGCCCACTCGGGCCCGCCCCGGCGCGACGCCGGGCGGCACGGTCCGTCAGGCCGTCGTCGTCCTGGTCCACGTCCTCGTCCGGCCGCGCACCGACTGGCACGTCATGTGCACCCCGAGCACCGAGGCCCGGGTGCCGGCGCCGCGGCGGGCCGGGGCGGGGAGTGCGGTCGGCCGGGCCGCGCACCCGCGCTTCCTTCAGGACGGGGACGAGCTGAGGACTGCCGGTGGCCTGCCCGGCGGTCAGGACGACCGTCGTCGGTCGGCAGCGCCGGTCGGCGGCCGGGGAGGGATCTTGGAGGCCGGGCCCGCCGGACTACTTGCCGTGCGGGTCGGAGGCGTTGATCGTCGCGACGACCCGGTCGTAGTCGCCGCGGGCCTCGCCGTGGCGCAGGAACTTCACCCGCTCGACCTGGATCTCCTTCGCGTCGGGCTGCGTCTCCAGCAGAGCGACGGTCTCGGCCACGAACTCGTCCAACGGCATGGCGAGTTCGTTGTCCTCGTGGCCGGGCAGGAGCGCGGTGCGCACGGCCGGCGGCACGAGTTCCACGACCTTCACCGAGGTGCCGGCGAACTGCAGCCGGATGGACTCGCTGAGCATGTGGATCGCCGCCTTCGACGCGTTGTAGCTCGGGGTGACCTTCAGCGGCGTGAACGCGAGACCAGAGGAGACGGTCATGATCGTGGCGTCCGGCTGCGCCTGCAGGTGCTCCACGAACGCGGCGACGAGCCGGATCGGGCCGAGTACGTTCGTCGTCACCGTGGACTCCGCGGAGGCGAGGAACGACGCGGGATCGCGCCAGTCCTCGATGTTCATCACGCCGGCCATCGTGACGAGGACGTTGAGGCCGGGGTGATTCGCCAGGACCTCCTTCGCGGCGGAGGCGATGCTCGCGGCGTCCGTGGTGTCGATCCGCACCGTGCCGATGCCGGGGTGCTCGGCCGCGATCCGTTCCAGCAGCTCGGCTCGTCGGCCGCCGACGACGACGGTGTTGCCCCTGGCCCGCAGTTCGAGGGCGAGGGCGAGACCGATGCCGCTGGTGGCGCCGGGGATGAAGACGGTGTTTCCGGTGATGTTCATGCCTCGACTGTCACCGGTTCGGCGCCGCAGGTGCAGAGACCGGTTATCGGGGGATCGGCGATCCCTGGCTCGCCCACCGTGACCGGGCGACAATCGATCTCATGGACCGTGCAGCACTGGCCGACTTCCTGCGCCGCCGCCGCGAGGCGCTCCAGCCCGAGGACGTCGGGCTGCCCACCGGCGCGCGCCGCAGGGCCCCGGGTCTGCGACGCGAGGAGGTCGCGTCCCTCGCCGTGATGTCGACCGACTACTACACGCGGCTGGAGCAGCGACGCGGTCCGCAGCCGAGCGAGCACATGCTGGCGTCGCTCGCCCGGGCACTGCGGCTGACCGGCGACGAGCGCAACTACCTGTACCGGATCGCCGGGCACAACGCTCCGGCGCGGCTGTCGTCCTCGACCCACGTCGCCCCCGCGCTGCTGCGCGTGCTGGACCGCCTCGACGACACTCCGGCGTGCATCCTGTCCGACCTCGGAGAGACGCTCGTGCAGAACAGGATGGCCGCCGCCCTGCTCGGCGACGCATCGGGCTACACGGGCCTCGCCCGCAGCGCGGTCTACCGCTGGTTCACCGACCCCATGGAGCGATCGCGCTACCCCGAGGCCGACCGCGACCGCCACAGCCGCGCCCAGGTCGCGAGCCTGCGCGCCGCCTACGGGCTGCGGGGCCCACGGTCCCGGGCCGGTGAGCTCGTGCGCACCCTGCAGAAGACGAACGAGGAGTTCACCGAGCTGTGGGAGCGGCACGAGGTGGCACAGCGCTTCGAGGACCACAAGACCCTCATCCACCCCGAACTCGGCGCACTCGAACTGGACTGCCAGGCGCTGTTCACCGAGGACCAGTCCCAGACCCTCCTCGTGCTGACCGCCCCGCCACGGACCGAGAGCCACGAGAAGCTGCAACTGCTCGCCGTACTCGGACTGGACCGCTTCACCGAGGCAGGGTCCGGTGGCTGAAGGCCGCGGTGGAACGACCGTCGCATCCGGGAACGAGCCGCGGCAACAAGCTCCCACCGCGGCCCTCGCCGACAGTGCCGGCGGAGTTCCTCGGACCAGTCTCGGAGTTGGTCCTCGAGGGCCACGGTCTGGAGCAGTCGGGGACGTGGGTGAGGAGTTGCTCGTGCGGCTGCAGCAGCAACGGGTGCCAAACCGGTCCGACTGCCCGTAGTTGTCGGGCAGTCGCCGCGCGGGGAGGGCATGCCGGTCGTGAGGGTCGTGCATGCCCCATGGTGTCCGCCGATGTCGCTCCCGCCCGCCGCCCGCTCCGAACGCCGCCGTCCACGAGATCCGCCTGAGCGCATCGCCGACGACCGCGCCGTCGTCGGTCTTGGTCCACCAGCGCCGGCGGCTGCCGGGAGCACGGGCCGGGGGCGCGTTCACAGGAGTCGGCGGGTGGCCGTTTCCGTCGTCCCGCCGTGCAGTCGTCCAGGTCGGTGTCCCAGCAGGTCAGCGCGGCAGGCATCCCATCATGACCGCACTTCGGCTGCAGCGGCGGCATCCCCTTCCGCCACGCGCCACTCTGCTCTCGTCACTCGCACCGCTCCGCACGTTCTCGTCCCGGCAGTCCTTCCAGCCCTCTTGAACACGCGGGCCGGGCTGGAAAGCGCGGACGAGCACGACGGTCCATCACGCGACGGTGCGTCAGACGGCTGTCCGACAACCGAAGGAGAACCTCGCCGCCATGGGAAGACTCGCATTCCTCGTTCGCCCCGAAGACGAAAACCCACGGCATCGGGACGGGCACCGCACCGGGCCGGGGTGGCGGATCCGGATCGGGACCTTCGCCGCCACCGCGGCGATGGTCTCGGCCGGCATCGTGCGTGGGGCCGGCCCCGCGTCGGCGGCCCCGGCCCCGATCAAGCTGACCTCCGCCTCCTGCCCCGGCGAGATCGTGCAGGGCCAGGAGAGCGGCTGCGTCACGGAGTTGCAGAACCTGCTCAACGCGCACGGCGCCGGTCTGGTGGTGGACGGTCGGTTCGGGTCGAGCACGCTCTACGCGGTCCGTGAGTACCAGGCCGCCACCGCGATCGCCGTGGACGGGCGGGTGGGCCCCGCGGTCTTCCTCGGCGCCGCCACGGCCGCAGCCCCCGTCATCCGTCTCCGCACACGATCGCCCGGACGGGCTCCAGCCACGCCCGCCGGTGTCATCCCATCGCAAGGCCGGTCCTCGCTGGAGCCGCGACGGGACCCGGCCGACCGACGGCTCCGCCCCTCCTCCTCACACCTCGACCAGACGCCACACCGTTCGGCCCGGCCCGGCCTGCCGTGACCGACGACAGTCCTGCCCGCGCCCACCGCAGTCACACTGCACACCGCCTGGTCACGGGTTGGCCATAGGCAACCCCTATAGCACCTGCTCGTTTTTCGTCTTTGCCTCTGAATATGGCTCGGACCTACGGTGAAACAGCTCGACAAGGCGAAATACGCACCGCGGTTCTCCGGAATTGACGCCCTGCACACATCGCCTCTTTCCAGTCGAGCGGACCGTATGCAACCAAAAGGGCCGGTGACATGATCACAGCCAAGAACGATTCAGAAATGCGAGAACTCACGGGGAGGCGAGCCCTCGTCACGGGCGGTTCGCGCGGAATAGGGGCGGCCATCGTGCGCCAACTCCTGGACGCGGGCGCCGAGGTACTCACGACCGCCAGGTCGAGGACGAGCACGGTGCCGGAGGGCGCCGCCTTCGTGGAGGCCGATGTGCGGACGCGGGCCGGGGCGGAGACAGTCGCCCGGGCCGCGCAGGAAGCGCTCGGCGGGGTGGACATCCTGGTCAACAACGCGGGTGGAGCGCGACCGTTCCAGCACACCTGGGCCATCCCCGACGAGGAGTGGCAGGACCAGCTTGACCTGAACTACCTGGCGTCGGTGCGGCTGGACTCGCTGCTGACTCCGGGTATGCGTGAACGGCGTTCGGGCGCGGTCGTGCACGTCTCCACGGCCGCCGTTCCCACCTCGGCACCGCCGTTCCTGCATTACACGGCGGCGAAGGCGGCGCTGCAGAACTACAGCCGGGGGCTGGCCCTGGAACTGGCCCCGTTCGGAGTCCGGGTCAACGCGGTGTCTCCCGGCAGGACCACCACCCCCGGTGGCGAGGCAACGCGGGAGCAGTGGGCGAGCCTGGACGAGGGACCTGGCCGGGACAACACCGCCCCTCCGCTGGGACGCGACGGCCGGCCCGACGACATCGCCGACGCGGTGCTGTTCCTCGTATCGGACCGGGCGAGCTGGCTGACCGGAAGGAACCTCACCGTGGACGGCGGCGAATTCCCCGTGGGGTGACGCCGACGAAGCGAAAGAAGGACCTGGACAAAGAAATGAAGAAACAAGGATCCCGGAAATGAACGAAAAGTACAGCGAAAAGAGCGCTGTGATCACGGGCGGCAGCAGCGGCATAGGTTTCGCGACGGCGAGGCTGCTGGTGGACGCCGGAGCACGCGTGGTGATCACCGGCCGTTCCCGGACCGCCCTCGTCGCCGCGACGGAGCGCCTCGGCAGCAACGCGCTGGCCGTCCGGAGCGACGTGGCCTCCCTATCCGACCTGGACGCTCTGGCTGCCTACGTACGAAACGAACTCGGCACGGTGGACGCCCTGTTCGTCAATGCCGGCATCACCAGTGCCATGCCTTTCGCGTCGACGACCGAGGAGATGTACGACGAATCGTTCGCGATCAACGTCAAGGGCGCCTTCTTCACCGTGCAGAAGCTCGCCCCGCTGCTGAGCACGGGCGCCGGCGTCGTCCTCACCACCTCGGCCGCAAACGTCATGGGCATGCCGGAGACCAGTGTCTACGCGGCCGGCAAGGCAGCGCTGCGCTCGATGGCCCGCAGCTTCTCCAGCGAGCTCCTTCCCCGCGGGATCCGCGTCAACGCGATCAGCCCCGGTCCCGTCGACACGGGAATCCTGGAGAACACGATGAGCAAAGAGGCCGCCGATCAGTTCAAGGCGGAACGGGTCGCGGAGAACCCCATGCGCCGTTTCGGGACTCCGGAAGAAGTCGCCAGGGCGATGGCATTCCTGGCCTTCGACGCCACTTACACCACGGGCACCGAATTCGTGGTGGACGGAGGCGTCACCCAGTTGTGAGCAGGCGCTGACCCGTTGCTGGAGAAGCCGGTGCGGTACCAGGTCTCCTGACGCAGGAATTCGAGCAGGGCCATTTCCGCCGGGCCCGCGCCGGGCCGGACCGCGGCGACGGTGGGCATGAAGACGGCGGGAAAGACGGGACGTGTGAGGTGCTCGAACCCGGGGGGCACCGCGGAGGTCGGAACGAGCGTCACTCCCAGCCCGTGTGCGGCCCAGCGCACCGCCGTCGCCTTCTGGGAGACGCGGGCGACCGTCGTCGGAGCCAGTCCGTTGTCCCGCAGCACGGCGTCGAGCGCGCCGGCGTGGTCGAACCTGATCCATGGTTTCCGCGCCACGTCGCGCAGCTCGACCCGGTCCTCGGCGAGCTGCGCGTCCTCGGGACTCAGCACCACGACGAACTCCTCGTCGCCGAGATGGTGGCCCTCGTACAGGCCTTCCTTGCACGGCCCGCTCATCAGGCCGAGGTCCACCACTCCCCGGCGCGCCAGTCGTTCCAGCTCGGCGGGGTTGGCCTCCTCGAACACGGTGATCTCCAGCCGCGGGAAACGGCGGCGCAACGCGCTCAGTGCGCCCGGCAGCTGACGCGTGCCCAGTCCCATCTGCGCCGCGACCACCAGCTCGCCCTCCGGCTCGTCGGCACCGGCCCGCGCCGTCGCCTTCGCCCGTCGCGCCGCCCTCACCGCGACCTCCGCGTCCCGCAGGAACGCGCGACCGGCCGCGGTGGGCACCAGTCCGGTCGGCGTGCGGGCGAACAGCGTCACGCCGAGTTCCCTCTCCAGACTGCGGATCTGCTGCGACACCGACGGCTGAGCGACATGCAACGACTCCGCCGCCGCCGTCACCGAGCCCGCCTCGGCAACAGCCAGGGCATACTCGAACTGACGAAGAGTCATCGCCTCTTGTCCCCTCCCTATGCTGGACCACGGCCCACCGCGTTGTGAATCGAGCCCCGGACACGGCGCCGGACGAGACCGCCCCGCACCGTGATCGACAGCGCCGATCTGCAGCGCAGTCGAGTCAGGGCCCCGAACATGGCAGTCGAGTCAGGGCCCCGAACATGGCAGTCGAGTCAGGGCCCCGGAGATGCCACAAAGTCCGGAACGACGGATGCCGGCGACTGTCCGTCGCGAAACGAGGCAACGCGATCGGGACCCAGCCGTATTCCCGTTCCTGCGCCCGCAAGGAATCGGCTTCAGGTGATGGACCTCCGTCCTTCGCACGCGCCGACGCGATCAAGCGCCGCCTCGGGCAACACGACAGCTGAGCGGTCCTCCCGGCGGGCACGCCTCGGCGTGAAGAGATCCGCGATCAGGCTGATGTCCACGTCCGGCTGTACATGGCAGCAGTTGCCGTCAGCGTCATTCGGACCGTCGGGGACGGCAGCTCACCGGCGCTTCTCCGAGTGGACAAAGGCCAGAGTGTGGGCCAAGCTCCACCGCCTGGCCCTCGACGAACTCGGCTCCCGAGGCGAGTCGGACTGGTCCCGCTGCGCGATCGACTCGGTCACCATGCGGGCCCTGGAAAGGAGGCCTGACAGGCCCGAATCCTGTCGACCGGGGCAAGTACGGCTCGAAGATCCACTTGATCACCGAGCGCACCGGTCTGCCCCTGTCCGCCGGGATCTCCGGCGCGAACCTGCACGACAGCCAGGCGCTCACCCCTCTGGTGAAGGGCACACCGCCGATCCGGTCCCGCCGAGGACGTCTGCGACGCAAGCCGGGCAAGCTCCACGCAGACAAGGGTTACGATCA
Source organism: Streptomyces sp. NPDC051051 (assembly GCF_040682975.1). Classification (NCBI taxonomy): domain Bacteria; kingdom Bacillati; phylum Actinomycetota; class Actinomycetes; order Kitasatosporales; family Streptomycetaceae; genus Streptomyces; species Streptomyces sp. NPDC051051. Next base: position 35,615 of record NZ_JBFBCB010000064.1, read on the forward strand.
CTCGCACCTGCGGCGATGGTTACGCGAGCGTGGCATTACCCACCGCATCGCCCGCAAGGGCATCGAGACCTCGACGCGGCTGGACCGTCACCGCTCGACCGTCGAACGCACCATGACCTGGCTCGCCGGCTGCCGACGCCTCCACCGCCGCTACAAGCGCAAAACGGAACACTTTCTCGCTTCCACGAGCATCGCCTGCACCTTCATCTGCTACCGCAGGCTCGTGCCCACCCGGAACAGCAAGGCTCAGGTGTTGGCGGCGCCATAGTGCAGGACGTTGCCTTGCAGAAGCAGGTATCCGATGTCCCGCGTCTGCGGCAACCTTCCTGCCAGCGTCGATGCGTCGGTGCAACCAGAGACCTCGAGGCCGATGACCCCCAGGCTGAAGGAGCAAGGTCTATGGCTGGAGGTCGCGCTGGTACCAAGTGCCTGACTTGCCGCCGAGATCGGCCGGGGTGGCAGGGCCAACCGGGACGAACCCGGCCTTGGCCAAGACTTTCCGGGACGCGGCGTTGTCGTGGGAGGTGGCCGCCCGCAGTGTGCGCAGGCCGTGCATCGCTGCCCCCATCCGGCACAGCTCCTGGACGGTCGCGGTCGCCACGCCGCGGCCGGCGACCCGCTCCGCGACCCGGTAGCCGAGTCTGGCAGTGCCGTCCTCCAAGTCGTACAGGTTGAACCTGCCGACTACCGAGCCGTCCTCGTCGACGAGCACGTAGAAGGCACAGATGCCAGCCTCCTGCTCGGCCAGCGAGGCGTCGTACCGGTCCGCGAACTGGTCGAAGAAGTCGTCGCCACGGTCGGAGATCGAAGCAGCGAAGTAGGTGCGGTTCGCCAGCTCGAAGGCCAGGACCGCCGGGGCGTGGCCGACATGCAGCCGCTTCAGCTCGGGCATCGCCCGACTCTACCCAGATCGTGCGCTGAGGCCACCTGAGTTTCCGCCAGTGGCAGACAGGCCCAAGACCAGGGCGCATAACAATCTACGGCTGGAGTACTAATACTCCAGCAGGATTTCGCTGTCTGACCTGGTCTTTCGCCGGGCGGGCGGAGTGTAGCGCGGCTTCGATCGTGTGGGGGCGGTCTTACGGGGACC
>NZ_JBFBCB010000065.1:0-32596 GCF_040682975.1 Streptomyces sp. NPDC051051
TGGGTGCGAAATTTCGTGGGGCCCGCCGCGGCAACCCCGGCCGGGGGGCGGCCCCTCTCTTTGCGTTCCTCAGGACAGCTGGCCGTCGTAGTCCGGCAGCTTGAAGGTCTTCTCGGCGTGGCCGCCCGACAGGTCGGTGGCGCTGTTGCCGATGTTCGCGATGATCGTGTAGCCCTTGGACTCGATGGTGACGCGCTGGGCGGTCTTGTAGGCGCCGACGTCCTTGAAGAGGTCGAACAGGCCGCGGACGTAGAGACCGGAGACCTTGTAGCCGACGTACTTCAGGTTGTAGTCGGTCACGCCCGAGATGATGCCGGGGCGGGCGGTGACGAAGAACAGGGAGACGCCGTGCTCCTGGGCGTACTTGGCGACGTCGAGAACCGGCTTGTTGGCCGGCTGCGGGTAGCTGAAGCCGAAGTCGGTCTCCAGGGTGGTGTTGTCGATGTCGAGGACGACAGCCTGCTTCTCGCCCGGCTTGGCGGCGGCGATGCGCTGCTTCAGGTACGGCAGGACCTGGTTCGTCACCGCCAGGCAGTCCGCCTGCCAGGTGGCGTAGTCGACCTCGGCCTGCGCGGCGGCGGTGGTGGCGACGGAGGCGGTGCCGGTGGCCGTCGCCGCCTGGGCTCCGGCCGGGACGGTCATCGCGGTGATGGCGGCCGTCGCCACGGCGGTCATGCCGATACGGCGCGTCCAGGTGCCTCTGGTCATGGTGTGGGGGTCCTCTCGCGTCCAAGCGCTGCGGGTGTCGTGGGCATGCTCATCGGTGGGGATGGCTTGAGGGGAACCAGCGGGTTACTGGACGGTAGAGGGCCCTGAGAGGCCCGTCACACCCTCGTGCACGCTTCGTGACGGGGGTCACAAGTGCCCCCAGGGGTGGGGGAGTAGCCGCCGTCACATTCCGAAGTGCCGTACGGCGGGCGTCCGGTGATGTGCCGCACAGGAGCTACGTCACGTACTACGCGGAATAGTACTGACCCCCATTGGGGTGAATCGGACATAACGCCCAGGGTGGATTCGCCCGGCGGGCCTGCCGCGTGGAACGGGGGCCTATGTCGGGTAGAGGGCGGGCTGTCAGGAAGTGTTCCGTTTTGGTGGTATGTACTAGCTTCCGTCGTAGATCACACGTTTGGGGCATTGGCGGGCCGCGGGTTACCAAGGGATGGCCATCCGGCGGACGTCCGTACGTCGGGTGCTTCTCTCTGTCCCCGGCACCATGAGGTTTCGATGTTCCAGCGCGTCATGTTCCGTTCTTCCCGTACGCCCCAGCTCCGCACCCGCGTGGCCGTCGGTGCCGCCGCTCTCGGCGCCACGGTCGTGCTGGGGAGCGGAGTGGCGTCCGCGGTCACGCCCCAGGCCAAGGCGGCGGCGCCCGCGGCCGCGACCGTGGTGTCGGCGGCCAAGAAGTCCTCGGCGGCCACCTGGGTCGACCCGGTGAAGAAGTACAAGCTGTCCGCCAGCTTCGCCCAGGCCGGCAACATGTGGAACTCCACCCACAGCGGCCAGGACTTCGCCGTGGCGAGCGGCACCAAGGTCTTCGCCGCCCACGGCGGCAAGGTCGTCAAGGCCGGCGGCAACGGCGCCGGTGACGGCCCCGCCTACGGCAACGCCATCGTCATCAAGCACGCCAACGGCGTGTACTCCCAGTACGCCCACCTCTCGAAGATCAACGTGAAGGTCGGCCAGATCGTCAAGACCGGCCAGCGCATAGCCCTGTCCGGCAACACCGGCAACTCCAGCGGCCCGCACCTGCACTTCGAGATCCGGACCACCGCCAACTACGGTTCGGCGATCGACCCGGTGAAGTTCCTGCGCGGCAAGGGCGTGACCGTCTGACGACGGTGATCGACGGCCATCGTCAGGACGGCTGCGAGCCCTGATGGGCCTGGGTGATCAGATCGACGGCGACCTCGAGGACGGCTTCGCGCTTCTCCTCGGGGTCGCCTTCGAGGTCCTGCAGGAAGAACATCCCGGCATGCAGCGTGAAGATGGCGCTGACGCAGCGGACCTGATCGGTGAGCGGGGCGTCCGGGTCGATGACGATGTCGCGCAGCCCGCGCATCCGGTCCTTGAAGGACTCGCCGATCTGGAGTTCGCGGACCGTCGCCTGGTTCTCCTGCATGAAGCGGAAGAACGGGGCCGCCTCACTGAGCGCCTGGCTGTAGCGCCGCAGGAGTTCCTGCTTGGTCTCCAGGGTGTGCGGCCGGCTGCGGCCCCACTCGACCAGGTCCTCGATCGGCTTCGTCAGATCCGTGAAGATGCTGACGATGATCTCTTCCTTGGTCTTGAAGTGGTAGTACAGGGCCGCCTTGGTGACCTGGAGATGTTCCGCGATCTCGCGGAGCGAGGTCTTCTCGTAGCCCTGCTCGGCGAAGAGTTCCAGTGCCACGTCCTGGATGCGCTGGCGCGTGTTGCCGCGGCGTCGCTGCTTGGTGCCGTCCATGGTGACGTCCATCCTCGTACTCCTCGCGTCGCCGCGAAACCGGCAGCCGGAAGGTAAGAGACGCTTACCTTCCCTTCGGATTGAAACTTACTTGACGCCCGGCTAGTTGCGGGTCTATTTTCCCAGTGTAGTGAACTAGCCGGGCGGCAAGTAAGTAGCCGCCCTGGGGGAGTGGGATGACGATGGCGGACACCCGAACCGTTGAGCCGGACGCTGGCGCGCAGGAGAAGAAACAGCAGAGCGTGCGGGTCGTGATCCTCGCACTGATGATCACCATGATGCTCGCGATGCTCGACAACATGATCGTCGGCACCGCGATGCCCACGATCGTCGGCGACCTCGGCGGCCTCGAACACCTGTCATGGGTGGTGACCTCGTACACCCTCGCCACCGCCGCCTCCACCCCGATCTGGGGCAAGCTCGGCGACATGTACGGGCGCAAGGGCGCCTTCCTCAGCTCCATCGTCATCTTCCTGGCCGGGTCGGCGCTGAGCGGCATGGCCCAGGACATGGGCCAGCTGATCGGCTTCCGCGCGGTGCAGGGGCTGGGCGCCGGCGGTCTGATGGTCGGCGTCATGGCGATCATCGGCGACCTCGTCCCGCCGCGGGAGCGCGGCAAGTACCAGGGCATGATGGCCGCCGTGATGGCGATAGCGATGATCGGCGGACCGCTGGTCGGCGGCACCATCACCGACCACTGGGGCTGGCGCTGGGCCTTCTACATCAACCTGCCGCTCGGCGTGGTGGCCCTCGGCCTGATCACCGCCGTCCTGCACCTGCCGAAGAAGCGGTCCCAGGCTCGCATCGACTACCTGGGCGCCGGGCTGCTCACCGTCGGCATCACCTCCATCGTGCTCGTCACCACCTGGGGCGGCACCGAGTACGCCTGGTCCTCCGCGCGGATCATGGAACTGATCGGCATCGGCGTCGCGGCGCTCGTCGGGTTCGTGTTCTGGCAGACCAGGGCCGTGGAGCCGATCCTGCCGCTGCACATCTTCCGCAGCCGCAACTTCACGCTGATGTCGGTGATCGGCTTCATCACCGGCTTCGTGATGTTCGGCGCCACCCTGTTCCTGCCGCTGTACCAGCAGGCGGTGCAGGGCGCCTCGGCGACCAACTCCGGCCTGCTGCTCCTGCCGATGCTCGGCGCGATGCTCGTGACCTCGATGGTCGCCGGCCGGATCACCACCAGCAGCGGCCGCTACAAGGTCTTCCCGGTCCTCGGCGGCGCGCTGATGATCGTCGGCCTGTACCTGCTCTCGACGATGGACACCGGCACCTCCCGGTTCACCTCCGGTGTGTTCATGGCCGTCGTGGGCCTCGGCATGGGCTGCCTGATGCAGATCACCATGCTGGTCGCGCAGAACAGCGTCGAGATGAAGGACATGGGCGTCGCGTCCTCCTCGGCCACCCTCTTCCGTACGCTCGGCTCCTCCTTCGGCGTCGCGATCATGGGCGCGTTGTTCAACAGCCGGGTCCAGGACGCCATGTCCGAGCGGACCGGCGCACTGGGCTCCAAGATCACCGAGCAGTCCGCGCAACTGGACGCCGACAGCCTTGCCAAGCTCCCGGCCCCGGTGCGGGAGGCCTACCAGTACGCGGTCTCCGACGGCACCCACGCGGCGTTCGTGCTCGGAGCCGTCGTGGCCGTGGTCGCGCTGGTGGCGGCCGTGTTCGTCAAGGAGGTCCCCCTCCGCGGAGCCGGACCGAAGACGGAGGGCGCCGCGGACGAGTCCACCGCCCCCGGGATGTCGGTGGTCGAGCCCGTCTGATCCACCCGGAGGGACTGCCGCCGCCTGCTGAGAGCGGCGGTTCCGGGTCGCCGCGGAAGCTCTGCGAGAGGCCCCCGGCCGGTGCCGCCCCGGGGGCCCGCGGCCTGGGGCGGGCGATGCGTCCGATCAGCACGCCGTCCCACGGGGCACCCGCCCCGACCGGCCCGCGCCCGCCCTCACGGCAGCATCGGATAGCTTCCCGTGTTCGTCGGGGCGTGTTCCGGCAGCCACAGGACTGCCACCGCGCCCTCGGACGGTATGTGCGCCGGCGCCCCCGCCGGCCGTACGTTGCGGAAGGTCAGCCGGGCGCCCAGGACGCGGGCCTGCCCTGCCGCGATGGTGAGGCCCAGGCCGTGGCCGCGGCCTGCCCGGTCGCTGCTCCCGGTGCGGAAGCGGCTCGGGCCCTCCGCGAGCAGGTCCTGGGGGAACCCGGGGCCGTGGTCGCGGACCCGGATGACCCGGCCCTCGACGGTGACCTGGATCGGTGGCTTGCCGTGCCGGCCGGCGTTGGTGAGCAGGTTGAACAGCACGCGCTCCAGGCGCCGGGGGTCGGTGGTGACCATGGACTCGTGCACCACCCGCACCTCGGCCTCCGGGTCCTTGGCCGCCACCCGCCGGGTGACGAACTCGCCCAGCAGGATGTCCTGCAACTCGGCGCGCTCGGAGGCGCCGTCGAGGCGGGCCACCTCCAGGACGTCCTCGACGAGCGTGCGCATGGCCTTCGCCCGGTCCATGACCAGCTCGGTGGGCCGGCCCGGTGGCAGCAGCTCGGCGGCCGTCAGCAGCCCGGTCACCGGTGTGCGCAGCTCGTGCGCGATGTCGGCGGTGACCCGGCGCTCGGCCTCCAGCCGCTGCTGGAGGGCGTCCGCCATGGCGTCCACGGCGGACGCCAGGTCGTCGGTCTCGTCGCGCACGACCCCGCCGATGGCGTCCCGCACCCGCACCTCCGTCTCGCCCCTGGCGACCCGGTTCGCCGCGGCCGCCGCCTTGCGCAGCCGGCGTGACAGCTGTCCGCCGATCAGCACCCCGAGTGCGCTGCCGCCGAGGACGACCGCGATGGAGCCGATCACCAGGGCCTGGTCGAGGTCGTACAGGATGTCCGTGCTGCGGTCGGTGAAGCCGGTGTGCAGGGAGAGCACATGGCCGTCCTTCAGGGGCACGGCCGCCCAGATGTCGGGCGCCCCGCCGCCGTGGTCGGAGACGAACGTGGCCCGGCGCCCCTCCTCGACTCTGAACCTCAGCTCCGACGGCAGGTCCTGGTCGTCGATCTTGATGTTGGGGAAATTGGGGCGCCCGGACAGCTCGTAGTTGCGCTGGGCGATCTGGACGCGCTCGTCGGCGAGGTCGCGTGCGTTGTCCAGCATGGAGACCCGGGCGGCGTTGTGGACGACGAGGCTGAGCACGACGGCCACCAGCGCCCCGACCAGCGCGATGGCCGCGCTCAGCTTCCACCGCAGGCCGGTGTGGATGCCCGTGCGCTCGGCGCGGGCCGGAACCAGGTGCCGCAACATCCCCCGCATACCCCTGTCCGCTCAGGCCTTCAGTTTGTAGCCGAAGCCGCGGACCGTCTCGATCCGGTCCTGGCCGATCTTCGTCCGCAGTCGCTGCACGTGGACGTCGACGACGCGGGTGTCCCCGCCCCAGCCGTAGTCCCACACCCGCTCCAGCAGCTTGTCCCGGGAGAGGACCGTGCCCGGGGCGGAGGAGAACTCCAGCAGGAGGCGCATCTCGGTCGGGGTGAGCGCGACCGGCTGCCCGGCCCGGCGGACCTCCATGCCCTCGGTGTCGATCTCCAGCTCGCCGAAGGTCAGCACGCCCCCGGCGGCGGAGGAATCCGCCTCGCCCCGGTCGGGCCCGCCCGCGTGCCCGAACCGGCGCAGCACCGCGCGGATGCGGGCGACCAGGACGGCGCCGTCGAACGGCTTGGTCACGTAGTCGTCGGCGCCCGCCTCGAGGCCGAGCACGACGTCGATGGAGTCGGCCCGCGCGGAGAGCATGATCACCGGCACGGTGGACTCGTCCCGGATGCGCCGGCACAGGCTCACGCCGTCCAGTCCGGGCACCATCACGTCCAGCAGGGCGATGTCGGGGCGGTCCGCCCGGAACGCCTCCAGGCCGGACAGGCCGTCGGGCATCGCGGTGACCACGAAGCCGTCCCGCTCCAGGGCCAGCTGGGTGGCCTCGCGGATGACGTCGTCGTCCTCGACGAACAGGACGTGGGTCTGGTCTGCCATCCCGGTGCTCTCAGTCCTCGGTGGTGTCGTGGGTGTGCGGTGGTGGGCGGTCGCGGGTCTGCGCTGTCCGTCGGTCCGCTGTCAGGTCGGCCGTCCCTAGGGGGGACGCCCGGAGCGCCTGGTGCGTTCACTGGTTCATCGGTCCGGGAGGCTCGAACGGTTCACACGGCGGAGGATTTTTTCGCGGAGGCCCGGCGGCACGGGCGTTCGACGTCGGTGCGCGGAGTCCGTCAGCCGCTCTCCGGAACCGGCGTCGCGTCGTCCCCGACGACGCTGCTGTAGTCGTTGTGCCAGCTGTACTCCTTGACGAAGCGGCCCGAGGCCGTCCAGCGGTACGTGATCACGTTCTCGCCGGAGGGGCTGGAGACGGGGTCGCCCTTCTCGTACACCTGCTTGGTCACCACCAGGTCGCCGCGGTCTATCTCTGCGTAGACCGGGGGCTCCTCGGTCTTGAACACGTTCTCGTAACGGCCGCTCGTGCGGCGGTACACGTACGACCCGACGCCGACCGCGTCACCGCACGTCAGCACGTTGACGACGACGTCGCTCTCGGTGCCGCCGGTGAGATCGCCGAAGGAGACGTCGATCGGGTACTCGTCGCCGACGCACGGTTTCAGCTCGCGCTTGACCTCCTCCGACACCTCGGGGTCGTCCTTGACGAGCCGGACGGCGTCGGTGCGGTCGGGGGTGTCGGTGGGGGTGCTCGACGGGGAGGCGGTGGCGCCGACGACCGCTTCGGCGTGCGCCGGGCCCTCGTCACGGGCGCCGGTGCCGCCGGTGGCGCACGAGGACAGGAAAAGGCCGACGGCGGCGAGCACGGCCAGCGCCGTGGTCACCGCCTGGAAGGTGCTTCGGGCCGGTGAGGGCCCGGCCTCGGTCAGGCCGCCGTGCAACGCTCCCGCTCCTCACGCTCCAGCGCGCGTGCGTCCAGATCGCGGGTTTCCAGCTCCTCGCGGAGCCGGGCGAGCGCCCGGTGCAGCGTGCTCTTGACCGTACCGGCCGACATGCCGAGGGCGGCGGCGGTCTCCTCCGTGGACATCTGCTCCCAGTGTCGCAGTACGACGACACTGCGCTGCTTCGGAGCGAGCACCTTCATGGCGTCCATCAGCAGGGCACGGTCCGCGTGCTGCTGGGTGGAGTCCTCCACGCTGGCGTCCGGCAACTGCTCGGTGGGCACTTCCTCCAGCTTGCGGGCGCGCCACCACTCGGTCCGCGTGTTGATCATGACCCGGCGCAGGTAGGCGTCCGCCAGACGCTTGTCCGCGATGCCGTCCCAGCGGCCGTACGTACGCGCCAGCGCGGTCTGGAGCAGGTCCTGGGCGTCCACCGGGTCCGGGACCAGTCGACGGGCACTGCGCAGCAGCGCGTCCTGCCGGGTGCGGACGTACTCCTCGAACTCGAGCACCTCTCCCTGCGCCATGATCAACCGCCTCCGTATCCCCGTTCCGGCTGGCTGTGGTCCGCCGGTTTCGCGCTCGTGGTCTGTGGCCCTCGTGTCGCTGCCGGGCACACGAAGGAAGCTACGGAGGTGTTGTCACGGCACTGTCCGAGGCAGCCTGCGGCTAGCAGTCGGCTGTCCGTCGGTTGTGTAACGAAGGCGGGTCAGGGGTAAGGAGGAGAGCCGAATGCGCATGGTTCGAGATGGTTCGCCCGCCGGTCGACCGTGACGGAGGGCCGCCCGGTGGCCTCGGGCCGCCGGACACCCGTGAACTGACTGTGCGTCAGGTGAGCGGCAACCGGTACAGGCCGCCCGGCAGCGGTTCCACCAGGCCGTCCGCGACGAGGCCGTCCAGTGCACGCGCGCGTTGCACCGGCTCGTGCCACACCTGGTCGAGCTCCGTCTGGAGCACGGGCGTGTGAGCCTCCCTCAGTACGGCGAGCAGCTTGCCGCGCACCTGCCGGTCCGTACCGGCGTACGTCTGGCCGCGGCGTGCCGGGCCGTCGTGCTCCGGCTTGCCCGCCAGCCGCCAGGCGCACTGGGCGGCGATCGGGCAGCGGTGACAGCTCTCGTTCCGCGCCGTGCACACGAGGGCGCCCAGTTCCATGGACGCGGCCGCCCAGCGCGCGGCGGTCCTCTCGTCCTCGGGCAGCAGGGCGCGCGCCAGTTTGCGCTCGGCGGCCGTGGTGGCGTTCGGCGGGTACTGCACACCCGTGACCGCGCGCGCGAACACCCGGCGGACGTTGGTGTCCAGGACGGCGTGCCGCTGTCCGTACGCGAAGGAGGCGACGGCGGCGGCCGTGTACTCGCCGATGCCGGGCAGGGCCAGCAGTTGCGCGTGGTCCGCCGGCACGTCGCCGTCGTGCCGTTCCGTTATGGCCACCGCGGCGCCGTGCAGCCGCAGGGCGCGACGCGGGTAGCCGAGTCGGCCCCAGGCGCGGACGGCCTCGCCGGGGGACTCGGCGGCCAGATCGGCGGGGCGCGGCCAGCGGGCGAGCCACTGCTCGTAGACCGGCAGGACGCGGCTGACCGGCGTCTGCTGGAGCATGAACTCGCTGACCATCACTCCCCAGGCACCGGCCTCGGGGCGCCGCCAGGGCAGGTCGCGGGCGTGGTCGTCGAACCAGTCGATGACGGGGGAGTGCAGGCGTGCGCCGGAGTCCGGCGCGGCCGCCGTCGGGTCGGTCGTGGCCGGGCGCGGCCGCTCTCCGGGGGGCGGTCCGCAGACGGTGTCGGCGGGGCTGCTGTGCGAGGGCTTCGTGGGCGCAGTCATGGCCCTTCCGATCCTGCCATGCGCGCGGGGGCACGCGCGCGTACCGCCACCGGTGGGGCGGGGCGCGCGAGGCGTCCGCGCGCGTGTGCCGCGGGCGCGGCCGCAGCTGCGGGGGGCGCGAGAGCGGAGGCGTGCGCCGTCACGCTCCGTGCGTGTCGCGTCGCTCCGGTGTCACGTCCCGCCGCCGGGGCGGGCGCACGAGGACACAAGTCGGCGGCGGGGCAGCCCTGTCCGGGATGATGATCCGGAAAAGTTGTGGGCGGGGCGGCGGGTGACGCCGGACAACGCAAGGATCTCTCGTACAGTTTGCGCCGTGGGATCTCTGCGCAATCCGGTCGGGCCGCTTCCCTCCTCCATCTACTGGCGACGGAGGGGCGTACTGCTGTCCGTGGTCGCCCTGTTGGCGTTGCTGGTCACCTGGGTGGTCAGCTCGGGCGGGGGTGGCGGCAAGAACGGTGCGGACGGCTCCAACGGCAAGAATCCCGCGTCCTCCATCACGCCGGGCCCGTCCGGGTCCGGGCCCGCGATCAGCCAAAACCCCGGCGGGCGCGACGAGTCGGGCGACGAGGACTCCGGCGGCTCCGGTTCGGGTTCCGGTTCGGGCTCGGGCGACGGTGCCGGGTCCGGCGGCGCGGACACGGGCGGCGCGGGTTCGGCAGGGTCCGGCGGTTCGGACGACGGCGCCAACGGCAGCGGGTCGGGCACGACTCTGCCGGCCGGTACGACATTGCCCAACTGCACCGCCAGCGTGGTCACGTTGAGCCTGCGCAGCGTCCGCAACACGTACTCGCCGGACCAGACGCCCACGTTCCGGCTGACGGCGAAGAACTCCTCCGGAAGCGACTGCAAGGTCGATCTCGGTCCGAAGAAGGCGGTTTTGACGATCACTCGGGCCGGCGCCGACGACGACTACTGGTCGTCCGCCGACTGCCCGAAGGGGGCCACGAGCCTCCTGTACCGGGTGCCGGCCGGGGGCGGCTTCACGTACACCGTGACCTGGGACCGGAAGCCGAGTGTGCCGGAGTGTGCGACGCCTCCGGCGGGAGCGGCCGGGGCCGGGACGTACCTGGTGGAGGCGAAGGCTCCCGGGTTCGCGAAGGCGCAGACCTCCTTCGTCCTGGAGCAGGACTGAGGCAGGGCCGCCCGGGCGTCGCTCCTCGCCCGGGGCGCGGTCGGGCCCGCGCACGCGACACGGGCACCGAGAGGTTCGGAGCCACCGCCGGTCTCGGAGGCACCGTCGGTTCCAGGGGCGCCGCCGGTCCCAGAGGCCGCCGGCCTCAGACGTACCTCTCCAGGATCGACGACTCCGCCAGGCGGGACAGGCCTTCGCGCACGCTGCGCGCCCGCGCCTCGCCCACGCCGTCGACCGTCTGAAGGTCGTCGACGCTCGCCGCCAGGAGCTTCTGGAGACCGCCGAAGTGCTCCACCAGGCGGTCGATGATCGCGCCGGGGAGGCGGGGAACCTTGGCCAGCAGGCGGAACCCGCGCGGGGAGACCGCCGAGTCGAGGGCCTCCGGGGAGCCGGTGTAGCCCAACGCGCGCGCCACCGTGGACATCTCCAGCAGCTCCGCGTGGCTGAGCGCGTCCAGCTCGTACAGCGCCTCGTCGACCGTGCGGGAACGCTTGGCGGTGGGCTCCGGAACGTAGTCCCGGACCACCAGTTCACGCTCCGGCTCCACGCCCGCGATCAACTCGTCGAGCTGGAGGGAGAGAAGACGGCCGTCGGTGCCCAGTTCGACCACGTATTCGGCGATTTCGGTGGCGATGCGGCGTACCATCTCCAGGCGCTGCGCCACCGCCGAGACGTCCCGGACCGTCACCAGGTCCTCGATCTCCAGCGCTGACAACGTTCCCGCGACCTCGTCCAGGCGGAGCTTGTAGCGCTCCAGGGTCGCGAGCGCCTGGTTCGCGCGGGACAGGATCGCCGCGGAGTCCTCCAGAACGCGGCGCTGGCCGTCGACGTAGAGCGCGATCAGGCGCATGGACTGGGAGACCGAGACGATGGGGAAGCCGACCTGCTTGCTGACGCGGTCCGCCGTGCGGTGGCGGGTGCCGGTCTCCTCCGTGGGGATGGTGGGGTCCGGCACGAGCTGCACGCCGGCCCGGAGGATCTTGGACAGGTCGGAGGAGACCACGATGCCGCCGTCGAGCTTGCACAGCTCGCGCAGGCGCGTGGCCGTGAACTCGACATCCAGGACGAATCCGCCCGTGCACATCGTCTCGACCGTCTTGTCGGAGCCGAGCACGATGAGTCCGCCGGTGTTGCCGCGGAGCACTCTTTCCAGGCCGTCGCGCAGGGCCGTGCCGGGAGCCACCGCGCTCAGCGCGGCACGCATCAGGCCGTCGGCACCGGGACTCCCACCGGACTTTCCGGGAGCTGCCGCCCGGTCGTTGGCTGCCACTGCACTCCTCCGGTCACAGGTTCTGGGGTGCTCCCGTTTCACGCACTCGGTTCGTACGGACGGGCGAGACCTGGGCAAAGTCTACCGGCGCTCCTCAGCCTCCCGCGGGGCCTCTCGCCGAGGGGAGCGCGGCAGCACCCGCAGGGCGTCCCCCATGTTCGCCACTTCCAGGACCTTCATCCCCGCGGGGATCTTGCCGGGATCGCCCGGTACGAGCGCGTGCGTGAAGCCCAGGCGGTGCGCTTCGGCGAGTCTGCGCTGCACGCCCGTGACCCGTCTGACCTCGCCCGCGAGGCCCACTTCGCCGATCGCGACGAGGTTCTTGGGCAGGGGGGTGTCGCTCGCCGCGGAGGCCAGCGCGAGGGCGATCGCCAGGTCCGCCGCGGGCTCGGAGAGCTTCACGCCGCCGACCGTCGCGGAATAGATGTCCCGCTTGCCGAGCGCGCTGATCCTGCCCCGCTGCTCCAGGACCGCGAGCATCATCGAGACGCGGGAGGTCTCCAGGCCGGAGGTGGTGCGGCGGGGCGAGGGGATCTGCGAATCGACGGTGAGCGCCTGCACCTCGGCGACCAGGGGGCGGCGCCCCTCCAGGGTGACCGTCAGGCAGGTGCCGGGGACCGGTTCGTCACGACGGGTCAGGAAGAGTCCGCTCGGGTCGGCAAGGCCCGTGATGCCCTCGTCGTGCAGTTCGAAGCAGCCGACCTCGTCGGTGGCGCCGTAGCGGTTCTTGACGCCTCGCACCAGACGCAGGCGCGCGTGCCGGTCGCCCTCGAAGGACAGGACGACGTCCACGAGGTGTTCGAGGAGGCGCGGGCCGGCGATCGCGCCGTCCTTGGTGACATGGCCCACCAGCAGCGTGGACATGCCGCGCTCCTTCGAGGCGCGGATCAGCGCGCCGGCGACCTCGCGGACCTGGGCCATGCCGCCGGGGGCGCCGTCGATCTCCGGGGAGGCCACGGTCTGCACCGAGTCGACGATCAGCAGGGACGGCTTCACGGCGTCCAAGTGGCCCAGGACGGCGGCCAGATCGGTCTCCGCGGCGAGATACAGATGGTCGTCGATGGCGCCGATGCGGTCGGCCCGCAGCCGGACCTGGCTGGCCGACTCCTCGCCCGTGACGTACAACGTGCGGTGTTCGTCGCTCGCGGACTTGGCGGCCACGTCGAGCAGGAGCGTGGACTTGCCGACGCCCGGCTCACCGGCCAGCAGGACGACGGCGCCGGGGACCAGCCCGCCGCCCAGCACGCGGTCCAGCTCGGGGACACCGGTGGGGCGGGCGGTGGCCTGACGGCCGTCGACCTGGCCGATCGGCAGGGCGGAGGTGGTGACGCGGCCGGGCGCCGTCGTACGGACCGCGGGCGCGCCGTACTCCTCGACCGTGCCCCAGGCCTGGCATTCGGGGCAGCGGCCGAGCCACTTCGCCGTCTGCCACCCGCACTCCGTGCAGCGGTACGACGGACGGTCCTTGGTGGTCTTCGTGCGGGCAGCCATGGGGAAACCGTAACCGCCGGGTCCGACAACGCGAGAAGCCTGTGCATGAAGCGGGCCCGCCGGGGCAGACGCGACCCGAGGTGGCGTCCACCGCTCCCACCCCCCCCGGGGCGGCGGACACCGGGCGAGGTGCGCCCGGCCATCCCCCCGGCCGGGCCACCTCACCCCCTGTGAACCGGCCGGCCCCGTCAAGAACGAGCCACTCGACCCTCTGTTCCTGTCCCCTTATGAGGGATCGTTTCACCCGTACGGATTAAAAGGACTCCAGGGGGCAGAAGAGGTCGTTCCGCGACGCCTACGGTCGCACGGGTGATGAGCAGCAGTCCGGAAACCTCGACCCGCACGACCGGCGCACACCGGGCGCACAGGGAGGCGCGCGACCGCGCTGCGGCGCGCGCGGCGGCGCAGCGCCCCCCCGCGCGCTACGAGCCCTACCTCGACGGCCTGTTCACCTACTGTCTGTCCGTCCTGTGCGACCACGACACCGCCACGGCGGCCCTCGGCGACGTCCTGACGTTCGCCGAGCGGCGCGGACAACGCGTCCCGGGCGCCGCCGGCGACCGCAGGGCCTGGCTCTACGCACTGGCCCGCTGGGCCTGCCTGCGCAAGCTCGCCGAGGCCAAGCAGAAACGTCAGGGCACGCACGCGCCGGGCCGGCACGGCGCCCACCGGCAGAGCGGCACCGAGCCCGTGCCCGTGCCCGACGACCTCCAGGAGCGACGGCGGCGCGAACTCGCCCTGCTCGCCTGGCCTGAGGCCGCGGGCACCAGCCCGGAACAGCGCGAGGCGCTCGAGCTCGCCGTACGGCACCACCTCGCCGTCCACGAGGTGGCGGCCGTTCTCGGCATGGAGGTCGCCGCGGCCCGCGAACTGCTCGCCTCCGCCGCCTGCGAGGTCGAACGCACCCGGGCGGCCCTGGCCGTCGTCGAGACCGGCGGCTGCCCCGGCGTGGCCCGCCTCACCGGCGACCACCAGCTCGTGCTCAGTGCCGCGCTGCGCCGCGAACTCGTCCGGCACGTCGACGACTGCCCGCGCTGCCGCCGCGCGGCGGAGTGCGCGGTCCCCGGCCGCTGGCCGGGCGCCGGCGTCACACCCGCCGAACTGCCGGTTCTGGAAGCCCCCCGCGCGGCCCTGCACACCGTCCTGGCGCACCTGCCACGCGCGCGGGGTGCCGCCGCGCCGCGCTTCGACCGGCGAGGCTTCCCGATGGACCCCAAGGACCGCGCCGCCCGGCGGGACCGCCTCCGCGCGCGTGCCGTCACCACGACGGTCGTCGCCACCGTCGTCGCCGCGCCCGTGCTCGCCCTGTGGGCGGCCTACCGGGGCACACCGACCGCCGACTCCGACGGCCGCTCGCCCACCGCCAGCGAGGCCAAGGGCCACGACGGCCTCGACGGAGACGGGCCGGGCGGCTACCAGAACGCCGGCAACGCCAGCACCCGGCCCGGCTCCCGCCTCCCGGAGGGCGGCGGGCCCGACGTCTCCGTGGAGGTCGTCAGCGTCCCCGGACTCGGCGACAGGGGCGCGGGACACCTGTCCGTCACGGCCGGGAACAGCGGCGCCACCACCCTGATCACCCTGACCGCGGCACGGGACGCGGACGGGCCGGTCCGCTGGTCGGCGACCACCGGCGCCTCCTGGCTCTACCTGAGCCGCACCACGGGCACCCTCCGGCCCGGCGAATCGATCACGGTCAAGGTGTACGTCGACCACCTGCGCGAGCCCACCGGGCCCTGGCACGCGCGCGTGGCGATCTCGCCGGCCGGTGCCGTCGTCTCCATCGAGGGCCACGGCGCCGCACCCGCCCCCTCGGACCCCGGCCCCGCACCGAGCGGGCCACCCCCCTCGTCCGACCCGGAGCCGACCCCGACGGCCCCGCCCACCACCGGTCCCACGCCGAGCGACCCGCCGACCTCCGCCGATCCCGAGCCCACGCCCACCGACCCGTCCCCGTCCGATCCGGGCGGCTCGACCCCGCCGCCGGACGGCAACGGCAACGGCGACCCGAGCCCGCCGACGCCGTAGGCCGGGACGGGCGGGGACGGGCCGCGACGCGGGGGCGCGGCCGCGCGGTCGGCGAAGCGGGTCGGCCCGGCTCCGGAGAGCCGGGCCGACGGCCTCAGACGGTCTGATCCACGGGACTCACGGGATCCCCTGGCCCCGCCGGACCGACGGAATCCACGGCGGCCGGCCCCTCCACCGCCGCATGCGGTGCCGGCACGGGGTCCGCCGGGTGCGGGGCCAGCAACGGCAGCTGTGAGGCGAGCCGCTCCTCGCACAGCTCGACCAGACGGTCGTAGCCGGCCCTGCCCATCAGCTCGATCAGTTCCGGCCGGTACGAGACGTACACCGGGTCGCCCGCGCCGTGCGCCGAGGTGGCCGACGTGCACCACCAGTGCAGGTCGTGTCCGCCCGGACCCCAGCCGCGCCGGTCGTACTCACCGATCGACACCTGGAGCACGCGCGTGTCGTCGGGCCGGTCGATCCAGTCGTACGTCCGCCGCACCGGCAGTTGCCAGCAGACGTCCGGCTTGGTCTCCAGCGGCTCGCGGCCCTCCTTGAGGGCGAGGATGTGCAGCGAGCAGCCGGCGCCGCCCGCGAAGCCCGGGCGGTTCTGGAAGATGCACGAGCCGTTGAACGGGCGGGTCTGCCGGGAACCCTCGTCGTCCTCCGAGACCCAGCCGCCGCGCACGCCCTCGTCGTGGTGCTGCCAGACGTCGGGGGTGAGCCGCGCCACGTGCTCCGCCACGCGTTTCTCGTCGTCCTCGTCGGAGAAGTGCGCGCCCAGCGT
Organism: Streptomyces sp. NPDC051051; assembly: GCF_040682975.1. Classification (NCBI taxonomy): domain Bacteria; kingdom Bacillati; phylum Actinomycetota; class Actinomycetes; order Kitasatosporales; family Streptomycetaceae; genus Streptomyces; species Streptomyces sp. NPDC051051. The sequence goes on from NZ_JBFBCB010000065.1 coordinate 15,842, forward strand.
GCAGCAGCCGTCGTCCGCGCGGCCCGCCTGGATGCCCTGGCAGCCGCTGCCGAAGATGCAGTTCCAGCGCGAGGTCAGCCACGTCAGATCGCAGCGGAAGACCTGATCGGCGTCCGCCGGATCGGGGAACTCGACCCACGCGCGCGCGAAGTCGAGACCCTTCTCGTCGGCCTTGAGGGCCTTGCGCGACTTCTTCGGTGACTTCACCCGCGAGGACCCCGGGGAACCGGTGGCGGATTCGGCGGCCTTGTCGGCCTTTTCGTCCTTCGCCTTTTTCGTCTTTGGCACCCGACCAGGGTAAGTCGCCCGTGCACGGCAACGGGACTGTCTCAGGATGCGCACCAGGGGTCGGGGCCAGGACGGCTGGCAGTAGCGTGCCCTCCATGAGACTCGGTGTCCTCGACGTGGGATCGAACACGGTGCACCTGCTGGTGGTGGATGCGCATCCAGGCGCGTGCCCGCTGCCCGCCCACTCGCACAAGGCCGAACTGCGCCTTGCCGAACTTCTCGACGGGTCCGGCGCGATCGGACGTGAGGGCGTCGACAAGCTGATCACCGTCGTCCAGGAGGCGCTCCAGGCCGCCGAGGACAAGGGCGTCGAGGACGTGCTGCCGTTCGCGACCTCCGCCGTGCGCGAGGCCAGCAACGCCGACGAGGTCCTCACGCGCGTGCAGGCCGAGACCGGTGTCCGGCTGCAGGTCCTCACCGGCGAGGAGGAGGCCCGGCTCACCTTCCTCGCGGCCCGCCGCTGGTTCGGCTGGTCGGCCGGCAAGCTGCTGGTCCTGGACATCGGCGGCGGCTCCCTGGAGATCGCCTACGGCATCGACGAGGAGCCCGACGCGGCCGTCTCCCTCCCGCTCGGCGCGGGCCGGCTCACCGCGGGCTGGCTGCCCGGGGACCCGCCGGAACCCGAGCGGATACGGGCGCTGCGGCGGCATGTGCGGGCCGAGATCGCCCGGACCGTCGGGGAATTCAGCCGCATCGGCTCCCCCGACCACGTCGTCGCCACCTCCAAGACCTTCAAGCAGCTCGCTCGCCTCGCCGGCGCCGCCCCCTTCGCCGACGGCCCCTACGTCCAGCGCGAGCTGAAGCGGGAGTCCCTGGAGGCCTGGGTGCCACGCCTGGCCGGCATGACCACCGCCCAGCGCGCCGAGCTGCCGGGCGTCTCCGAGGGCCGCGCGAGCCAGCTGCTGGCGGGCGCGCTGGTCGCCGAGGGGGCGATGGACCTGTTCGGGGTGGAGGCTCTGGAGATCTGCCCGTGGGCGCTCCGGGAGGGCGTGATCCTCCGGAAGCTCGACCACATGCCTTCGCCGTAGCGCACAGCGGAGCCTGGGCGGGACGGCGTGCCGGGACCGCACACGCGCGTGGAGCGCGATGCCACCCGACCCGATGGGCACACGCGCGTGGAGCACGATGCGATCGGCCCGGTGGACGTGCGGCCGCCGTGACCGGCCGACTCCGGCCACCCCACCCGTGGCATGCGCCACAACGGGGCACGGACACCCGGCAGTCCGGTCGCCGCACCCCGTAACCTGTCCCCCATGGCAGAGCCAGTCGCGCGCATTCCGGATGCGAAGGTCGCCCTGTCGACTGCCTCGGTCTACCCGGAGTCGACGGCGACGGCCTTCGAGATCGCGGCACGTCTCGGCTACGACGGGGTCGAGGTCATGGTGTGGAACGACCCCGTCAGCCAGGACATCGACGCCCTCCGCAGACTCAGCGACTACCACCGCGTCCCGATCCTCGCCGTGCACGCCCCGTGCCTGCTCATCACGCAGCGCGTGTGGTCGACCGACCCGTGGGTCAAGCTCCAGCGGGCGCGCGCGGCGGCCGAGAAGCTGGGTGCGAGCACCGTCGTCGTACACCCGCCCTTCCGCTGGCAGCGCCAGTACGCGCGCGACTTCGTCCGGGGGGTCTGGCGGATGGCGGACGAGACGGACGTACGGTTCGCCGTCGAGAACATGTACCCCTGGCGCTACCGCGACCGCGAGATGCTCGCGTACGCGCCCGACTGGGACGTGACGAAGGACGACTACCGGCACTTCACGATCGATCTCAGCCACGCCTCGACCGCCCGTGCGGACGCGATCCACATGCTCGACCGCATGGGCGACCGGCTGGGCCACGTGCACCTGGCCGACGGCAACGGCTCCGCCAAGGACGAGCACCTCGTGCCCGGCCGCGGCGCGCAGCCCTGCGCCGAGCTGCTGGAGCGGCTCGCGCTGAGCGGCTTCGACGGGCACGTCGTCATCGAGGTCAACACCCGGCGCGCGATGTCCAGCGCCGAACGTGAGGCCGATCTCGCGGAGGCCCTGGCCTTCACGCGCCTGCACCTGGCTTCGGCGGCGAAGGTGCCCCGCCGGTGACCGACACCGCCGCGCGCCGCCGCGGCCGCCCCCCGCGCGCGGAGTCCGCCGACACCCGCGACCGCATCCTCGCCGCGGCCCGCGAGGAGTTCTCGGAGCGGGGCTACGAGAAGTCGACGGTGCGGGGCATCGCCAAGGCCGCCGGGGTCGACGCGGCGCTGGTGCACCACTACTTCGGCACCAAGGAGCAGGTCTTCGCGGCGGCCGTCGAGGTGGCCGTCGCGCCCGTGCTGGACGGGCCGGACGCGGTGGCCGACGCACCGTTGGACCAGGTCGGGGAACGGCTGACCCGCTTCATGTTCGGCGTCTGGGAGAACCCCACGACGCGCATGCCGCTGCTGGCTGTCGTCCGCTCGGCGGTCACCAACGAGACCGCGGCGGCCGTCTTCCGCCGCCTCGTCGCCGCGCAGCTGCTGAGCCGTATCGCCGCCCGGCTCGACGTGCCGGACGCCGAACTGCGCGCCCAGCTGGCGGCCGCGCAGCTGGTCGGCACGGCGATGCTGCGGTACGTGATCAAGGTGGAACCGCTGGCGTCGGCGGACGTGGAGCAGATCATCGCGCGCCTGGCGCCGGTGGTGCAGGGGCACCTCACCGGGCCCTGAACGCGGCGCGGCGCAGGGGGCGGCGCAACGGCCGGAGCGGGGTGCGGCGCGAGATGCGCATCCCGCATTCCGGACACCCCGTCCCGAACCCTGGATGACCGGCGTACGCTCGAGGACAGCCCTACCTGTCTGAAGGAGCGAGCGACGATGCCCGAGCTGAGGTCCCGCACAGTCACCCACGGCCGCAACATGGCGGGCGCCCGCGCCCTGATGCGCGCCTCCGGTGTACCCGGTGCGGACATCGGCCGGAAGCCGATCATCGCGGTGGCCAACAGCTTCACCGAGTTCGTGCCCGGCCACACGCATCTCCAGCCGGTCGGCCGGATCGTCAGCGAGGCGATCACCGAGGCCGGCGGTATCCCGCGCGAGTTCAACACGATCGCCGTCGACGACGGCATCGCGATGGGCCACGGCGGCATGCTGTACAGCCTGCCCTCCCGCGACCTGATCGCGGACAGCGTGGAGTACATGGTCGAGGCGCACTGCGCCGACGCCCTGGTCTGCATCTCCAACTGCGACAAGATCACGCCGGGCATGCTCATGGCGGCCCTGCGCCTGAACATCCCGACGGTCTTCGTCTCCGGCGGCCCGATGGAGTCCGGCCGGGCCACCCTCGTCGACGGCACGGTCCGCACGCTCGACCTGGTCGACGCGATCTCCGACGCCGTGAACGACAAGATCTCCGACGAGGACATCCTCCGTATCGAGGAGAACGCCTGTCCGACCTGCGGCAGCTGTTCGGGCATGTTCACCGCCAACTCGATGAACTGCCTGACCGAGGCCATCGGCCTCTCCCTGCCCGGCAACGGCTCGGTCCTGGCCACCCACACCGCACGCAAGCGGCTCTACGTGGACGCCGCCCGCACGGTCATGGACATCACGCGCCGTTACTACGAGCAGGACGACGAGACGGTCCTGCCGCGCAACATCGCCACCGTCGCCGCGTTCGAGAACGCGATGGCGCTGGACATCGCGATGGGCGGCTCGACCAACACGATCCTGCACCTGCTGGCGGCGGCCCAGGAGGCCGGCGTCCCGTTCGGCCTGAACGAGATCGACGAGGTCTCCCGCCGGGTCCCCTGCCTGGCCAAGGTGGCGCCGAACGTCGCCAAGGACCGCACGTACTACATGGAGGACGTGCACCGTGCCGGCGGCATCCCCGCCCTCCTCGGCGAGCTGCACCGCGCCGGCCTGCTGAACGAGGACGTGCACACGGTCCACAGCCCGTCCCTGGCGGACTGGATGAAGACCTGGGACGTCCGCGGCGGCTCGCCGAGCGCCGAGGCGGTGGAACTGTGGCACGCGGCCCCCGGCTGCGTCCGCTCCGCCGAGGCCTTCTCCCAGTCCGAGCGCTGGGAGACCCTCGACGACGACGCGGAGAACGGCTGCATCCGCTCCGCCGAACACGCCTACTCCAAGGACGGCGGCCTGGCGGTCCTCAAGGGCAACCTCGCCGTCGACGGCTGCGTGGTGAAGACGGCCGGCGTCGACGAGTCGATCTGGACCTTCGAGGGCCCCGCGGTCGTCTGCGAGTCGCAGGAGGAGGCCGTCGAGAAGATCCTCAACAAGCGGATCACCCACGGCGACGTCGTCGTCATCCGCTACGAGGGCCCCAAGGGCGGCCCCGGCATGCAGGAGATGCTCTACCCGACGTCCTTCCTCAAGGGCCGCGGCCTCGGCAAGACCTGCGCCCTGATCACCGACGGCCGCTTCTCCGGCGGCACCTCGGGCCTGTCCATCGGCCACGCCTCCCCGGAGGCGGCCTCCGGCGGCACCATCGCCCTCGTCGAGGACGGCGACCGCATCCGCATCGACATCCCGAACCGCACGATCGAGTTGCTCGTCGACGAGACGGAACTCGCCCGCCGCGAGGAGGCGTTGAACGGGGTGTACGCCCCCGCGAACCGCGAGCGCAAGGTCTCCGCCGCCCTGCGCGCCTACGCCGCGATGGCGACGAGCGCCGACAAGGGCGCGGTGCGGGACGTGTCGAAACTGGGCTGACGCCCGACCGAACGCCGAAGGGCCGCCTCCGTCGACCGGGGGCGGCCCTTCCGCACGAGGCGAGGTCCGCGAAGCTCACGGAGTCCGCGAAGCCCAGGAAACGCACGGCGCGCACGGCGCGCACGACGCTCAGAAAGCACACGCACTCGCCTCACGAGCCTCACCAGCCCGCCGGATCACGCCCGTCCACCGCGAACACCGTCCCGTCGGGAGCCCCGGCGTACACCCGCCCCTCGGCCGCCTCGGGCGCGGGCAGCGCACTGACCACCTCGTCCGACTGCGCGCCGAGCCGCAGCTCCGTCTGGCCGACGAGCTCGCCCGCCTCCGCATCGACGGCGAGGAGACGCCCGTCGGGAGCGCTGAAGAACACGTGCGTGCCGTCGACGGTCGGCACCGACCCCCTGCTCACGGCCGTCTGGAGGGACCACAGCCGCTTCTCCTCGCGGGTGTCGACGGCCACGAGGGCACCGTCGTACGTCATGAGGTAGACGCGGTCACCGTCGACGGCCGCGGTCGGCTGCTGGAGCGCGACGGACAGCGCCACCCGTCGCGACACCCCGGTCGCGGGGGAGAAACGGATCACGGCGTCCGCCATGCCGTAACCGCCGCCGCCGTCCTCGGCCAGCAGGACGACGCTGCCGTCCGCGGCGCCCACCGGCGTCACCGCCTCGTCGAACCGCTCGTCCCAGCGCACCTCTCCGGTGGCGGGGTCCACCGCGGTGACCCGGCTCCGGCCCTCGCCGGAGGTGCTGGTCGCGTAGACCAGCGCGTCCCCGGGGAACGACACGAAGTACGGATCGCCCGCCCCCGGGATCCGCCGGCTCCATCCGGTACGCCCGGACGCCGCGTCCACCCCGGTCACCGTGCCGTCGGCCGCCGTCAGCAACAGGGTCCCGCCCGCGTACCGGACCCCCCGGTACGTCGACACGTCCCGCTCCCAGCGCACCCGCCCCGACGCCGGGTCGAGGGCCTCGACGCGCTTGCCGGAGTGCGTGAGCACGTGCGCCAGCCCGCCCGCGACGACCGGTGCCCCGCGGGGTTCGTCCCCGGCGGACAGGGCGTGCCGCCACAGCACGCGCCCGTCGGACGCGTCGAGGGCGGACACCCACCCCGCCTGGGCACAGAGCAGCCGTCGGGCGCCGTACGCGCACTGCGGCAGCCCGCCGTCCTCCGCCGGGCGCGCCGCCCACGGTGCGTGGACGTCCGCGGCGGACCGCGAGCCGTCCGTGCCCCGGGGCGCCGCCCCGGCCGTGTCCTCGCCGAACACCTGGAGGGAGGCGAACCCGCCGCCCGCGACGAGCGCCAACGAGCCGAGGACGAGCGCGACCCGCCGCCGGCCCCACCGCCGCACGCCCACCCGGGCCGCGCCGCCGGCCCGGCCCGCCGAGGAACCCGGAGAGCTCCCCGCCCCCGGGGAACCCGGCGACCCGGCCGGCTCCGGCCGCTCGGACCCCCGCACGTCGTCGTCGGGCGAGCGCTGTGCCGGTATGAACGCCTGCGTGTCGTACGAGGCCGCCACCGACCGCAGTTCCCGCATCAGCTCGTCGGGCGTCGGCCGCTCCTCGGGCTCCTTCGCGAGGCAGCGCAGCACCATCGGGGCCAGGCTCTCCGGCACACCGGTCAGATCCGGCTCGTCGTGCACGACCTGATAGGCGACGACGTAGGGGCTGTCCGAGTCGAACGGCCCCCGCCCGGTCGCCGCGTGCACCAATACGGATCCCAGCGCGAACACGTCCGCGGCGGGCCCGACCTCCCGCGGCCGCCGGAACTGCTCCGGCGCCATGAACGGCGGCGTTCCGATCAACTTGCCGGTCTCGGTGCGCAGTTCGCTGTCCTTCGGCCGCGAGATGCCGAAGTCGATGACCTTCGGACCGTCCTCGGCGAGCAGGACGTTGCTGGGCTTCAGATCCCGGTGCACCACCCCGACCCGGTGGATGTCCCGCAGCGCCTCCGCGAGCCCGGCCATCAGCCGCCGCAACTCGCCCGCACCCATGGGCCCGTTCCGCTTCACATGCTGCGACAGGGTCGGGCCGGGAATGAACAGCGTGGCCATCCAGGGCCGTTCGGCCTCCGGGTCGGCATCGACGACGGGTGCGGTGAAGGCGCCGCTCACCCGCCGCGCGGCCGCCACCTCCTGCCGGAACCGCCCCCTGAACTCGGGATCCCGTGCGAATTCGGCGTGTACGACCTTCACCGCGACCTTCATCCCCGAGGTGCTGCGGGCCAGGTGGACCACGCCCATGCCGCCCGAGCCCAGACAGGACTCCAGGTGGTAGTGACCGGCGTACTCCGGAAGTTCCGCTTCCGCGTCCGCTCCGGTGCCGTGCTGTGGCGCCATGGACCACCCCCGTGCTGTTCGTCCGCGCGCGCGACGCACGGAGCCTAGTCGATGACGCTCACGCGACCGAGGCGGCCTGCCGGCCTCCCCGTGCGAATCGTGTACATGTGTTTCATGTCGTGATTCCGGGGAATCAACGGGGCCCCATGGCAGTCATGGGGTCCGACGGGGGAGGTTTTTTTCATGTCTGTCGACCGCGTGGAAGAAGTGAAAGAGGGCCGGGAGGCCGGGGCGGCCGGGGGCGGCGTCGAGGCGCAGGCCGTGACGGCTGCGCTGACGTACTACCCGGTGGCGCCCGGCGTCCGCCTCAACGTGCGCAGCGGACCGGCCACCAGCTACCCGATCGTCAAGGTGCTGCCCGAGGGCACGAAGGTCCCGATCTTCTGCCAGACGCCCGGCACCTCGGTCAGCGGCCCGTACGGCACGACGAACATCTGGGACAACATCGCCGACGGCCAGTTCGTCTCGGACGCGTACGTGAGGACGGGCAGCGACGGCTACATAGCCCCCCGCTGCGCCTGACCCGACCGCGCGCGTCCCGCGCCCCACCGCGCACCCTGCCGGGGAGCCCGCCCGGCCCGGAGCCATAATCGTCCCGTGAGCGACGAGAACGGCACGCCGGACACCGAAGCGGGTTCCCCGGAGAGCGAGGCGGGCCCCTCCGGCCGGCCGGCCCACCCGGCCGGCGCCCCGGCCGGGGGCACCCCCTCCGGGCCCCGCCCGGAGCCCCTCCGCTTCTTCGGCACCACCTGGGTGGACCACGACCACGGCTACCCGTTCCGCCGCGTCGGCGTGGCCGTCGGCTCGCTGGCCGCCGCGGTGGCCTCCTGCCTCGTCCTGCGCCTGGCCTACGAGGGCGTCGCGCTCGCCGGCACCGGCCGCTTCGTGACCGTGCTGGTCACCGTCATGTTCGCGATCTCCAGCGCCCTGGCCTTCCGGAACACCTGGGAGGGCTTCACCGGACGCCCCGACCCCGGCCGTCAGGCCTCCCTGCGCGGACTGCTGGCCATCGGCTTCGTCGGCTCCCTCCTCGCCTACTTCTTCCGCTCGCTCACGGAGGCCCCCGGCGAGAAGCTGCACCGCGAGGAGTACGAGGCGGCACGCGCCGAGCACGAACGCCGCACCGCCCGCCGCACCCGCAACCCGTCGAAGAAGCGCCGCCGCTCCTGAGGATGCCGCCCGCCGCCCGGACGACCCCGCGGATCGTGAAGCGGCCGGGCCACCGCGGTTCCACAGCGGCACCGGCCGGCCGCCCCCACGACGGCCCTCCGGCGCACCCCGGCCCTCTGGCACCCCTCCACCCCCTCCCGCCACCATGGCCCTCATGACTCCCGCCTCCAGCACGCCCAGGGCCCTCTCCTTCGATGCCGCCGCGGCCCAGTACGCCGCCAACCGCCCCTCCTACCCGGCGGCCCTCTTCGACGCGATCGAGGAGGCGGCGGGCCGCCCGCTGTCCGGCGCGCGGGTCGCCGATGTCGGCGCCGGTACCGGGATCGGGACCGCCCTCCTGCACGCCCGCGGCGCCCGGGTCGTGGCCGTCGAACCGGGGGACGGCATGGCGGAGCAGTTCCGCCGGGACCTCCCCGACGTGCCGATCGTCCGCGGCGACGGCAACCACCTCCCCCTCGCCACCGCCTCCCTCGACCTCCTCACCTACGCCCAGTCCTGGCACTGGACCGACCCGGACCGCGCGATCCCGGAGGCCCTGCGCGTCCTGCGCCCCGGCGGCGCCCTCGCCCTCTGGTGGAACGCCGCCGCGCTCGACGTGCCGTGGATCGACGCGCAGACGGCCCGCGTCGAGCGCCACTTCGGTCTCGACCGGGCCGTGGGCGGCAACGGCGACGGCACACACGACGCCCTCGCCTCCTCCGCGGGCCGCCTCGACTTCGCGCGCCGCCGCGTCCGCTGGAGCCGTCGCGTCCCCGTCGACACGCACCTGGCGAACATCAGCAGCCACTCGCTGTTCCTGGTGCACGGCCGGGGGAGCACCGACGCCTTCCTCGACGGGGAGCGCCGACACATCCTGGCCGTCTTCCCCGACGGCCTGGTCGAGGAGACCTACGACGTCGGACTGCTGCTCGCGATCCGCCCCTGACCCCGCGACATCCGCCTCTCGCGGGCGGCGGCCCACCCCTCCAGGGCCGCCGCGCACGTGTGATCCACGTGCCGCAGCCCGGCCGGCTCCAGCCGTACCTCCCGGTCCCGGTGCAGGACGTCCAGCGCGTGCAGGGCGTCCAGCAGCTTCGGCAGCCGCAGGAACGTCGCATGCCCCAGCAGCCGTACGACGATCCCGGCGTCACCCCGGTCCTCGGTCTCCACGCGCACCTGGCTGACCTCCCAGGCCGTCTTCGCCACGGCCAGCGCCAGCCCGGCCAGCACCCCCTCGAACAGGTTCCCCACGACCACCACGACCGCCGTCACGCCCAGCACCGCCACCTCGCCGCGATGCCCACGCCACCACGCCCGCACCTCCCGGACGGGAACGAGGCCGCAACCGACGTGCAGGAGCAGGGCGGCCACCGCCGCGGCCGGCACCACCCCCGCCACCCCGAGCGCCGCGAGCACTCCGGCCACGACGGCCGCCACCGCCGGCGGCCCCACGCGACGCGGTGCCCGCGCGAACGACCACTGCGCCGACGCGACCAGCACGAGCGCCACGACGGCCCCGGTCACCCCCACCTCCACGAGCCGTGCGCACTCCGCCACGTCCGGCAGCCCTACGGCACCTCCCGGTCCTCGTACCTCGACGCGCCGCACCTTCAGGTCGAACGCCCAGGTCACGGCTGCCGCCGACACCACGGCGACCAGCGGAGCCGGAACCAGCAGCGCACCCCGCCGCCACCGCCGCCACAGCAACGACAGGACCAGGGTGGCGGCCCCCACCGACAACGCCACCGGATCCACTCGCTCGGGCAGGCCCGTCGGCGCCGGGACCCTCCCGAACCCGCTCACCGGCACCGCCGCGTCCCCGAGGGCGTACGCCTGCCCGGCGACCAGGACGAGCCCGATCCCGGCGAGCATCCCCCGTACGACCGCCACCGGCACGATCCGGAACCACCTTCCCCGCCCCACCAGCGAGGCGGCCAGTGCGCCGCCCAGGCCGGTGACCGGCGCCGACTCGGCGGGGACTCCGCAGATCAGGGCGACGCCCACGCACACGGGCGGCGCGACGAGGAGGACGACGGGGAAAGCCGGCAGTTCGGTTTCACGGACACCATGGCGCATGACGACGGCACCTCCGGTCGGGAACGGGAGATGCGTGGGCGCCGTGCCGGGGGAGGACACGACGAACTGAATCCCATTTTCATGAAATCGGCCGACCGTGCACCGGGAACCGCCGATCGCCACACGAACGGGGAAGCGTGCGAACGGAACCGCCTCGCCTCTCGCGCGCCGCCGTGCGCCCGCACCGCGCAAACGCGCCCCGGGCCGCTTGACGGCTGCCGTCCTGCGGAGAGATTATTCATCACATGATGAATTACAGGGCCCGGACCCCCGAACCCCCGGACGGCACGGGGCCGGGCGACCCCGCCCCGACCGTCCCCGCCGCCGTGCACGCCCGCGCCCTCACCGTCGTCCGAGGCCCCCGCACGGTCCTGCGCACCCTCGACTTCGCGGTCCCGCACGGCCGGATCACCGGCCTCCTCGGCCCTTCGGGATGCGGCAAGTCGACGCTCATGCGCGCGATCGTCGGCACCCAGGCCAAGGTCACCGGCACCCTGGACGTGCTCGGCCACCCGGCCGGCCACCCCGCCCTGCGCACCCTCATCGGCTACGTCACCCAGGCGCCGTCCGTCTACGACGACCTGTCGGTCCGTCAGAACCTCGACTACTTCGCGGCCGTCCTCGACCCCGGCCGCGCGGTGGCCGACCGCCGCCACGACAACGTCACCCGCGCGATCGCCGACGTCGACCTGACCAGCCACACCGACGCCCTCGCCGGCAACCTCTCCGGAGGTCAGCGCAGCCGCGTCTCCCTGGCCGTGGCCCTCCTCGGCGCCCCCGAACTCCTCGTCCTGGACGAACCGACGGTCGGCCTCGACCCGGTCCTCCGCCGCGACCTGTGGAACCTCTTCCACGACATCGCCGCCTCCCGCGGCACCACCCTCCTCGTCTCCTCCCACGTCATGGACGAGGCCGAGCGCTGCCACCGCCTGATCCTCATGCGCGAGGGCGAGATCCTCGCCGACGGCACCCCCGACGAACTGCGCGCCCGCACCGGCTCGGACACGGTCGAGGCGGCCTTCCTGCACCTGGTCGACGAGGCGGCCGAAGCGACCCGCAAGAAGGAGGAGACCCGATGACCACGAACACCGGACCGGCACCCACCGCCCCCGCCACTCCCACGACCCCCCTCAACCTCTCCCGCACCACCGCCACCGCCGCCCGCGTCCTGCGCCAGCTGCGCCACGACCCCCGCTCGATCGCCCTGATGATCATCGTCCCGTGCCTGATGCTGGTCCTGCTCCGCTACGTCTTCGACGGCAGCCCCCGCACCTTCGACAGCATCGGCGGATCCCTCCTCGGGATCTTCCCCCTGATCACGATGTTCCTGGTCACGTCCATCGCCACCCTGCGCGAGCGCACCTCGGGCACCCTCGAACGCCTCCTCGCCCTCCCCCTCGGCAAGGGCGACCTGATCGCCGGATACGCCCTGGCCTTCGGCGCCCTCGCGATCGTCCAGTCCGCCCTCGCCACCGGCCTGGCGCTCTGGTTCCTCGACCTGGACGTGACGGGCAGTCCCTGGCTGCTCCTCCTGGTGGCCCTGCTCGACGCCCTCCTCGGCACCGCCCTCGGCCTCTTCGTCTCGGCCTTCGCCGCCTCCGAGTTCCAGGCGGTCCAGTTCATGCCGGCGGTGATCTTCCCCCAGCTCCTGCTCTGCGGCCTCTTCGCCGCCCGCGACACCATGCACCCCGTCCTGGAGGCCATCTCGAACGTCCTCCCCATGTCCTACGCGGTCGACGGCATGAACGAGGTCCTCACCCATACGGACATGACGGCGAACTTCGTCCGCGACGTCCTCGTCGTGGCGGGCTGCGCCCTGCTGGTCCTCGGCCTGGGAGCGGCGACACTGCGCCGCAGGACGACATGACGGACCCGCGCCGACCCGCCCGGGCCCGCCGGGAGGTCCTCGCGGACGAGTCGCGAAGAACGCCGGCAGGGGGCGGGGACGCGCCCCGGGGGGCGCCGGCAGCGGGGCGGCGCCGCGGCCCGAGGAACGGAGCGGGACGGGCGGGGGAGCGGCGGCGGGGGCGGCCCGCACCGCCCACCCACCGGACAGCTCCCGCCCCTGCACCGGCCCCGGTGCGAGGATGACCCCGGACGACGCAACCCCCCGGAGGACCCCGCCATGTCCCAGAAAGTCGCAGTCCTAGGCACCGGCAAGATCGGCGAAGCCCTTCTCAGCGGCATGCTCCGAGGCGGCTGGCCCCCCGCCGACCTCCTCGTCACCGCCCGCCGCGCGGACCGCGCCGAGGAACTCCGCGCCCGCTACGGCGTCACTCCGGTCACCAACGCCGAAGCCGCCAAGACCGCCGACACCCTCATCCTCACGGTCAAGCCGCAGGACATGGGCGCCCTCCTCGACGAGCTGGCCCCGCACGTCCCCGCCGACCGCCTCGTCATCAGCGGAGCCGCCGGCATCACGACCGCCTCCATCGAGGAGCGCCTCACCGCCGGTGTCCCCGTCGTCCGCGTCATGACGAACACGCCCGCCCTCGTCGACGAGGCCATGTCCGTCATCTCCGCCGGCAGCCACGCCAACGCCGACCACCTCGCCCACGCCGAGGAGATCTTCGGCTCCGTGGGCAAGACGCTCCGGGTCCCCGAGTCGCAGCAGGACGCCTGCACGGCCCTCTCCGGCTCCGGTCCGGCGTACTTCTTCTACCTCGTCGAAGCGATGACGGACGCCGGCATCCTGCTCGGCCTGCCCCGCGACAAGGCCCACGACCTCATCGTCCAGTCCGCGATCGGCGCCGCGACGATGCTCCGCGACAGCGGCGAACACCCGGTCAAGCTCCGCGAGAACGTCACCTCCCCGGCCGGCACCACCATCAGCGCCATCCGCGAACTCGAGAACCACGGCGTACGCGCCGCCCTCATCGCCGCCCTGGAGGCCGCCCGCGACCGCAGCCGCGAACTGGCCGCCGGCACCAAGGGCTGACGGCACGGGGCGCACCGCCCCACCACCCCACCGGGGGCGGTCACTTCGCCGCGTCCACCACCTCCCCGGTGGTGACGACCCGCGCGAAGCCGCCCCCGTGCAGCGACACCGCCGACGCCCGCGCCACCTCGTCCGCGCTCAGCCGCCAGCCGAACGGCCCCTCCAGGTCGAACGTGTAGGTGGCGTCGTGGGCGACCACGACGTCGTACCCCAGATTCCCGCCCATCCGCGCGGTCGTCTCCACGCACATGTTGGTCTGGATCCCGGCCAGCACCACCTGCGCGACGCCCCGCGCCCTCAGCCAGGCGTCCAGATCCGGCGTCCCGTAGAAGGCCGAGTTCACGGTCTTCGTGACGAACAGCTCGGCACCGGCACCCTTGCCCCTCCTCTCCTCCACGTACGTCTTGAAGCCGTTCCCCCCGTACCCCGGCCGCAACGGTGACTCCGGCTTGACCGAGTCGTGCCGCACGAACACGACCGGCCGTCCCGTGGCCTGCCACACGTCGATGAGCGTGGCGACGTTGTCGTCGGCACCGGGATTGTTCCGAGGCCCCCAGAACCCGGCCTCCTCGAAGCCCTTCTGTACGTCCACGACCACCAGTGCTGCGTTCTCGGCGATGTCCATGCCCCCGATCCTGCCGCCGTGACGCCACCCGTCCCAGAGGGCGAAAAGTCGGCGATCGATGGTTTACTGCCATCCATGGAGCAGGACGACGCCCCCAGGGGACGACGCAACGCCTACCGGGTGGCCCTCGTCGCCTTCCTCGGTGTCCGCGCCTTCGACGTCTCCGTCATCACCGAGGTCTGGGGCACCGACCGCACCGACCGCGACGCCCCCGCCTTCGACCTGCGCCGCGTCGCCCCCGAAACCGCCACGCCCGTCCCCATGCGCGGCGGACTCAGCCTCCTGCCCGACCGCACCCTCTCCTGGCTGCCGCGCGCCGACCTGATCCTGGTCCCCGGCCTCGACGACCACGTCACCCCCGCACCACCACCCGTCCTCCAGGCCCTCCGCCGCGCCCACGCCCGCGGCACCACCATCGCCGCCCTCTGCGGCGGAGCCTTCACCCTCGCCCAGGCCGGCCTCCTCGACGGCCGCCGCGCGATCACCCACTGGAACCTGGTCGACCTGCTGCGCGCCCGTCACCCCGAGGTCACCGTCGTCCCCGACGCCCTCTTCATCGAGGACGACAACATCTGGACCGCCGCCGGCACCGCAGCCGGCATCGACCTCTGTCTTCACCTGGTCCGCCGGTCCCACGGTGCGGAAGCGGCCGCCACCATCGCCCGCTCGATGGTCACCGCCCCCTTCCGCACCGGCACCCAGGCCCAGTTCATCGAACACGCCACGCCCCACACCGACCGCGACGCCGACGCCCTCGCCGCCGTCCGCGAACACGCGCTCCGCCACCTCCACGAACCGCTCACTGTCGCCGGCCTGGCGGCTCGCGCCGGCATGTCCCCGCGCACCTTCGCCCGCCACTTCACGGCGGCCACCGGTACCACCCCGCTCCGCTGGCTCCTCGACCAGCGCCTCGCCGCAGCCCAGAAGCTCCTCGAACGCACCGACCTCCCCATGCCCGAGGTCGCCCGCCGCGCGGGCTTCGGCAGCGAGGTCACGATGCGCCAGCACTTCGCATCGCGCCTCGCCACCAGCCCACGCGCCTACCGCGCCGCGTTCAGCGCCGGCTCCGCCACCGCGGGCAGCAGCCCGATCGCCCGGTAGGCGGCGTCCACGACCGGCCGGGCCATCGCCCGCGCCCTCTCCGCGCCCTCCCGCAGCACCCCCTCCACGAACACCGGGTCGGCGCACAACTCCTGGTGCCTGGCCCGCACGGGCCGCAGCACCTCCACCACCGCCTCGGCGGTGTCCTTCTTCAAAGCGCCGTACGACCCGTACGCGTCCGCCAGCGCCTGCGGGTTCCCGCCCGTGCACGCCGCGAGGATCTCCAGCAGGTTCGCGACACCGGGCCGTCCCTCCCGGTCGTACACGACCTCCCGCCCGCTGTCGGTCACGGCCCGCATGACCTTCTTCCGTACGACGTCCGGCTCGTCCAGCAGGTAGACGATGCCGGGACCCGAGTCGTCGCTCTTGCCCATCTTCGACGTCGGTTCCTGGAGGTTCATGACCCGTGCCCCCACCGGCGGATGCGTGGCCCTGGGCACCACGAACGCCTGTCCGTACCGCTGGTTGAACCGCAACGCCAGATCCCGGGTCAGCTCCACGTGCTGGGCCTGGTCGTCCCCGACCGGCACCTCGTCCGTCCCGTACGCCAGGATGTCCGCCGCCATCAGCACCGGATAGGTGAGCAGCGACAGCCGCACGCTCCCGCCCCGCTCACGCTCCCGCGCGGCCTTCTCCTTGTACTGGATCATCCGCCGCATCTCGCCGTCGGTCGCCACGCACTCCAGCACGTACGACAACCGCGCGTGCTCGTCGACATGGCTCTGCACGAAGAGGGTGCACAACCGCGGATCGAGCCCGGCCGCGAGCAGCAGCGTCGCGGCCTGCCGGCTCAGCCGACGCACCCGCGCGGGGTCGTGGTCCACAGTGAGGGCGTGCAGGTCGACCACGCAGAACAGCGCGTCCGCCCGATGCTGATCGACCTCGGCCCACTGCCGCATGGCCCCCAGGTAGTTCCCCAGCGTCAGATGCCCGGTCGGCTTGACCCCGCTGAAGACCCGCTTCATCTCTCCACCTCCTGGTCGAGGCCGCCGCACCCGGCCGGCCGACCCCCAGGAGGGAGAAACAGAAACGGCCGCCGAGGCGGCGGCCGTTGAGTGCACACGTCAGTCCGGCCGCCGTCAGGCGGCCCACCACAGCTGGGTGCTGCACGTATGCGTAGTCATGCGGACCAGCGTACGCCTCCGGGTGCCCCTGGGGCCTGGGTTGACACGCCCCGGGCGGATACGTAGTGTTCTCCGAGTTGTCCGACGTGAGCGCCGACTCCGGTCGGTCCCCGGACAGCCATTCCGCAAGTACCAACCACTCCTCGACGAGCAGTCGATTCGGCTGTCGTCGTGTCATTGGCGTGCGTATTCGCGAAATGAGGAATCCGTGTTCGAAAGGACGCGGCCCCGATTGGCTTCGGGGCCGGGGAATCCGCTAAAGTCTCACTCGTCGGAACGGCCCAAGGGCCGGGAAGGCAACCCCCTCCGACGGGGAATCGGGGCCGAAAGGATCTGATAGAGTCGGAACCGCCGGAAAGGAAGCCGCGAAAGAAAAGCGGGGGCCTGGAAAGCGCCGAGGAAATCGGATCGGGAAACGGTCTGATAGAGTCGGAA
>NZ_JBFBCB010000066.1:0-32274 GCF_040682975.1 Streptomyces sp. NPDC051051
AAGTAGCGTCGTCTGCCCGAAGGGCAGGCCCGGCGGCGTCTGGTGCGTGCGATCGCAAGGCGGAGGGTCGCCCCGATACTGGTTGTATCGGGGCGCCCCCGACAACGCGGCGAGCGTGCGTGCCAGGCGTCGCCGGGCAGACGGGACTTTCGAAACACGCCCTAGCCCAGGAGGCCGCCCACCAGGCCGCGCTGGTCCGCCGACGGGGAGCCGCCGTCCGAGCCGCCGGTGGAGCCGGAGGTGCTGGTGCCGCCGGAGGTGCTGGTGCCGCCGGAGGTGGGCCCCGAGGTGGTGCTGGGGGCCTCCTCGGCCGGGCCGGACCGCTCGGGCGGGGCCTCGCCGCCGGTGCCCTGGGTCTGGCTGGGGGCTCCGCTCGTGGCGGTCCCGGTGTCCCGCGTGGCGTCCGGAGCGGAGTCCTCGTCCCGCGTCGGCGCCTCGGAGGTGCTGCCCTGGGTCGGTGAGGTGGACGCGGACGGCGTCCCGCTCGGCCGGCGCCCGTCGGACTCCTCGGGAAGCGGCGAGCCGGGCAGTTCGTTGCGCGGGGCCTCGCCCGGGCCGGGGACGACGACGCGGTCGGCGTCGCGGACGGCACCGCCGAGCAGCGACCCGGTAAGCAGGGTGAGCCCGACGACGATCGCGGTGACGAGGGTGCCGCGGCGCAGCACGTAACGGCGCAGCTCCCACAGGTCGGACCGCGGGCCGAGCCGCCGCCAGGCACCGGCGGCGAGGCGGCCGTCGACGGAGTAGACGGGGGCGCCGGCGATGACCAGCGGCGACCAGGCGGCGAGGTAGATGATGTCGGGCGTCTCGTAGACCGGGACGGTCTTCCAGCTGACGGTGAGCAGGAGCGCGGCCGAGAGCATGGCGCCGAAGCCGGCCGCGACCCGCTGCCAGCAGCCCAGGACGGTGAGGACGCCCACGACGACCTGGAGGAAGGCGATGACGAGACCGGAGCCGACGGGGTGGTGGAGGGCGAACTGGCGCAGCGGCTCGGCGACTTCCCACGGGTGGAGGGTGTTGAGCCACTTCACCATGGAGCCGCGCTCGCCGCCGTCGAAGTAGACGGGGTCGCACAGCTTTCCCATGCCGGCGTAGATGGAGATGAAGCCGAGGAGGATGCGCAGCGGGAGCAGGACGACGCCGAGGTTCATCCGGCGGCCGGGGTAGTAGGCGTGCCGGGCCGGGTCGCCGTGCTGCCGGCTGCCGCGCGAACCGGTGTCCGCCGCGGCGGCGGCCTCCGCGAACTCCTCGAACCTGCCGTCGTCGTGGGCCGGCCGGTCGTATCCGGACCCGCCGTATCCGAACGCGTCGTAGCCGGACTGGTCGTAGCCGGACTGGTCGTAGCCGGGCTCGTCGTAGGCGCTGCCGACGGTGCGCATCTGCGGCAGGAGCCGCTGTTCGCCGTCGCCGTGGGTGCGCTGGGCGCCGACGAGAGGGGTTTCGAGGGTGTGCGCGGTGAAGTCGCCGTCGTAGCCGTCGCCGATCCCCACGCGGGGGATGACCTGGGTGGCTCCGGCGTCGGCGGGCGGTTCGCCGTGGCCGACGCTGCCTGCCCGCACGGCTTGGAGCAGCCGGTGGGTGCCGGTGTCGTCCGGTGCGGACCGGCCGCTCCAGACGACCGGCCGACGACGGGCGGCACGGGCCCCGGCGACGGGGATGCGCGCGGTGTCCTCGGCG
This sequence comes from Streptomyces sp. NPDC051051, assembly GCF_040682975.1. NCBI lineage: Bacteria > Bacillati > Actinomycetota > Actinomycetes > Kitasatosporales > Streptomycetaceae > Streptomyces > Streptomyces sp. NPDC051051. The sequence continues at coordinate 1,678 of NZ_JBFBCB010000066.1, forward strand.
ACGCTCGCGTGCCGGGAGATCCGCGGGGATGGGCTGCGTCGTGCCGACGCTCCCAGCTGCACGCGGAAACTCGCGTGATTGACGATGATCTGCGCCGGGTCGCTCGGCACCTTCACCATGCTCAGCGCGGGAGCGTCGTCGAAGCCCGACGAGAGGTCCCCCGTGGGTGTGCGGGGTGTTCTGGTGTCCACACTCATCTAACCGAGTGATGTGCGCTTAGGACACTGCCTCGACCCGCCGGATCTGTCCGGACAGCGTCAAGGTTGCCCGACGCGCCGGAATTACCCCGTAAGGGTGAGCCGGTGGACGGGCGTGCGACCCGTCCGCCGTCGAACGCCGGGCCCGGGACGGAGCGTGCCCCGCCCCTGTCCCGGCCCCGGATCCGTCTCAGGTCCTGCGCCGAGCCGCCTCGTACAGCACGATCCCCGCCGCCACACCGGCGTTGAGCGATTCCGCGCCGCCCGGCATGGGGATCCGCACCCGGTGGTCGCAGGTCTCGCCGACCAGACGGGACAGGCCCTTGCCCTCGCTGCCGACGACGATGACGACCGGGCCGCTCAGGGCCGCCAGCTCGCCGATCTCGGTCTCGCCGTCGGCGGCCAGGCCGACGATCGTGATGCCGGCCTTCTTGTACGCCTCCAGGGCGCGGGTGAGGTTGGTGGCGCGGGCCACCGGCGTGCGGGCCGCCGCGCCGGCGGACGTCTTCCAGGCGCCGGCGGTCATGCCGGCCGCGCGGCGCTCGGGGACGACGACGCCGTGGCCGCCGAAGGCGGAGACCGAGCGGACGACGGCGCCGAGGTTGCGCGGGTCGGTCACGCCGTCGAGGGCGACGATCAGCGGGTCCTCGCCGTCGTCGTAGGCGGCGTTGGCCAGGTCCTCGGGGTGCGCGTACTCGTACGGCGGGACCTGGAGGACCAGGCCCTGGTGGTTGAGGCCGTTGGTCATGCGGTCCAGCTCGGGGCGCGGGGCCTCCATGAGGTTGATGCCGCCGCGCTCGGCCGCGAGCTGGAGCGCCTCGCGCACCCGCTCGTCGTTGTCGATGAACTGCTGGACGTACAGCGTGGAGGCGGGCACGCCGCCGCGGAGCGCCTCGACGACCGGGTTGCGGCCGACGACCAGTTCGGAGGGCGACTTGCCGCCGCGGCCGCGCGGCACCGGACGGCGCGCGGACTGCTTGGCCTTCGCGGTGGCGAGGCGGTTCTTCTTGTGCCCCTTGCGCATCTCGGCGGGCGGGGTCGGCCCCTTGCCCTCCAAGCCCCGGCGCCGCTGGCCGCCACTGCCGACCTGCGCGCCCTTCTTGCCGGACATGCGGCGGTTGTTGGCTGCCATGACCTACCCGTCTGTCGTGAAGCGTGCGTGCGTACGTAATGCAGTGTGCCGCCCGGACACCCGGGCGGCACAATCGATCAAGAATGCATCAAGGATCGATCAAGGGGGTGCTCAGCGCGGGCCGAGCGTCCAGCGCGGCCCCTGGGGGCCGTCCTCGATGGACAGCCCCGACTGGTTGAGCTGGTCGCGGATGGCGTCCGCGGTGGCCCAGTCCTTGCGGCCGCGCGCCGCCTCCCGCTGGTCGAGGACCATGCGGACCAGGGTGTCGACGACGCCGTGCAGGTCCTCGCCCCGGTCGGTCTCCCCGGCCCAGTGCGGGTCGAGGGGGTCCAGGCCGAGGACGCCGAGCATGGCGCGCACCTCGGCGAGGCGGGCCACGGCGGCTTCCTTGTCGTCGGCGGCCAGGGCGGAGTTGCCCTGCCGGACGGTGGTGTGCAGGACGGCGAGCGCCTGCGGGACGCCCAGGTCGTCGTCCATCGCCTCGGCGAAGGCGGGCGGCACGTCGGCGGCGGGCTCGACGACTCCCCCGGCCTTCTCGACGACGCGCTGCACGAAGCCCTCGATCCGCGCGAACGCCGACTCGGCCTCGCGCAGGGCCTCCTCGCTGTACTCGATCATCGAGCGGTAGTGCGGGGTGCCCAGGTAGTAGCGCAGCACGATGGGACGCCACCGCTTGACCATCTCGGAGACCAGGACGCTGTTCCCGAGCGACTTGGACATCTTCTCGCCGCTCATGGTGACCCAGGCGTTGTGCACCCAGTACCGCGCGAACTCGTCGCCGTAGGCCTTGGCCTGGGCGATCTCGTTCTCGTGGTGGGGGAAGATCAGGTCCAGGCCGCCGCCGTGGATGTCGAAGGCGGAGCCCAGGTACTTGTGGGCCATCGCCGAGCACTCCAGGTGCCAGCCGGGACGGCCGCGGCCCCACGGGGTCTCCCAGTCGGGCTCGCCCGGCTTGGTGGCCTTCCACATCGCGAAGTCACGGGGGTCGCGCTTGCCGGTGATGCCGTCCTCGGCCGGCTGGCGCAGGTCGTCGATGTCCTGGTTGGACAGCGCCAGGTAGCCGGGGAAGGAACGCACGTCGAAGTAGACGCTGCCGTCGGCCTCGTAGGCGTGGCCGCGCTCGATGAGCCCGCGCATCATCTCGATCATCTCGGGGACGTGCCCGGTGGCCCGCGGCTCGTAGGTCGGCGGGAGGCAGCCGAGGGCCTGGTAGCCGTCGTCGAACGCCCGCTCGTTCTCGTACCCGATGGACCACCAGGGGCGGTCCTGGTCGCGCGACTTGGCGATGATCTTGTCGTCGATGTCGGTGACGTTCCGGATGAACGTGACGTCGTAGCCGCGGTGGGCGAACCAGCGGCGCATGATGTCGAAGTTCAGGCCGGAGCGGATGTGCCCGATGTGCGGGGCCGCCTGCACGGTGGCACCACACAGGTAGATCGAGACGCAACCCGGCGTGAGCGGGGCGAAGTCGCGGATCTGCCGGGTGCTGGTGTCGTACAGGCGAATGGTCACCACTCCAGGGTAGTGGGCGTGGGCGGGTGCACGACACCTTCCACCGGTTTGCAGGTGGGGTGCCCGCGGCCGGCAGGGCCGGGAGTCCGCGCCCGTCCGGTCGGCGGGCCGGCGGGTCCGGACTCCACGGCCCCCGCACCGCGGTCCTCAGCCCTGTCGCACCACCAGCGCCGTCGCCACCGCCATCAGGCCCTCGTCCCGGCCGGGGAAACCCAGCCCGTCCGTCGTCGCGCCCGACACCGACACCGGCGCTCCCGCCGCCTCGGAGAGGATCTCCTGCGCCTCCTCACGGCGCTTGCCGATCTTGGGTCGGGGGCCGACGACCTGGACGGCGATGTTGCCGATGCCGAAGCCGGCGGCGCGCACGATCCGCGCCGCCTCCGTCAGCAGCGTCACGCCGGAGGCGCCGGACCACTCGGGGCGGCCGGTGCCGAAGTGCTGCCCGAGGTCGCCGAGCCCTGCGGCGGAGAACAGCGCGTTGCACGCGGCGTGCGCGACGACGTCCGCGTCGGAGTGACCGGCCAGGCCCGGCCCCTCGCCCTCCCACCTCAGGCCCGCGCACCACAGCTCGCGGCCCTCCTCGAAGGCGTGGATGTCGGTGCCGATGCCGACCTGGGGCAGCAGGGGCGGCACCGGGGTCGTCTCAGAAGCCATCGTTGAGCCTCCTGCGGGCGAGGACCGCCTCCGCGAGGACGAGGTCCAGCGGGCGGGTGACCTTGAAGGCCTCCTCGTGACCGGGGACGGCCACGACGGTCAGGCCGAGCCGCTCGACCATGCCGGCGTCGTCGGTGACGTCGTCGGTGACGGTCTCGTGGGCGCGCACGAGGGTGGCCCGGTCGAAGCCCTGCGGCGTCTGCACGGCCCGCAGCCGCGCCCGATCGGGCGTGGCGACCACCGGTTCGGGCGCGCCGGGGACCTCGGCCGGTTCGACCTCCTTGACGGTGTCCGCCAGCGGCAGCGCCGGCACGACGGCGAGGGCGCCGTCGCGGACGGCCTCGATCACGGCGTCGACGGTGTCGACGGGCACCAGCGGCCGGGCGGCGTCGTGCACGAGGACGATGTCGTGGCCGGGCGGCAGGGCATCGAGGCCGAGCTTCACCGACTCCTGGCGGGTCTCGCCGCCGGGGACGACGACGAAGTCGGTGCGGTCGGGCAGCGCGTGCGCGTCGAGCAGCGACCTGACCTCGGCGGCGCCGTCCGGCGGGGCCACGACGACGACGAGGGAGACGGCCCGGGACGCGGCCAGGGCCCGCACCGCGTGGATCAGCATGGGGGTCCCGCCGAGTGCGCGGAGCGCCTTGGGGGCGCCCGGGCCGAGGCGTACGCCCCGGCCGGCGGCCGGGATCACCGCGGCCGTGCGGGCGGGGAGGGGGGCGGGAAGCGAATCGTCAGACATCGGTTCCTGTCAGGTTTGTGTGCTCGGCCTACGTGGGTACGGAGACAGCGTGCCGGGTGCGACGCCCTGACCGGACCCTTCCGTGACACCGGTCGAGGCAGTGAACGGCCCGGGCCCGGCACGCCGGGCTTCGGGGGTGTGCGTCCGAGGTGAACACGCGCGGCACCGCCATGGGCGCAGACGCGTCCACGCGTCGGCGTTTCGGGCATGAACATGCCGCAGCGCCCGGCGACGGGAATACGTCATCGGGCACCACGGCATTTTCACTGCGCTGAGCGAGCTGAGCTGAGCTGAGGCCGGCGGGTCTCGGCGTCAGGACGCGAGGACCTCGTCGAGCAGGGCCTCGGCCTTGTCCTCGTTCGTGTTCTCCGCGAGCGCGAGCTCGCTCACCAGGATCTGGCGGGCCTTGGCGAGCATGCGCTTCTCACCGGCGGAGAGTCCGCGCTCACGCTCACGGCGCCACAGGTCACGCACGACTTCCGCGACCTTGATGACGTCGCCGGAGGCGAGCTTCTCCAGATTTGCCTTGTAACGACGCGACCAGTTCGTGGGCTCCTCGGCATACGGCGCGCGCAGCACCTCGAAGACCCGGTCCAGCCCGTCCTGACCGACCACATCACGCACGCCCACGAACTCCGCATTGTCCGCTGGCACACGTACCGTCAGGTCACCCTGGGCGACCTTCAGCACCAAGTAGGTCTTGTCCACGCCTTTGATCTGGCGAGTTTCGATGGCCTCGATCAGCGCGGCCCCGTGATGGGGATAGACCACGGTGTCGCCAACCTTGAACGTCATGTGACAGGTACCCCTTCCGTGGCTATCCAGGGTAACACGGAAACTGCGGGTTCTGAATGACGTTTTCGCAGGTCAGGGCATATCTCGGGGCTTGACAACAGCAACAGGAACGTGCTGCGGCCGGGCGGCGGAAGCAGGTATTCGCAGGTCGGAGCGGTTCTCCGCGGGGGGTGAAACACGCACGCCACACCCGCCCGGAGGCCCCTCCAGATGACCGAACATCCCCAAATGTCCGCTTCCAGATGTGCGACTTCCGCTACTCCGTTCGGCGTCCGGAGCGGGATCCGCGCCGTTTCCGGAATTGATCACGCGGTCGGCCGAACAGGCGGTGATCAATTCCCCTGGCGCCCGCGCATTCCCTCACGAAAAACCCGCGACCGCCGGTGAGCGGCGCTTATGCGAATGCACGACCACATCCCGGCGATCACCTGGAAGCCAATGTGACTCGCGGGTCACTTGTGACTGCCGGGACAGTTGTGACCATGGTGACGGGAGCACCTCGCGCGGCCGCCGATGCGTGCCCGGATCGCCCCAGAGGCGGGTCGGGTGCGACCGCGTGGGAACGGCTCGGTAACCTAAGGCCGCTGACAGACCCTTAGGGCGGCTTTATCCGAGGAGCTGCCCCTGCGTTTCCAAGGAGTTGCCGCCGCCGTGAGCAGCAGCCTTCGACGCGGCGCCCTCGCCGCCTCCGCCCTCGTGTTCTCGATCGCCACGCTCGCCGCCTGCGGCGCCGGCAACGACGCTCAGACACTGCAGATCAAGCCGGACAACGCCGCCATCAGCGTGGGCGACATCAAGCTGCAGAACGTCGTCATCATCACCCAGCCCGACCCCGAGGCCACGGGCCCCGCCGCCATCTCCGCGACCGTCTTCAACAGCGGTGACAAGGCGCAGACCCTGGAGTCCATCGCCGTGGACGGTGCCGACGGCACCGCCGAGATCAAGCCCGCCGGAGGCGACGGCAAGCTGACCGTCCCGGCCGGCGGCTCCGTCGTCATCGGCGGCGAGAACAACGCCACCGCCAGCCTCTCCAGCACCCCCGAGGCGATCCAGGACGGCAACGCCCAGAAGGTCACCTTCACCTTCAGCGAGACCGGTGAGGTCAGCCTGCGCGCCTTCGTCGTGCCGGCCGAGCACTACTTCGCCGAGTGGGGCCCGAGCGACATCCCGAGCGCCCCGGCGGAGTCCGCCTCCGAGTCGCCGTCCGCGAGCGAGTCGGCCCCCGTGACCCCGGGCGCCGAGAGCGGGAGCCCGACCGACACGGCCTCCCCGAGCGCCTCGCAGTCGGAGACGGCCACAGGCTGAGCGCCGCACGCCTGTCCCGTACGTACGACGAAGGGGCGGCACCCCCGCGGGGGTGCCGCCCCTTCGTCGTGAGCCCCGGGCCGGTCACCGCTCACGGGTCACGGTCTGCGGCTGATGGTCTGCGGCCGACGGTTTACGGCTCGAACTTGTAGCCGAGGCCCCGCACCGTCACCAGGTACCGCGGGGCACCCGGGTCGGGCTCGATCTTCGCGCGGAGGCGCTTGACGTGGACGTCGAGGGTCTTGGTGTCGCCGACGTAGTCGGCGCCCCAGACACGGTCGATGAGCTGCATGCGGGTCAGGACGCGGCCCGCGTTGCGCAGCAGCATCTCCAGGAGGTCGAACTCCTTGAGGGGGAGGTCGACCTTGGAGCCGGAGACGGTGACGACGTGGCGGTCGACGTCCATACGGACCGGGCCGGCCTCCAGGGCGGCCGGGGTGACCTCCTCCGGCTCGCCGCGGCGCCGCAGCACGGCGCGGATGCGGGCCACCAGCTCGCGGGAGGAGAACGGCTTGGTGACGTAGTCGTCGGCCCCTATCTCGAGGCCGACCACCTTGTCGATCTCGCTGTCCTTGGCGGTCACCATGATCACGGGGACGTTGGAGCGGCCGCGCAACTGGCGGCAGACCTCCGTGCCGGGCAGACCCGGCAGCATCAGGTCGAGAAGCACGAGGTCGGCGCCGTTGCGCTCGAACTCGTCGAGTCCGTCGGGACCCGTGGTCGCGACGGCGACCTCGAAGCCCTCCTTGCGGAGCATGTACGACAGGGCGTCGGAGAAGGACTCCTCGTCCTCGACGACGAGCACTCGGGTCACGGATGGGCCTCCGGGGCGGAAAGCGTCTGGTACGCGGTTGACTCGGGGGGTGAGGCAGGTGAGACAGGTGAGGCATGGGGGGTGCCGGCGGAGGTCCCGCCCTCCACGTCGTCGTCGAGGTCGGGGGGCTGCTGGGCGCGGTCACGGGCGGCGCCCGCCTCCGGCAGTCGCAGCGTGAACGTGGAGCCCTGTCCCTCAGCGCTCCACACCGCGACCTCCCCGCCGTGCGAGGCGGCCACGTGTTTGACGATCGCCAGCCCGAGGCCCGTACCGCCGGTGGCACGGGACCGGGCGGGGTCGACCCGGTAGAAGCGCTCGAAGATGCGCTCCTTGTCCTTGTCCGAGATGCCGATGCCCTGGTCGGTCACGGCGATCTCGATCAGTTCCCCGCCGTGCAGGGTGACCCTGCGGGCGGCGATGCCGACGCGGGTGCGGGCGGGTGAGTAGTTGACGGCGTTCTCGACCAGGTTGCCGAGGGCCGCGGCCAGCTGACCACGATTGCCCCAGATGCGCAGGTCGGCGGTGCCGTCCGCCCGTTGACCGCCACCGGGCTCGAGCCCTTCGGTCGGTCCCACGTTCGCGGCCATGGTGATCTGTTTGGCGCCGGCCTGGTGCCGGCAGCGGTCGATGGCCTCGGCGACGAGTTCGTCGACGCGGACCGGTTCGGCGTCCTCCAGGGGATCGTCGTTCTGGACCCGGGAGAGGTCGATCAGCTCCTGGACCAGGTTGGTCAGGCGGGTCGCCTCGATCTGCATCCGGCCGGCGAAGCGCTCCACCGCCTCGGGGTCCTCGGAGGCGTCCATGACTGCTTCGGAGAGCAGGGACAGGGCGCCGACCGGGGTCTTGAGCTCGTGACTGACGTTCGCGACGAAGTCGCGGCGGACGGCCTCGATGCGCCGGGCCTCGGTGAGGTCCTCGACGAGCAGGAGGACGAGCCGGGAGCCGAGCGGAGCCACCCGGGCCGACACCGCGAGGGCTTCGCCCCGGCCGGTGCCGCGCCGGGGCAGGTCCAGCTCCACCTGCCGTATCTCGCCGTCACGTCGGGTGTCGCGTGCCATCTGGAGCATCGGTTCGACGGCGAGCTTGCCGCCGCGGACCAGCCCGAGGGCGTACGCGGCGGAACTCGCCTTGACCACGGCGTCGGCCTCGTCGAGGACGACGGCCGAGGAACGGAGCACGGACAGGACGGTGTCCACGCCCGGCGGAAGGACGGGGTCGGTGTGCAAGGAGGTCCTGGTGGGTCGGTTCTGGTCGCGTTCGCTCCAACGGAACGCCAGCATGGCGATGACACCGGTGAGCACCCCGGCGATCGCTGCCGCTGCGGCGACCGCCGCGTTCACGTCCATGCGTCCAGGTTAGGCATGCGATACGACCTGGCCACAGCCATCGAGGTGCGACCTCGAACACTCGTCGCCCAGAGTTCACCTTGGAGCCAGGGGTGGTTCATTTGGGATGACGGAATCCGACGCGTACGGGGCGGACCGTGGCACCGTGGGGTTCGCAGCGCCGGTTCCATGGCCGGTACCGGCCCCTGAATCCCCGAGAACCACGTACGAGAGGGAACCCTGATGCGGGACGCGTACCACGAGGAACTGGACTCGATCGGCGACGGACTGGTGGAGATGGCCCGGCTGGTGGGGTCGGCGATCGGGCGCGCCACGACCGCCATCCTCGATGCCGATCTCAAGCTGGCCGAGAGCGTGATCGAGGCCGACAAGAAGGTCGACGAACTCCAGCACGACCTCGAGGCGCGGGCCATTGCGCTGCTCGCGCGCCAGCAGCCGGTGGCGACGGACCTGCGCATAGTCGTCACGTCGCTGCGCATGTCGGCCGACCTGGAACGCTCCGGCGACCTCGCCCAGCACGTGGCGAAGCTGGCCCGGCTGCGCTTCCCCGAGCGGGCGGTGCCGCAGGACCTGCACGCCACCATCCTGGAGATGGGGCAGCTCGCGCAGCGCCTGATGGCCAAGGCGGCCGAAGTGATCATCACGAAGGACGTCGACCTCGCGCTCCAGCTGGAGACCGACGACGACGCGATGGACCTGCTGCACCGCACCCTCTTCCAGCACCTGATCGACGACCGCTGGAAGCACGGCATCGAGACGGCCGTCGACGTGACACTGCTCGGCCGTTACTACGAGCGCTTCGCCGACCACGCGGTGGCGGTCGCCAAGCGTGTCGTGTTCCTGGTGACGGGCGAACACGCGGACAACCTCCAGCAGGACCTGCCGACCGAGATCCAGCCGGTCACGGGGCCGGAGGAGGTGTAGCCGGCCCGGCGGCGGGGGCGGTGCGGTCCGCTCCGCCCCCACCGCCGGGACCGGAGGCGGCACGTTCCGCCCTGTCCCCCTCGCCGAGGCTCCCGGAGGGGTGCGGTCCGTCCCGTGACGCGCCCGCGACGCGGCATCGGAGGGAGCGTGCCACGCCTTCTCCGGGACGGGTCGGAGGCTCCCGGAAGCCTCCGTGCGCCGTTGATGCGCCCGCCCCCATGGGCATGAACTGGGCACAGGCGCTCCTGCCTCCAGGCCTCCAGGAGGAACCCATGGCCGAAGCCCCCAGCAAGCCCGACCCCACCCAGGAACGCCCGACCGAGCAACCCGCCGAGATCAAGAACCTGCTCCTGATCGCGGCGTGCGGCTGCGGCTCGGGCTGCGGCTGTGGCTGCCAGTCGGGCAGCCCCTGCCAGTGCGGCTGAGACGCCACGACGAGAGGGGCCGGCCGCGGGACGCGCCGGTCCCCTCTTCTCACGCCCCTCCTCTCCTGGCTCTTTTCCTGGCGCGCCCCCTGCCCGCGCGAGCGCGTGCACACAGGCGCAGCATGGAGAGAGCGGCAGCAGGCAGGCCCTCATGCGCGGCGTGCCTGCATGAGAAAGGGGATGCGGTCATGACCAAGTTCATGGACGTCCACCACGGCATGAAGGGCATCACCGCCGACCAGCTCCAGCAGGCCCATCAGGCCGACCTCGAGATCGAGGCGGAGGAGGGCGTGCACTTCGAGGGTGCCTGGGCGGACCCGGAGTCCGGCACCGTCTTCTGCCTCTCCGAGGGCCCCTCCGCGGCTGCGGTCCAACGCATCCACGAACGCACGGGCCACAAGGCGGACGAGATCCACGCGATACCGCTGTCGGCGTGACCGAGCCCCGGCCGTCAGCGACGGTGACGGCCTCGGCCGACGGAGGCGACGCCCGACCTCACCGGTGAGCCCCGACCTGCGAGGAACTCGCAGGTCGGGGCTCACCGGTGTCGCGTTACTTCTTCTTGCCCTGGGTCTTGCCGGGGATCTTCGTGAGCTGGGTTTTTGCTGGTCAGGGGCGGTGGGCTCGTGCGCCTGGTGGTCGTCGTTGGTCGTCATTGGCCACTGTTGAGCGGCCTTGGACGGCCCAGAGACGGCCCAGCCGTGGATCACATGAACGGCCTCAGCCGACGGACGTAGCCCACCACTCGTCACGGAGGAACATCAGTAGGCCCGAGAGGAAGAGTACTGCCCTCTACATCAGGTCTGGAGAGTTTTGGTGGTCACTTCAGGCACACGCGTCCGGAGGAGGTTCGCTGACTTCCAGGCGTGATGAGCAAAGCCCTCTTCGTTCCCGGGGTGAAGTGTGAGTCTGTATGCATGGATCTAGAAGAGCTGCTTCGCGCCATGGACCGCACAGCGGCCAACTTGAAGAAGCTGGACAGCGTGTGGGAGCGGGCAAAGCCCTTCATCCCAACCGGCCCGCAACTCGGCTCGGACGCCGAGTACGACGGCCTCAGGGCAGCTTGGGCAGACCTCCTCCCTGGGCTCCCGCCGATCGACGGCTGGACCATCACCGCGCCCCTTCCGGACATTCAAGACATGGGCCAAGCCTTCATCGACTGCCTTGACATCGGCGTGCCGCCCACCCATGTGCATGATGCCGGGGAAAGGCCCGGAGCGGATCTTGCTGCCTACCGATACCGCCTGGACCGGGCTCGCCGACGAGCTGCACGAAGTCGACTGGAGCAACTCGTCTCTACGGTAGACGCCGCGCTCCCCCTCGCCCTGGAAGGTGCGGCGCGAGACTCGCCGGAGCGCTTGGCGAACGACGAGACCGAAAGGATCGAGGCGGCGTTCGGAGAGATCGCACGGCTCTTGGGCGAAGACGCGGAAAGCATCGATCGTTGGTGGGATCTGCTTCGGCACATGCGCTTCAGCCAGGGGCACGACTGGCACGACATTGTCGAATTCGATTGGCCAGCCGTGCGCGCCGGCATCGAAGCTAAGGCTCTAGGTGACAGTGACCCCCTGCCCGTCCCCGACATCGATCTTGGACAGGCAGCCTCAGGAAACCTCACGGGGGCAGCTACGTTGGCACTGCCGTGGGAGCGGCTGGGCGACGACGGGTTCGAACGGCTCCTCTATGACTTGCTGCGAGACATTCCAGAGCACCAGAACGTGGAGTGGCTGATGCAAACTCGCGCACCTGACCGAGGTCGTGACCTCTCTATGGACCGCGTCCTTCGTGACGGTTCTGGCGGTGTCCGTACCGAACGAGTCATCGTTCAGGCAAAACACTGGCTCAGCCGTTCGGTCAACGCACCCGCTGTCAGTGAGACTGCGACGGCGGGCAAGCTGTGGGGGCCTCCGTTGGTGCGAGGGATCATCATCGCTACTAGCGGCCGTTTTACCTCTGACGCAGTGGCCTGGGCGGAGCGACATAACTCGGAGGGCCACGCGCCCTATATCGAATTGTGGCCCGACAGCAGACTGGAAACCCTGCTCGCACAGAGACCCCACATTGCGGCCGCGCACGGTCTCAAGTAGACCAAGCCAGGTCCAGTTGTTTCAGGCGTTAGATGGGAGAATCAACCCCAGACAATCTTGAAAACCGTCGTGGCAGCGACGTCACCGTGGGTTCAAATCCCACCGTCTCCGCACGTGAACGGCCCCTGAACTGGAAATATGGTCGGGGGCCGTCGTCGTGGTCATTGCCTGTAGCGTGCCGCTGATCCCCGTGAGTCCCCGGTCTATCGGGCACGGATGGGGCACAACGCTAGGGCGTGATCCAATTTGCCCAGCCGAAGGTGAACTTGTATGCGGCGCGTACGGCGTACCGCCCTCGGCGACCGACCAGGATTGCTACAGCCAGGGCGACGACGAACAGCGCGGCAAAGGCACCAGCGATGATCCCGCCCGTCCTCGGCGACCAGACCACTCCCACAAAGACGCTTGCGATGATCGTGATCGCCAAGCCCATGTGGGCAATGGACAGTTCCACTCGAAACAGATTCCGTACCGCAGCTTGTGATGCCCGCATGTCTGCGTTGTAGCGTTCTCTTGCCGCACCGGGATCGGCGTTCGGTCCCTCCGGCCATTGCTGGTCCACGAGCATCCTCCCCCTTGGCCCCTGGCTGGGAGCTTAGACCTCGGCCTTGTCCCCATCACCTCAACCCACCAACTTCCCCGGCTCCCATCCCGTTTGCCGTCGACCCACACACCGTGGAGCGGGCGTGGTTCCTGGCGTCCAGGTGGAGCGCGCCACTGTACGAACGACCTGGACGCCAGGGGCCGCGTCTGCTCGGCTCTGCCTGGGTCGACGGCAAACGGGATGGGAGCCTCCCACGCACACCTCTACGAACCCGCACTCGGGAACGGCGCCCCCTCCATCCCGGCGTCGGCCGATCCCCCGCCGGAGGCTTGTTCTGGCCTCATGCTCGTGTGCCTGCCTCTTGGGCGGGCGGGGGCCGTCGGCCGTGCCGAGCGGGGCGGAGACATGAGCGCGGGCGCGGACGGCGGCCCGCGCCCGCCCGGAGGAGCGAAGCGACGACGGGTGCTTGAACCAGTAGAGAAAGTTTGAATCATGGCTGCTCTGCCGGTGCTGATCTGGCTTCCGTCGGCCAGTACCGCGTCCTTCGTGGTGTAGAACCCTGGCATGGGGAGTGAGCGGCGAGAGTTGATGAAGGCGCTTGGGGCACGTCTTCGTGGGCTGCGTGCAGACGCCGGACTGACGGGTGCAGTCTTGGCGGAGCGGGCCGGTGTGGGGCAACCGACCGTGTCCAAGGTGGAGAACGGGCGGATGATCCCGAGTGCGGACGTCCTGGATCGTCTGTCGGGCGCTCTCGGCCTGGACGGGTCGACCGCTCGTGAGGTGCGTGAACTACTGGCCGCGGTGATGGCCGCACCGGAAACCGCCAGGACTTCCAGTGAGGCTTCTGACGGAGCGGTCCTCGATGAAGCGGTGCGATCCGCTCGGCTGGTCCGGTCGTTCCAATGTGTCGTCCTGCCGGCCATGCTCCAGAGTGCGGAGTACGCCCGGCACGTTTTCGACAGCACACCCCACACGACTCCTGAGATGGTCGGTCGGGCCGTGGCCGCCCGTGTCGAGCGGCAGAGCCTCCTGTACGAGCCTGGGCGCGAGTCGGTGTTCGTACTGACGGAAGGTGTGTTGCGGACGTGGCCGGGGAATTCTGCGTTGATGCTCGCCCAGCTCGACCGGCTGCTGGCCGTGGAGAGCCTGAGTACCGTCCGCCTCGGCGTCATCCCATGGCATAAGCCTGTGCCGGTGATGCCTCGGCACGGCTTCACCCTGTGCGACTCGCGCGCCGTGGTCGTCGAGACCTTCCGCAGCGAACAGGTCCTGGACGACTCCGCCGAAGTGGCCGCGTACGAGGAGACTTTCAGCCGCTTCGAGGAGGCGGCAGTCTTCGGGCCTGAGGTGCGGGACCTGCTGCTCCGGGTGATGGCGGAGTTCCGGAACCTGGAGACCTCCGCCACCCGTTAGAGGAATAATTCCTCAACATGCCTAGCTCCGTGCTGTTGTGTAGGAATACTCTGCCGCTGTGCTGTCTAGTCCCCTAGACGAACTGGAGCTTTCCCATGCCTAAAAAGTGGGCCCGCATGTTCCCTGGCCAAGCCGGACACGTTGCCGAAGCGCGTCACTTCGTTGCCGCCCTCCTCGAAGGCGAGGACTCGGCCCTCGTTGAGGATGCCGTCCTGGTCGTCAGTGAGCTGGCGACCAACGCCGTCCAGCACACGCGAAGCGGCTGGTACCGCGGATGGTTCCTCGTGGTCATCGGCTTCACTGACGACCTGCTGCGCATCCAGGTGACCGACCAGGGCGGCGACGAAGAACCGATGGTGCGCAGCGTGAACACTCCGGCGGACGAAGGAGGCCGCGGCCTCCTCCTCGTCGATGCGTATGCCAAGGACTGGGGAGTGAAGGACCGGGCCAGCGGTGCGCGCTGCATCTGGGTCGACCTGGCGCGGGTGAGCGGTTGATGGTGGCCTGCGCCTCGGTGCTCTGTACCTGCCCGTCGGGCGGTGGAGGGTGAGTCCTCGTGGGGTGCCTCGCCGTAGAGCTGGGTTCTATGTGATCGGGATTCCTTCTGGACGGCGGCTCGCGCCCTTTCTGTCTAGGGCCCTAGACTCCTGGGTAGTCATAGGAGGTGAAGCCATGTCGGACGAGTTGCGGCGCATTATGGCGATCGATGACCCGTACCTGCTTCTGCGAGAGGTCACAACGCGTCTTGCCGATGCGCAGCAGGAGGTGACCGAACTCGCCCGGCTTCGCCGCCGAGTGGTCCAGGACCTGCACGCCCAAGGGCTGTCGTACGCGCAGATCGCCACGAAAGCTGGCCTGAGTCGGGGCCGGATCCACCAGATTCGCCACACCGGTCCGGCACCGGAAGGTGCCTTCCTCGGGCGCGGTTCCGTCGTCGTCGCCACCCCCCTGCGGCGTGACGACGAACGCGGGCGCACCGTCGTTGCCGTGGACGATGTCAGCTCGGGCAAGCGTCTCGAGGACCTCGCCCGGTCGTACGGTCTCGACGTCACCTCCGAGCATGTGCCGGTTTCCGGTGAGATCGACCTCAACCGTGACGGCCTGGTCGTCGTCTGCGGCCCGCGGATGTCCCAGCAGATGTGGGACACCTACGCACAGGATCCGGTACTGCGCTGGGAGCGCGTGGAAGACGGACCGTGGACGCTCGTCGACCGACAGACCGGCACGGTGCACCGGTCCGGACAGGACAGCGATCCGGCGCGCCCGTACGACGTCGGATACGTCGGCCGGCTGCCACGTCCCGACGGCAAGGGCTCGCTGCTCGCCATTGCCGGTATCCACACGCAAGGCTCCCTCGGTGTCGTCCAGCTGCTCGCCTCCGACCTGAACACGGTGTGGGGGCAGGTGGGTGAGCACCGCTTCTCCACCCTGGTCGGCGTCGAGTACGACCCCGAGACCAGCGAACCGCGATCCGTCGAACTGCTCACCCCCCTCTACCGGCACGACGAGGAGTCGACGGCGTGAGGGTCACCCTCGGCTCGCTGCCCGCCGAACCGGGCCGGGAGAACGAGGACTTCGCCGCCGCCGCTCCCGGAGCGGCCGTTCTCCTGGACGGCGCTGGCGTCGCCAACGCGGAAACCGGGTGCACGCATGGCGTCGCCTGGTTCTCCGCGACGCTGGGCGGGCTGCTGCTGAGCACCATCACCGCGCGTCCCGCCCGGCCGCTGGCCGCATGCCTGGCCGACGCGATCGGCGCCGTCAGGTCGCTGCACGAGGACGTCTGCGACCTCGTCCATCGGGCCAGCCCGACCAGTACGGTCGTTGCCGTCCGGGCCGGCGCGGGAGCTCTGGAATACCTCGTCCTCGGTGACTCCTCCCTCCTCCTCGCAGACAGGATGGCCGGTGCCACTGTCGTTACCGACCGGCGCCTGGACGACGTTGGCAGGCGGCTGCGCGGACCGGTCGACGCACTTCCCACCGGCTCGCCTGAGCATGCCGCCGCCCTGGCCGAGTACCGCGACGCGCTGACCGGCCTGCGTAACCGGCCGGGCGGCTTCTGGATCGCCGGGCCCGATCCTCGCGCGGCCGAACACGCTCTCACGGGGACAGCAGAGCTGGACTCTCTGTCCTCCGTAACGCTGTTGAGCGACGGTGCGACGCGACTCGTCGACCGCTTCGAACTCACCACCTGGCAAGAGACCTTGGCCGTCCTCGACTCGTTTGGGCCTGCCGAGCTGATCCGTCGGGTGCGGGAGGTTGAGGCCGGCGACCTTGACGGGCGGCGCTGGCCGCGGGGCAAAGCGCACGATGACGCCACCGCCCTGCACTGGGTGCTGCCGTAGCGCGGTCGCGCTCTCCGAGACTCGCATGTATACCCCCCTAGACAGTCAGGGCGGGTCACTCCTCTGCTGTCTAGGGGGGTATCCAGTCAGAGCGGTGCCGGCCAACCGGCGCCGCCAACCAGTGAGGTTCAGGACATGCGTGTCATCCCCGTGGACGTCTCGGCCGCGACGCTGCTCGTCACGAAGCTGCCGGAGGTGAAGGTGAAGGACCGTCAGACCGGTGAAGTCGCCGTAGACCCGGTGACCAACCAGCGGCTCATGGTGCTGGAGCTGGTATTCATCGCGCAGGGCGGTTCGGACATGATCAAGGTGACCGTTCCGGAGGCGGGCATCGGTGAGGGCCTGGTGATGGGCGCTCCGGTCATCCTGTCGGGCCTCGTCGCCCGGCCGTGGGAGAGCGAGTTCGGCGGGCGGATGCGGCACGGCATCGCCTACCGGGCGGACGCCGTCATGGTCAACGCACCCGCACCGGTCAAGGGCTGATCGCCGTGACCGACACCGTGTGGGCACTGACGCTCTGTCTGGTGGCACTCGCCGCGCTGCTGGTGCTGCGCCGTCGTATGCCGGTCGCGTTCTGGTGGCTCGTCGGCTATCCGCTTGTCGCGCTGCGCGTGCTCGCCACCTACCGCGCCACGATGGACGCCTGTGGTCTGACGGTGCCGGCTTCGGCCGTCCGTCGGGCCACGGCCCGGATGGTCGGGCGGGAGGCGGCGCCCGTACCGCCTCGTCGGTCGTTCCCGGTGCCGACCGGGTCCGGTCTCGTCATGCGGCTGCGGATGGCGACCGGGCAGGCCCCGGAGGACTTCATGGCCTCGGCCGACCGGCTGCGCCATGCCTGGTCCGCTCATGCCGTCCACATCCGTCCCACCAAGCCAGGGCGGCTCGAACTGCGGCTGATCGGCTGGGACGTGCTCGCGGACGTGCGGCGTCCTCGGCAGCAGAGCGGCGGTCTTCTCTCCCTGCCGCTGGCGCTGCGTGATGACGGGCGCTGGCACGTCCGGGACTTCCGGGCCGTGCCGCACGAACTCATCCTCGGCGCCACGCAGTCCGGCAAGTCCGTCTACCTGCGCAACCTGTTGTGCGGTCTGGCCCGGCAATCGGTCGTCCTCGTCGGGATCGACTGCAAGTGGGGCGTGGAACTCGCGCCGTTCGCGCCGCGGTTGTCGGCTCTCGCCGACACCCCGGACCGGGCCAACGAACTTCTCGACGCCCTGTTGGAAGAGATGGAGGCGCGGTTCCGCCTGATCGGACTTGCCTCCGCCGGGCCGGACACCGTCCTGACCTCGGACGTGTGGGGGCTGCCGGACAAGGTACGGCCGGTGCCGGTCGTGGTCGTCGTCGACGAGGTGGCGGAACTCTTCCTCGCGGCGAGCCGGGACGACGAGAAGCGACGCGACGCGATGGTCACCAAGCTGATCCGCATCGCCCAGCTCGGCCGCGCGGCCGGCATCTACCTGGAGGTGTGCGGGCAGCGCTTCGGCTCCGAACTCGGCAAGGGCGCCACCATGCTCCGGGCCCAGCTCACCGGCCGCGTCTGCCACCGGGTGAACGACGAGTCGTCGGCGAACATGGCGCTGGCCGACATCTCCCCTGAGGCGGCGCTGGCTGCCACCTCCATCCCGGCCGAACGACCCGGCGTCGCGATCCTCGGCGACTCCTCCGGCGGCTGGTCCCGCGCCCGCTCCCCGCACCTCACCCTCGACGAGGCGGCGGCCGTCTGCCGCGCGACCTCCGCCCTCGTGCCGGAACTGCCCCGCCTCGACTCCTTCCGGCCGCTCGTCGCCGCCGAGCCCGCCGGGGTGGCCGCTCCGGCCGCTCCTGTGCCCACCGTTCGCCCGGTGACCGAGTAACCGCACCCCTTCCCACGGTCGGCGTGACCGCCTCGCGCCACGTCCCTACCCCTCCCATGCCTCGAACCGGAAGGAAATCCCGTGTCACGCCCCTCCATCGCCGAGGTCAGCGCGCTCATCGCCGACCTGGCCGCGCTCCGCCGGAACCCGCACCGCACCTCCGCCGAGTACGCGGCGCTCATGAGCCGTAAGGCGGACCTGTTGGAGCGTATTGCGGCTCACACGCCCGGCGATGTCGACGCCGCCGAGGTGGCCCGCCTGGCCCGTGAGCGTGCCGACTCGCTCACGTCCGCCAACTGACCTCACGGAAGGGATCGCGAGCCGATGCGTGCCCACCTCGCCCGCGTGGACGCGGTGATCGTCCAAGCCGTCATCGCGGGCGCCCTGTCCTTCTCCCACCTGCACGACCTCGCCGAGGCGGCCGGACAGGGCGGCTGGAAGGCGTGGGCCTACCCCGTCAGCGTCGATCTGCTCTTGGTCGCTGCCTGGCGCCGGATGCGCGAAGCACAGCGCGCCGGACACCCGGCCGGGGGACCGCGGCTGTGGTTCCTGGTCGCCCTGGCCGCATCCCTCGGCGCCAACGTCGCCACCGCCGGACTCCTCGACCTGGACGACGTCCCCGCATCGCTCCGCGTCGTGGTGGCCGGCTGGCCCGCCGTCGCCTTCTTCGGCGGAACCCTCCTGGCCCACACACCTCGCGCCCCGAAGGAACCTGCGGCCCCGGTGCCCGCGGAGGCGGTCCCCGTGGTCGACGAACCCGACCGTGAGGCGCTCCCGTCACCGTCCACGGAACCTGTCGCCGACGAGCCTCCTGCCGTCCGCCCCACTGAAGTACCACCTGCTCCCGCCGTCGCCCTGCCGCCCGCCCTCGTCGACCGCGTCCAGGCCCTCGCCGAGGAACACCGCGCTACCACCGGACAGGCGGCCGACCCCGACGCCGTACGCGCCCGGCTCGGCCTTCCGCCCTCCATGACGCCGTCCGTCGCCGCTCACCTCTGAGAAGGGACCGCCCGTGAACCCGCGCTTCCGCAACGTCCGCCGCATCGGCCCCGTACAGGTCGCCTCGTACCTCGCCCGCGGCCGCAACCGCCACCTCGCCGCCTGCACGGCACCGAACTGCGACTTCTCCGCCGAGTACGACAGCCGCGCCGCCGCCGAACTCGCCGCCCGCACCCACCACTGCAAGGCCTGAGAAGGAGATCACCGCCATGGACGTCCCGCTCTGGTTCGCCGTCCTCGTCGTCGCCGTCCTCGGCATCCAGCTCGCCCGCCCGCCGTGGTGGCTGGTCGCCCTGCTCCTCCTCGGCGGCTACCTCGTCGCCAACAGCGTCCTCGCCCCCGCCGTCGCCACCCTCCTCGACTGACCACCCACAGAAGGGATCACCCACGTGTTCACCCCGAAGTACCCGCCGCAGGACACCGCCCCGCTCCCCACTACCTCGACCCCAACTGCTCACAGCCCGATGCCCTACGTCCCCACCCCTGCCCCGGTGTCCAACCGGCCGACGGTCCAGCTCACCGCGGGTAGCACGCTCGCCCTCGCGGCCGGCGGCGGCGCCCTGGTCCTCGTCGTCGGCACGGTCCTGGTCTCCATGCTCCTCGCGGTCGCGATCACCGCCGCGTCCGTCGCCGTTTGCGCGGTCACCGTCCGCTCGATCCTCAAGAGCGACCGCCGCTGACCTCATCGCCTCCCGCGCCTCGACTTGCCCACACCGTCTAGCCCCCTGGACAAGCCGGGGCGCCTGCCCCAAGCTCCGTCCCTTCCTGGAGGAACCCGCACATGCGCCCCGAGACTCCGACCGGAGTCATCCGTCAGGTGGCGAACCTCGCCCAGTTCGGCGACCTCAGCAGCTACGCACGTCAGATCCAACGGCTCGGCGGCTGCGAACGGCCCGTACGGATGGAGGGCCACCGCCTCGACGTCCACGCCGCAACCGGCGAGATCGTCCGCGAAGTCATCGACCGCGACCTTCCCGCCGGACAGCTCCTCATCCGCTGCAACAACCGCCGCGCCACCAGGTGCGCCGCCTGCGCCGAGGTTTACCGCAAAGACACCTTCCACCTCGTCACGGCCGGCCTGAGCGGCGGCAAGGGCATCGGCCCGGCAGTCGCCCAACACCCCCGCGTCTTCGCCACCTTCACCGCCCCCTCCTTCGGCCCCGTCCACAACCGCCCCGGCGGCGGACGCTGCCGCTGCGGCCGCCTCCACACCGACGACGACCCGGCCCTCGGCACACCCCTGGACCCCGAGCGCTACGACTACCGCGCCGCCGTCCTGTGGAACGCGCACGCCGGCGCTCTGTGGGCCCGCTTCACCACCTACCTGCGCCAACAGCTCGCCTCCCGTGCGGGTATTGGTCGCTCAGAGCTGCGCCACTGCCTCAAGGTGTCCTACGCCAAGGTTGCCGAGTATCAGCGGCGCGGCGCCGTCCACTTCCATGCCGTGATCCGCCTCGACGGCCCGGGCGGCGCCGAGAACGCCCCACCGCACTGGGCCACGACGGAACTCCTCGCCGACGCCATCCGCTCGGCCGCCCGGCTCGCTGAGACACCCG
Organism: Streptomyces sp. NPDC051051; assembly: GCF_040682975.1. Classification (NCBI taxonomy): domain Bacteria; kingdom Bacillati; phylum Actinomycetota; class Actinomycetes; order Kitasatosporales; family Streptomycetaceae; genus Streptomyces; species Streptomyces sp. NPDC051051. The sequence goes on from NZ_JBFBCB010000066.1 coordinate 22,315, forward strand.
GCCCGCTCCTCGACGGCCGTGCCTACACCTTCCGCTTCGGCAAACAGCTCGACATCCGCCCCATCCGCTCCGCCGACTTCGCGGGCACCTCCGACCTGTCCAGCCGCGCCGTGGCGGCCTACATCGCCAAGTACGCCACCAAGGGCGCCGAGACCGCAGGCACCCTCGACCGCCCCATCCGCAACCCCATCACCGACCTCATCGGCACCGACGTCACCGACCACGCCCGCCAGATGATCCTCACCTGCTGGCACCTCGGCGCCCTGCCCGAACTCGAAGACCTCCGCCTGCGCAAGTGGGCCCACATGCTCGGCTTCCGCGGCCACTTCTCCACCAAGTCCCGCGCCTACTCCGTCACCCTCGGCGCCCTCCGCCAGGAACGCGCCGACCACAACGAAGCCCTCACCCGCGAACGCGCGGCCCTGGCCGGCCACCCCCTCCCGGACCCGGACACCGTCCTCGTCCTCTCCCACTGGCGCTTCGCCGGCACCGGCCTGACCGCCGCGGAAACCTGGCTCGCCGTCTCACGACCCGACATCTCCGGAACTGAAGGGGACCCCCGTGGCTAACCGACGCCTCGCCGTGGCCGACGTGGCCACCGAACCGCGCCCGCTGCCCGCGCGGTACCTGACTCCCGAGGACCTGGTGGAGATCTTCGACCTGCCCAGCGTTGAGACGGTCTACCAGTGGCGGCGCAAGCGCACCGGCCCCCGTGGCTTCCGCGTCGGCCGACACCTGCGCTTCGACCCGGCCGACGTGCGGGCCTGGGTGGACTCTCAGCGTGAGGGGGTCGCTGCCTGATGGCCGGGCACATCCAGGACCGCTGGTACAGAACCGAGGTCGGGCCGGACGGGAAGACGCGCAAGGTCAAGACGGAGCGCTACGGCTCCGGCATGCGCTACCGGGCCCGTTACGTCGGCCCGGACGGCACGGAGAAGTCCAAGAGCTTCCCCGACCGGCAGAAGCGTCTTGCTGATCAGTGGCTGGCACAGACCGAGGCGGACATGGCGCGCGGGCAGTACATCGACCCGCGTGCGGCTCGGATGACGTTCCAGCAGTACGCGGAGAAGTGGGTGACTCACGCGCCCGATCCGAACACCCAGGCGTCGATGGAGTCGCAGCTTCGGCTGCACGCGTTCCCGTACCTGGGGCCGCGTCCCCTCGGCTCCTTCCAGCCTGCGCACATCCGCGACTGGGTGGGGCGGCTGCAAGAGAACGGCATCCGGGGGTCGTACGCCCGGACGATCTACTCCAACGTTCGCGCCGTCCTGAGCGCGGCCGTGGACGACGGGCACCTTCCGCGGAACCCGTGCGCCGCTCGCTCCGTCCGGCCGCCGACCGTGGACACCAAGCGCGTCGTCCCCTGGACGCCGGAACGGGTCTTCGCCGTGCGGGCCGGCATGCCCGAGCGGTTCCGGGCCATGGTCGACCTGGGCGGCGGCTGCGGCTTGCGCCAGGGCGAGATCCTCGGCGTCGCAGTCGACGCGATCGACTTCGCATCGGACACGCTCCACGTGGTCCAGCAGCTCAAGCTGAGCCGCAGCAAGCCCGTGTTCGCCCCTCCCAAGGGCGGCAAGCTGCGGGACGTCCCTCTCCCCGGGCCGGTCGCCGATGCCCTCCGGAACCACATGAAGCGATTCCCGCCGGTCGACATCACGTTGCCCTGGAAGGTGGCCGACGGACCTCCGGTGACCAAGCAGCTGATCTTCACCGGGCCGCGCGGCGGTCACGTCTGGCGGACGTCCCTCAACGAGGAGGTATGGAAGCGCGCGCTGGCCTCGGCCGGGGTGATCCCCGAGCGGAAGCCGGGTGAGTCGTACGCCGAGTCCCGCGAGAACGGCATGCACGCGCTCCGCCACTTCTACGCCTCGGTGCTCCTGGACGCAGGGGAGAACGTCAAGGCTCTCGCGGAGTACCTCGGCCACTCGGACCCAGGTCTGACGCTCCGCGTCTACGCGCACCTCATGCCGTCAAGTCAGGAGCGGACCCGTAAGGCGGTCGCGGCCGTCTTCGCCTCACCATGACATCTCAGAAAGCCAATCTGCAGACGAATCACCAAACATAAATGCCTCACGGACCAGCACCAAATGACAGCATCAAACTGGGATCACCAAACGTGAATGATTCACGGATCGACGCCAAATGACAGCATCAAACTGGGATCACCAAACGTGAATGATTCACGGACCAGCACCAAATGACAGCTTCACGCGAACGAAGGTCCGCAAAACGACTCACGGACGTCACGTCCCTGCTCAGCTGACGTTAGCTAACGAGGCGGACCTACCGGCGGCTCCGCGCAACCGGGGCGCGCAGGCTCACTGATAGGCGTTAGCGGATTTTTCGTAGGTGCTCGACCCTGCACCCACAGGCTTGATCAATCGATTTAGCTGCAGGTTTGGATCACGCCGCATTATGCCGCTAAAGTCCTCAACGCCGGCGAGAAAGTAGGGGGCCGCTCACTGGCATGAGCGGCCCCTCAGCCCGTCGGTGCACCTTTTTCCCAGGTCTATAGGAGAAGTCATGCATCCCACGGAGAAGCCCATCGTGCCACGTCGCGGTCTGCGTCTCGACCTCATCCCCCGTGAGCCCCACACCGCTGTTGTCGGCATCGGTGGAGCAGCCCTTGCCTTCTGGGTGCACGCCCAGGCCTTCGTCGTCCTCCCCTTGGCCTTCCTCGTGACAGTGCGGGTGAGGATCCGCCGCATCTGAGTACGACGGCCCAGACACGGCCCATGGGCATGAAAGAGGCCCCCTCTCGACGGCAAAGCCGCAGGTAGGGGGCCTTTTCAGGGACTGGTTACTTCTTCTTGCCCTGGTTCTTGACCGCCTCGATGGCCGCTGCGGCCGCCTCGGGGTCGAGGTAGGTGCCGCCCGGGGTGAGCGGCTTGAAGTCGGCGTCCAGTTCGTAGGACAGGGGGATGCCCGTAGGGATGTTCAGGCCCGCGATGTCGGCGTCGGAGATGCCGTCCAGGTGCTTGACAAGGGCGCGCAGGCTGTTGCCGTGGGCGGCGACCAGGACCGTGCGGCCGGTGAGGAGGTCGGGGACGATGGCGTCGAACCAGTACGGGAGCATGCGGACGACGACGTCCTTCAGGCACTCCGTACGGGGGCGCAGCTCCGGCGGCAGGGTCGCGTAGCGGGCGTCGTCGAACTGGGAGTACTCGGCGTCGCGGTCCAGCGGCGGGGGCGGGGTGTCGTAGGAGCGGCGCCAGAGCATGAACTGCTCCTCGCCGAACTCGGCGAGCGTCTGGGCCTTGTCCTTGCCCTGGAGGGCGCCGTAGTGACGCTCGTTCAGGCGCCAGGAGCGGTGGACCGGGATCCAGTGGCGGTCGGCGGCCTCGAGGGCCAGCTGCGCGGTGCGGATCGCGCGCTTCTGGAGGGACGTGTGGACCACGTCGGGGAGCAGGCCGGCGTCCTTGAGCAGCTCACCGCCGCGGACCGCCTCCTTCTCGCCCTTCTCGTTGAGGTTGACGTCCACCCAGCCGGTGAACAGGTTCTTCGCGTTCCACTCGCTCTCGCCGTGGCGGAGGAGGATCAGCTTGTACGGTGCGTCGGCCATGGCTATGAGCGTAATCCAAGGTTTTGGGGGCCGGTGCCCGGCGCCCGAGGAGCGGACAGTTGACGGAATCTGTTAATTGAGTGGTCGCCGGATCCGGCCCCCTCGTAAGTTCTAGGCACCGCCTGCGCCGCTTACACCCGGGGGATCCGTCATGTCGTCCGTCGTCTCCGTCAGATCCTTCCGGCGTGCCGCCCGGGAGACGGTCTCCGGGTTGCCCCGCGAGTTCTGGTGGCTGTGGACCAGCACCCTCGTGAACCGGCTCGGCGCCTTCGTCGCCACCTTCATGGCGCTGTATCTCACCCTCGACCGCGGCTACTCCGCTTCGTACGCCGGTCTCGTCGCCGCGCTGCACGGGCTGGGCGGGGTCGTCTCGTCCCTCGGCGGCGGCGTCATGGCCGACCGGCTGGGGCGGCGGCCCACGATGCTCGTCGCGCAGACCGCCACCGCGCTGTCCGTGGCGGCTCTCGGCTTCGTGCACCACCCGCTCGCCATCGCCGGCGTCGCCTTCCTCGTCGGCATGGCCTCCAACGCCTCCCGGCCCGCCGTGCAGGCGATGATGGCCGACATCGTGCGGCCCGAGGACCGGGTCCGGGCCTTCTCGTTGAACTACTGGGCCATCAACCTCGGCTTCGCGATCTCGTCCATGGGCGCCGGGTTCATCGCCGAGTTCAGTTATCTCGCCGGCTTCCTGATCGAGGCCGGCATGACCCTGGCCTGCGCGATCGTCGTCTTCCTCAAGCTGCCCGAGTCACGGCCGGAACAGCGGGGGACGGGCCGCGAGGGTGGCAAGGACGGCGAGGGTGCACCGGAGGAGGCCGTCGGGCTGGGGACCGTGCTGCGCGACCGGCGGTTCATGGGGGTGGTCGGGCTGTCGTTCCTGGTCGCGTTCGTCTTCCAGCAGGGCGCGATCGGTCTGCCGGTGGCCATGGGCGCGGCCGGCTTCACCCCGGCCGACTACGGCATGGCGATCGCGGTCAACGGCGTCCTGATCGTCGTCCTCCAGATCCCCGTCACCCGCTTCATCCAGCACCGCGATCCGGGCCGGCTGCTGGTGGTCTCGTCCGTGCTCGCGGGGTACGGCTTCGGCCTCACCGCCTTCGCGGGATCGGTCGGCGTGTTCGCGCTCACCGTCTGCGTGTGGACGCTTGCCGAGATCGTCAACGCGCCGACCCAGACCGGGCTCGTGGTCCGCCTCTCCCCCGTCCACGGACGCGGCCGCTACCAGGGCATGTACACCATGTCGTGGGCGGTGGCCTCGCTCGTCGCCCCGCTGATGTCCGGTGTCGTCATCGACCGGTACGGCGCGGAGTGGCTGTGGGGGCTGTGCGCGGTCGTCGGGACGGTGGCGGGTGTCGGGTACGCGGTGCTGATGCGGCGCCTGCCCGCGGAAGGGCCCGCGAAGGGGTCCGCGAAGGGGTCCGGGACCGCGGGCGAGTGCCCCGACCCGACTCCGGCGGAAGCCACCACCGCCTGAGCGGCGCCCCTCCCGGACCCGCCCCGGCCCCGAGCCCGGACCCCGCCCTTCCCCTCACGGATGCATCCGCGCCCCCTTCAGCACCTTGTCCACCGCGTTCCGCGGCCCGTACACCGCCAGGCCCACCGGATCCAGCGCGCCCGTCGGCACGGCCCGTACCGCCGCGCGGTTGTCGCGGTCGTTGCCGGTGGCGAAGAGGTCGCCGGTGAACACCGCGCGCGGGAGGGACCGGGAGAGCACGCGCGCGTGGGCCGCCGTCAGGGTCTCCTTGGTGCCCTCGAAGACCAGCACGGGCTGGCGGAACATGGGCAGGTAGGGGACGCCGTCCGCGTCCTCGTACGGCTCCCCGACGACCTCGGGGACTTCCGTGCCCAGGCCGCTGACCAGGAAGGCGGTGACGTTCAGGCGCTGCCAGGTCTCCAGGTCCTCGCGCAGCAGGACGGCGATCTTCGTGTCGAAGCGGAGGGGTTCAGTGCTCATGCCGTGAGACTGCCGTCCGCCGTACGGAGGCGTCTTGTACGTTCTTTGCATGGCCGTTTCCCGCCCGGCCCGGCAGCCGACCGCCGACGTCTCCGCCTGGCGCCCGCAGGTCCCGGGTGTCGTGGAGGTCTTCCACGCGCACTTCACCGGCTACGCCTATCCGATGCACGTGCACGAGGCGTGGACGCTGCTCATCGTCGACGACGGGGCCGTACGGTACGACCTCGACCGGCACGAGCACGGCACCCCGCACGACACCGTGTCGCTGCTGCCGCCGCACGTGCCGCACAACGGTTCCGCCGCCACCCCGGACGGCTTCCGCAAGCGGGTGCTGTACCTGGACGCGAGCGTGCTCGGCGAGGAGCTGATCGGGCCGGCCGTGGACGGGCCCGATCTGCGGGATCCGGTGCTGCGGCGGCGGGTGGGCCAGCTGCACGGCGCACTGTCCCGGCCCGGCGACGAGCTGGAGGCCGACAGCCGGCTGGCGTTCGTCGGCGAGCGGCTGCGCGGCCTGCTGCGGCCCGGCCGGGCCGTACGGCCGCCGTTCCGCGACCCCGTGCTGGCGCGCCGGCTGCGGGAACTGCTCGACGCCCGCGTGGCGGAGGGGCTGACGCTCGACACGGCGGCCGGACTGCTCCAGGCCCATCCGGCGCATCTGGTGCGGGCGTTCAGCGGGGCGTACGGCATCGCGCCGCACCAGTACCTGACCGCCCGCCGGGTGGACCGGGCCCGCCGGCTGCTGCTCGACGGACTGCCGCCGGGTGAGGTCGCGGTGGCCGCGGGCTTCTACGACCAGGCTCATCTCACCCGGCACTTCCGCAGGTTGGTGGGGGTGACACCGGGGCGGTACGGCTCCTCGGCCACCCTGGCCCCGGCGGCAGCCACCTGACGTCGACGTGGTCGCCGGCCGCCGAGGCGCCGCCGGTCGTGGCCGTCTCCCCGAAGGTCCAGCGCCGGTAGCCGTCGGCGTTCGCGGTGACCGTGGTGCGCGGGCAGCCCGCCGAGTCGGTGTCGACGACCTTGACGGTCGAGCAGGTGCTGGTGCCCGCCTCGCGGAACTGGAGCTTCGCCGCCTTGCCGCCGTAGCCGACGTAGGCGTGCTCGACCGACGATGGGCCTGCCGCCGTTGACGACCACGCCGGACACCGTGATGCCGGTGTCCGCCGCCTCCGCGGCCGGTGCGGCGAACGCCGTCGGGGCGAGCGCTCCCGCGACCGCGGCCACGGTGGTGGGTCTGCCTGCGCGCACGCGCGACCTCGTTCTTCCCGGGTGGGGATCGGGTCGCGGCAGGCCGACAGCAGGTCAGAAGGGTGCTACTCGGAGGGTCGTTGCGTCAGGTTGCGGAACGCGTCCAGGTTGCGGGTGGACTCGCCGCGGGAGACGCGCCAGGCGTACTCCTTGCGGATCGCGGAGGCGAAACCCAGCTCCAGCAAGGTGTTGAAGGCGCCGTCGGCGGCCTCCAGGACCTGGCCGAGGAGCCGGTCGGTGTCCTCGGGGGTGACCGTGGCGAGGGGCAGGCGGGCGGTGACGTAGACGTCGCCGAGAGGGTCGACGGCGTAACTCACGCCGTACAGCTTGAGGTTGCGCTCCAGGAGCCAGCGGTGGACGCCCGCCTCGTTCTCGTCGGGGTGGCGGATGACGAAGGCGTTCAGCGACAGGGAGTGGCGGCCGACGACGAGGGAGACGGTCGTCCTCAGTTTGCGGGTGCCGGGGAGCTGGACGACGTAACTGCCCGGATCGGGGCTCTCCCACTCCAGTTCGGCGTCCTCGAGGACGTCCTCGACGACTCGCGCGGCCGTCTTCTCGGCATCGCTCCTGCTGGCATCACTCATGCTGGCGTCACCCATGCTGGGAGCGTACGTGACGGCGGTGGGACTGCACGGCGGCCGTGTAGACGTCGGCGGTCGCGGCGGCCGCGGTGTCCCAGCCGAAGGACTGGGCGTGCCGGGCGGCTGCCGCGCCCATGCGGGCGGGCAGTTCGGGGTGGTCGGCGAGTTCGGCGAGCACGCGCGCGTAGTGGGCCGGTTCGTGGCCCCGCACCAGAAAGCCGGTCTCGCCGTCGCGGACGGCCACCGGCAGCCCGCCGACCGAGGCCGCGAGCACCGGTGTGCCGGTGGCCTGCGCCTCTATGGCGACCAGCCCGAACGACTCGCTGTAGGACGGCACGACGAGCACGGACGCGGCCCGGAACCAGTCGGCGAGCTGATCCTGTCCGACGGGCGGCCGGAACCGTACGACGTCGGAGATGCCGAGCCGCGCGGCCAGCTTCTGCAGGCCCTCCGGTTTGGCGAGGCCACTGCCGCTGGGGCCGCCGACGACCGGTACGACCACCTTCGACCGCAGGTCGGGACGCTGGTCGAGGAGGACGGCGACGGCGCGCAGCAGCACGTCGGGGGCTTTGAGGGGCTGGATGCGGCCGGCGAAGAGCGGGATCAGGGCGTCCTGCGGGAGGCCCAGGCGGGCGCGGGCGGCGGCCCGGCCGTCGGCCGGGCGGAAGCGGTCGAGGTTGACGCCGGGGTGGACGACGGCGATCTTGCCGGGGTCGGCGCCGTAGTGCCGGGCGAGCTCGCCGGCCTCCTCGGCCGTGTTGGCGATGAGGCGGTCGGCGGCGGCGACGATCTGCATCTCGCCGATGACGCGGGCGGCGGGCTCGGGGGTGTCGCCGTCGGCGAGGCTGGCGTTCTTGACCTTGGCCATGGTGTGCATGGCGTGCACCAGGGGCGTGCCCCAGCGCTGGGCGGCGAGCCAGCCGACGTGGCCGGAGAGCCAGTAGTGCGAGTGGACGAGGTCGTAGTGGCCGGGGCGGTGTCCGGCCCAGGCCTGCATCACGCCGTGCGTGAAGGCGCACAGCTGCGCGGGCAGCTCCTCCTTGGCGAGGCCCTCGTAGGGGCCGGCGTCGATGTGCCGGACGAGGACTCCGGGCGCCAGCTCGACGGTGGGCGGGAGGCCGCCGGTGGTGGCGCGGGTGAAGATCTCGACCTCGATGTTGATCGCGGCGAGGCGCTGCGCCAGCTCCACGATGTATACGTTCATGCCGCCGGCGTCGCCGGTGCCGGGCTGGTGGAGGGGCGAGGTGTGCACGGAGAGCATGGCGACACGCCGGGGACGACGGTGCAGCCGCAGTCGTGAGGGTGCCGCCGAAGAGCGACGCCCGAGCCTGCTGACGTACTGGCTCACGTGGCGTTTCCTCCTTGCTGCGGGCATGCCGGACGGAGGGTGTGGGGCGCCCTCCAAGGGGTTGCAACGCCGGAGCGAGGTAGTCCCATTCCGTACGGATGTACTGGCGGGTGGTTTTTGCCTGGCCGTTACCGTTTGTCGCTCAACCGTTCGAGAGCGGGAGACGTCCGGGGGCGGGCGACCGGTGGGGCTTCCCCCGCCCGGTACCGCATACCCTCGTAGGCATGCCTCCCCGCTCGCCGTCCCGTCCTGTGGGCACGGTCACGCGCGGGACCACCAACCCCAACCGGCTGCGCCGCATGGACCGCTGGATCGCCGCGGTCCACGGCCCCGAACTGCGCCGCGCCGACGATCCCGTGGCCGTCGACCTCGGCTACGGCGCCGCGCCCTGGACGGCCGTCGAGCTGCTGTCCCGGCTGCGGTCCGTCGCACCGCACACGCGCGTGGTCGGCGTCGAGATCGAACCGGCCCGGGTCACCGCGGCCAAGCCGTACGAGCGCGAGGGCCTCGTCTTCCGGCACGGCGGCTTCGAGGTCCCGGTGGCCCGGCCGCCGCACCTCATCCGCGCCGCGAACGTGCTGCGCCAGTACGACGAGGACGAGGTCGCCGCGGTCTGGGAGCGGCTGCGCTCCCGGCTCGCCCCCGCCGACCCGGTGAGCGGGTGCCGGGGCGGGCTGCTCGTCGAGGGGACGTGCGACGAGATCGGGCGGCGGCACGTGTGGGTCGCGCTCGGGCCGGAGGGGCCGCGCACGGTCACCTTCGCGACCCGGCTGGGATCCCTGGAACGACCCTCGGACCTCGCGGAACGGCTGCCGAAGGCGCTGATCCACCGCAACGTGCCCGGCGAACCCGTGCACGCCTTCCTGCGCGACTTCGACCGCGCCTGGGCCGCGGCCGCCCCCTACGCCTCCTACGGCGCCCGCCAGCGGTGGATCCGCACGGCGCGGGTCCTGACCGCCGACTGGCCGGTGACGGACGGACCGGTGCGGTGGCGGCAGGGAGAGGTGACCGTGGCGTGGGAGGCACTGGCGCCGCGCGGTTAGCGCACGGGAACCGCGACCGCGGTCACGACGGGGATCGCGACGGGGGGGCACGACGGGATCTCACGCGCGGCCCTCGTCGCATCCGGGGCGGAACCCGGACGGCGCCGGACGGGGGGGCGGCCCCCCCCCCGGGGGGGGCGCCGGCGGGGGGGCCCCCCCCCCCCCCCCGCCGCCCCCCCCCCCCCCCCCCCCCCCCCCCCCCCGCCCCCCCCCCCCCCACCCCC